>NZ_BLKZ01000002.1:365113-730226 GCF_010723575.1 Mycobacterium bourgelatii
TCCGTGACTAATAGTGTCGCGCGGCCTCCGGTGTGCGTGCTCGGCCTCGGATTGATCGGCGGTTCCATCCTGCGGGCCGCGGCCGGGGCGGGACGCGAGGTCTTCGGATACAACCGCTCCGTCGAGGGGGCACAGGGCGCCACGTCCGCGGGCTACGACGCCAGCACCGACCTGACCGCGACATTGGCCCGCGCGGCCGAGACCCAGGCGCTGATCGTGCTCGCCGTCCCGATGCCGGCCCTGCCGAACATGCTCGCCCACATCCGCGAATCGGCGCCCGACTGCCCGCTGACCGATGTCACCAGCGTCAAGCTCGCCGTTCTCGACGAGGTTGTCGCCGCCGGTCTACAGGCTCGATTCGTCGGCGGCCACCCGATGACGGGCACGGCCCACTCGGGCTGGGCAGCCGGTCATGGCGGGTTGTTCAACCGTGCCCCCTGGGTGATCAGCGTGGACGACCACGTCGACCCGGACGTGTGGGTGATGGTGATGACGCTGGCGCTGGACTGCGGCGCCGTGGTGGTGCCCGCCAAATCCGACGAACACGACGCCGCCGCGGCCGCAATCTCCCACCTGCCGCACCTGCTCGCCGAGGCGCTCGCCGTCACCGCCGCCGAGGTGCCCCTCGCGTTCGCGTTGGCCGCCGGATCGTTCCGCGACGCCACCCGGGTCGCGGGCACCGCGCCGGATCTGGTGCGCGCTATGTGCGAAAGCAACACCAGCCAGCTGGTCCCCGTCACCGACACCGTCATCGACCTGCTGACCCGGGCCCGCGAGTCGCTGGCATGCAACGGCTCGGTGGCCGATCTCGTCGACGCCGGTCACGCGGCGCGCGTTCGCTACGAGAGCTTCCCGCGTTCGGACATCATCACCGTCACCATCGGCGCCGAGCGATGGCGCGAGCAGTTGGCGGCCGCGGGTCGGGCCGGTGGGGTGATCAGATCCGCTCTGCCAAGCCTGGATACTCGGCGATAAATCCGTAAGTGTCGACGGTGACAGTGGTGTTGGCCACGGGTGAGCGCAGCTTGATTCCGTCCAGTCGCCCTTCGGTCGCGTAGCTGACGGTGTCGGCGGTGACGGTCATCGAGGGCACGTTCACGTAGACGATCGGCAGGGTCACCGACTCCGCGTGCTCGTGCAGACCGAGCCGTCGGATCGGCAGCGCGTTGAAGAACGGGCTCAACACCACGTCGAGGTCCAGCGCGCCGTTGTAACCCGCACGCCGCTCCCCCTGGTGGTCGGTGATCAGCCACATGTTCTCTTCGTCACGCGCAATGGCGAGTTGGCGCTCGCGCTCGGCCAGCGTCACCGTCAGCCCGAATCGCTTTGTGGCTCCGGACTCGTCAGTCTGCAGTTCGTAGAACGCGCCGAAGGCCGGGTTGGTGTCCGTGGCGGCTGCCACGATGCGGCCATTTGCCTTAATCCGCTTGCCGGACAACTGGACTCGCACGGACTCCATGCGCGTACAGTCCTGTGCGCGCCAGGTCAACATCGCCGGGATTACGCGCGGCGTTGGTTCAGGAGAGGCTGCGTTCACGTATCTACCGTAGGACGTATCTCGCTGCCGCGGCACCTTTGTCAATAACTCCGACGTCAATTTCGCGATCTGGGCGCCCGACAACCCGTCGTAGCCGGCCCGTACCGGGCACCGATGCCCACACCGCCAGCGCCAGCAGGCCGTCGAGAACGAGGGCCAACAAAGCCACCAACAGCGCTCCGACCAGCGCGATGTGGAATTCGCGCTCCTTGATTCCGTCGATCAGGTAGCGACCCAGCCCACCAAGACTCGCATAGGCGGCCACTGTCGCGGTCGCCACAATTTGCAGCGTCGCGTTACGTAGCCCACCCAGCATCAGCGGCAGCGCGTTGGGGACCTCCACCCGAAAAAGCACCCGAGACTCGCTCATACCCATCGCACGGGCGGAATCGACCACCAGCGGATCGACGCTGGCGACGCCCGCGTACGTGCCCGCCAGCAGCGCGGGGATGCCCAGCAGCATCAGCGCCACGATGGGCGGTCCCAGGCCCAGCCCGTACCACAGCACGCCCAGCAGCAGCACACCCAGCGTCGGCAGCGCGCGCAGTCCGTTGACCGCCCCGACCACCACCAGGCGGCCGCGACCGGTGTGGCCGATGACCAAACCGAGAGGAATGGCGATCACCGCCGAGGCCGCCACGGCCACCGCGGTGTATTGCAGGTGCTCGCCGATGCGAGCCGCCAGGCCGACGGGCCCGGTCCAGTTGTGGGCGGTGCAAAGGTACGACAGCGCCTGCTGGATGAAGTTCATCGCGCTCCGCCAACGACGGGGGATCTGAACGGCTGGAACCGGGTGCGACGCTCCCACGGCGTGATGAGCCAACCGGTCACGTTGATCAACGCGTCGATGACGATCGCCAGTACGAACAGCACGATGATGCCCGCGACAATCTGGTCGCTCTTGTTCGTCTGAAATCCCGCGGTGAACCAGGTGCCCAGTCCCCCGATGCCGATCACCGAACCCACCGAAACCATCGCGATATTCGTCACCACCACCACCCGCAGCCCGGCGATAAGAACCGGAATCGACAGCGGCAGTTCGACTTTCAGCATCTGACCAAGCCTCGAATAGCCGACGGCGGTGGCCGCGTCACGCACCGGTGCGGGCACCGCGTCCAGTGCTTCCAGTACCGCCCGCACCAGCAGCGCCGTGGTGTAGGCCGTCAGCGCGACGATGACGTTGGCCTCGTCGAGGATTCGGGTCTTGATGACCAATGGCAAGACCACGAACAGCGCCAGGGACGGGATGGTGAACACGACGCTGGCGGCTGCCGTCGTCAATCGGCGCAGCGTCGGCGCGCGATGTACGGCCAGACCCAACGGGATCGCAATAACCAACCCGATCAGCACGGGCACCAGCGACAGCCGTAGATGGACCACGGTCAACACCCACGCCGCATCGAGGTGCGTCATCAGGTAGTGCATGTCTCGGCCTCGCCGTCGGCCATCTTGCCTTTTTGAAATGCGGTCAGCACGTCGGTGGCCCGGATACCGCCGATCACGCGACCGTCGGTGTCCACGGCGACACCCAGCGAGGACGGCGACGACAGCGCCGCATCGAGTGCCTGGCTGAGATTTCCGTTGGGACGAAACACCGACCCGACGACGGCCACGCTGTCCGACAACGCCGCCCCGGCGCGGTGCCGGCGCAGTCCGTCCGCGTCAATCCAGCCCACCGGCTTGCCGTCGTCGTCGACCACCAGCGACCAATCCTGGTGCAGCCGCGCGCCATCACGCTCGCCACCGAGACTGCTCGCGGGGATTCGCGCCAGCTCGTGCATGGGTAGCCCCGCACCGTCAATGAGTTGCAGCCACCGATAGCCGCGACCCAAACCGATGAATTTCGAGACGAATTCATTGGCGGGCCGCGAAAGCAACTGGCTTGGCGTGTCACACTGCTGCAGGCGTCCGCCCCGTGCGAACACGGCCACCACGTCGCCGAGCTTGAACGCCTCGTCGATGTCGTGGGTGACGAACACGATGGTCTTGTGCAATTCGCTTTGCAGACGCAGGATTTCGTTCTGCAGATCGTGGCGGACTACGGGGTCGACGGCGGAGAACGGCTCGTCCATCAACAGGATCGGCGGGTCGGCGGCGAGCGCGCGGGCCACCCCGACACGTTGTTGTTCTCCCCCGGAGAGTTGCTTTGGATAGCGGCTTGCCACTTCGCGCTTCAGCCCGACACGTTCAAGCACCTCATAGGCGGCGGCACGTGCGGCGCGACGCGATTGCCCTTTGAGTACCGGCACCGTGGCAACGTTGTCGATTACCCGCTGGTGCGGCATCAGTCCGGCGCTCTGGATGACGTAGCCGATACCCAGACGCAGCCGCACCGGGTTGACGGTGGAAACGTCGGTGCCGGCTACGGTGACAACGCCCGCGCTCGGATCGACCATCCTGTTGATCATTCGTAGCGCCGTGGTTTTGCCGCACCCGGAGGGACCGACGAACACCGTCAACCTTCCGGCGGGAACCTCGAGGCTCAATGCGTCGACGGCGGTATTGCCGTCGGGATAGACCTTGCTCACCTGGTCGAAGCGGATCATCTCAGGACCGCAGCGGGTGATCGAAGCCGTTGTCACGCGCCCATTTTCGTGCCGCCTCGTCCGGGTCCACCCCAGAGTTTCCCGACACGGCGGCATTGAGTTCGGCCAGACCTTCGGTGGTCAGCTTGGCCGACACGGCGTCCAGGACGTCTTTGAGCAGGTCCGACTTCTTCTGTGAATTCACCAGCGGGACAATGTTTCCGGCCAGAAAGTTGTGCTGAGGATCGTCGAGCACCACCAACCGGTGCTGCGGTATCCCGGCGGAAGTGCTGAAGATGTTCGCCGCAGTGACCGTCCCGTCCACCAATGCCCGCACTGTCACGGCGCCGCCGCCGTCGTTGATGGTCACGAAATTCTCCGGACGAATGTTCAATCCGTACTTCTGCCGCAGACCGGGCAACCCCGACGGCCGGGTCTGGAAGGCTGACGGCGCCGCGAACCTCACCTCGTCCGAATGGGCCGCCAGGTCGGCGATCGTCTTCAGGTTCCACGCCGCCGCCGTCGCACTCGTGACGGTGACGGTGTCGGTGTCGGACGCCGGGGACGGGGTCAGGATCGACAGGTCACCGGGCAACCGCTTGTAGAGCTCCAATTCGACCGCGTCCAGCATGGTCACCGTCGACCCGGGCTCGAAGTACAGCAGCAAATTGCCGATGTACTCGGGCACCAGGTCGATGGAATGATCCTTGAGCGCCGGGATATACGTTTCCCGGCTGCCGATCCCCATCCGCCGACCGACCTCAAACCCATTGGCCTGCAACGCATGTGCATAGATTTCGGCAACGATCTGCGACTCGGGAAAGTCACCCGAACCAACCACGATGGATTTCAGATTGCCGGTGACCGACCCGAGCGGGTCGGCGCTGCCGCAACCCACGAGTAGGCACACAGTGCCCAGCAAGACGGTCGCGGCGAGCATCTTGCGACGCGCGCGTCGCAGCATCCTCATGCCGCCGACACTAGCGCCACACCGAACCGGACGTCGCCGCATAGGGCATCCGGCGGGTTCCCGCGTGGTTTGTTTCATTCCGCACCGGATGCGACGAAGATGGCACTATGACCAGCAACACACCTGGCCCGCCTGACCAACCGGCACCGGAGCCCGAACCACGGGCGGATCCGCGGACCGCCCCGCCCGCCGTACCCACGGACTCGTCGGCCAAGTTCACCCGCGCCGGTGCGCTGTGGGCGGCGTTGACCGCCGGGTTCCTCATCCTGATCCTGTTGCTGATCTTTGTCGCCCAGAACCCGACGTCACAGCAATTCCAGTTCCTTGGCCTGCACTGGAGCCTCCCGCTGGGTGTGGCAATCTTGCTGGCCGCCGTCGTCGGCGGTTTGCTGACGGTGGTAGTCGGGACCGCGAGGATTCTTCAGTTGCGGCGCGCCGCCAGGAAGAACTACGGCACGGCGCTGCGTCAGACCGGCGGCAATGCGCGCCGCCGCCCCGGCCGGCCCTGACTTTTAGGGTCCTGACGCCTACGACACGGACCGTTACGGACCTACGCCCATGTAGAGGAAGCCGGACAGCTTGCTGCCGATGTTCGCGATGCCCGAGTTGAGCGCCGGCAGAATCGGATCCAGCCCGCTCATGTTGTACCAACCGGAGATGGTGTTGCCGAGGTTCAACGCACCCGACACCAGCTGACCGAAGTTCCTGAAGCCGGACAGCCCCTCGCCCACCGAGACGTTCCAGAAGCCCGAACTGCCCGCGCCGGTGTTCCCGAAGCCCGACCCGCCACCGGCCCCGGTGTTGAAGAACCCGGACGACGGCGCCACGGTGGTGTTGCCCACGCCTGGCGCCATCGGGAAGTTGAGCGGGATGACGATCGGGCCGAGGCTGCCGGTGAGGTCCAACGGCAGAATCGGAATGACGATCTCCGGAGTGACGATCGGACCGAGCGTCCCCCCGAGGGTCAGCGGGATCCCGCCGACGGTGATCACCGGGGTGGAGATCGGACCCAGCAGGCCGCCCAGCGACACCGGCAGCGGACCGATGACGATTTCTGGGGTGGAGAGCGGACCGATGGTGGCTCCGACACCCAACGGGAACGGGTTGATGATGATCGGCTCGGTGATGATCGGGCCAATCCCGCCGCTCAGGTCCAGTCCGAACGGAAGAATCTCGATTGGCGGGGTCACGATCGGGCCGATGGAGCCCTCGAGCGCCAAGGGGAGCGCGCCGATGTTGATGGGCGGGGTGACGATCGGACCAATAGATCCGCCCAGGCCTAACGGGAGCGCGCCGATGGTGATTTCCGGGGTGACGATCGGCCCGACAGTGCCGCCCAGGGCCAAGGGGAACGGCAGAAGGCTGATGGGCGACGTGACGATCGGGCCAATAGTTCCGCTGATCCCCAACGGGAAAGCGCCAATGGTGATCGGCGGGGTGACAATCGGGCCGATCGTGCCGCCGATGCCCAACGGGAACGCCGGAATATTGATGGGCGGGGTGATGATCGGGCCGACGGCGCCGCCGAGATCCAGCGGGATGACCGGAATGTGGATCGGCGGGGTGACGACCGGGCCGACGAAGCCCACCAGGTTTAGCGGGATTGGCGGCACGTTGATCGGCTCGGTGTGAATCGGACCGATGGTGCCCTGCAGGTCGTTCAGGCCGAACGCGGGGATGGTGAACGCCTGAGTCCTGATAGGCGGGACGCTGAGGCCGAATTCTTGGATACCCGCCGGCAATAAATTGCCGAGGACGGTGAGGCTTATCGGCGATTCTTGAACAATAGAAATATTGTTCAGATTGATGGGGTCCACATAGCCCTCACCAAAATCGATGATGGGTATGCTGAACAGCCCCAAATCAATTTCTACCACGCCCAAGTTCAAGGGGAACCGGGGAATTGACCCGGCCAGTCCGATTTGGCCGATGCCACCTTGCACCAGGAGGGCGAGTCCGATCTGATCGATATTGATGGGACCCACGCTGATGTCGAAGCCGTTGATCTCGAGCGCCGGAATTTCGATGGGGCCGATGCTGGCATCGATGGGGCCGATCGTGAACGCGGGAATGTTGATCGACGGAATCGTGAAGGGAGCGAGGGCGGCGCTGAGGGTCAGCGGGAAGTCGGGAATCTTGATGGGCGCAATGGTGAACCCGCCTACGGTGCCACCCACCCCTAACGGGAACTCGGTGATATTGATCGGTGCGATGTTGATGCCGCCGACGGTGCCACCCAGTTCCAGCGGGAACGGCAGGATGTTGATTGGTGCGATAACCAGCGGGCCGACAGTTCCGTTGAGGGCCAACGGGAACGGGACGATCTCGATCGGCGGGATGCCGATGGGCCCGACGGTGCCGTTGATGCCCAGCGGGAATGCGGGAATGTGAATCGGCGCCACCACAATCGGCCCGATCCCGCCGGTGATGTCCAACGGGAACGGAAGAATTTCGATAGGCGGCACCACGATCGGGCCGATACCGCCGCCCAAACCCAATTGGAACGGCAGAATTTCGATGGGGGCGACGACCAACGGACCGATTCTGCCGAACAGGGACAGCGGCAAGGCGGGGATATTGATCGGCGGAACCACGATCGGCCCGACCGCACCGGTGAGGTCCAGCGGGAACGGCAGAATCTCGATCGGCGGCACCACGATCGGGCCGATACCACCGTCGAGCCCCAGCGGGATCGACGGAATGGTGATCGGCGGCACCACGATCGGACCGATGAGGCCGCTGAGGTCCAAGGAGATACCGGCAACGGTGATGGGCGGAACCACGATGGGGCCCAACCCGCCGCCCAATTCCAGCGGGATTGCAGGCAGGCCTGAGGTGTAATTCAGCGACAGGGTCTGGTAATCGCCCGACCAGAACATCCCGGTGCTGAAGTTGCCCTGGATGAAGGCGCCGGTGTTGACATCGCCGGTGTTGGCGATACCGGTGTTTGAGTCGCCGGTGTTGGACCAACCGGTGTTGGAGTTGCCGATGTTGAAGTCGCCGGTGTTCAGGTTGCCGACATTGAAACTGCCCGAGTTGTAGTTGCCGAAGTTGGCGAAGCCGGTGTTGGCGATACCAGAGTTCCCGATACCGGTATTTGCGGTGCCGGTGTTGCCGATGCCGGTGTTGTAATTGCCCGAGTTGCCGATGCCCCAGTTACCGGTGCCGGAGTTGAACAGGCCGACATTGCCGGTGCCGGAATTCAGGCTGCCGAATCCGAAGTTGTTGTCGCCGGTGAGTCCGAATCCCTGGTTGCCATTGCCGGTGTTGCCGAAGCCGAAGTTGTTGTCGCCGGTGTTGCCGATGCCGATGTTGTTGTTGCCGGTGTTGCCCCAGCCGATGTTGAAGTTGCCCGGCGTGAAATCGGCGCCGACATTGCCAAAACCGAAGTTGTTGCTGCCGAAGTTGCCGAAGCCGAAGTTGTTGTCGCCGACGTTGCCGAAGCCGAAGTTGCTGTCACCCAGGTTGCCAAAGCCCAGGATGTTGAAGTTGCCGAGATTTCCGCTGCCGATATTGCCGCCGCCGACGTTGCCGTTGCCGATATTGAGGCCACCCAAGTTGCCCAGGCCCAAGTTGATCCGCAGCGTCGGGTCCGCAGATCCGGTGCCCAGGTAGAGCAAGCCCGACAGTTCGCTGCCGATGTTGTTGAAGCCCGAGGTGAGCGCCGGCAGAGCGGGGCCGAGCGCGCTCATGTTGCCCCAGCCGGAGATGGTGTTGCCGAGGTTGAGCGCACCCGACACCAGCTGACCGAAGTTCCTGAAGCCGGAGAGCCCCTCGCCCACCGAGACGTTCCAGAAGCCCGAACTGCCTGCACCGGTGTTTCCGAAGCCCGAACCGCCGCCGGCCCCGGTGTTGAAGAAGCCGGACGACGGCGCCACCGTGGTGTTGCCCACGCCCGGTGCCATCGGGAAGTTGAGCGGGATGACGATCGGGCCGACACTGCCGGTGAGGTCCAACGGCAATATCGGAATGACGATCTCCGAGGTGACGATCGGACCGACCAGGCCCCCAAGGGTCAGCGGGAAGCCGCCGATGGTGATCTCCGGTGTGGATATCGGACCAACAAGGCCGTTCAGCGACAACGGGAACGGGCCAATACGGATTTCCGGGGTGCTGATCGGTCCGATGCTGCCGAGCAGGCCCAATGGGATCGGGTTAAGGGTGATCGTCGGGGTGACGATCGGGCCGATGTCGCCGCCGACCTCAATGCCGAACGGGATGATATCGATCGGCGGGGTCACGATCGGCCCGATGGTTGCGCCGACCTCTAAGGGAAGCGCGCCAATGGTGATGGGCGGAGTGACGATCGGGCCGATCGTGGCGCCTACCCCCAAGGGGAGCGCACCGATGGTGATCTCCGGGGTGACAATCGGGCCAAGCGTGCCGCCCAGACTCAACGGCAACGGAAGAATATTGATGGGCGGCGTCACAATCGGCCCGATCGTGCCGCTGATTCCCAATGGGAAGCCGCCGATGGTGATGGGGGGCGTCACAATCGGCCCGATGCTGCCGCCGATTCCTAGGTCTATCGGCGCAATACTGATGGGCGGGGTGATGATCGGGCCGATGGCGCCGCCGAGATTCAGTGGGATGACTGGAATGTGGATGGGCGGGGTGACTATGGGACCAACAGATCCCGTCAGATTCAGGGTCAACACCGGGAAATTGATCGGATCGATATGAATCGGTCCGATGCTGCCTTCAAGGTTGCTCAGGTTGAAGGCTTCAATGGTGAACGGATCGATGCTGATATTAGGAACGCCAATGGTGAACAACGGCATGTTGATAGCCTGAGTGGAGCCAGTGATACTGAGCTCCAATGGCACCATTTGGCGAATATCGATATTGCCGAGGTTGATTGGGCCGAGGTACCCATGCTCTATGTCGACGACGTAGAGTATGTCGCCCAACATGATGTCGAATCGGGGAATCTGCCCCCTCAGCCCAAGTTGGCCGATGCTGCCAACAATATTGATGTTCACACCGATCGGATTCACCACGATGGGACCGGCGGTGATGTCAAAGCCGTTGATATGAATTCCCGGGACATCGATGTCGCCGATGGTGGCATTGATGGGCCCAATGGTGAATCCCGGAATGTCGATCTGCGGAATCGTGAAGGGGCCGATGGCGCCATTGATGCTCAGCGGGATTTCCTGGATATGGATGGACGGAATGGTGAATCCGCCTACGGTGCCGCCGATACCCAAGGGGAATTCGGTGATATTGATCGGCGGGATGGTAATGCCGCCGATCGTGCCACCCAGTTCCAGCGGGAACGGCAGCAGGCTGATTGGTGCGATGACCAGCGGACCGACGGTACCGCCCAATTCCAACGGGAACGGGATGATCTCGATCGGCGCAATGCCAATGGGCCCGATATCGCCGTTGATGCCCAACGGGATTGCGGGGATGTGGATCGGCGGAACAACGATCGGTCCGACGGCGCCGGTTAGGTCCAGCGGGAACGGCAGAATCTCGATCGGCGCGATCACGATCGGGCCGACGGCGCCGCCCAACGTCAAAGGGAATGGGATGATTTCGATCGGCGGGATGCGCAGCGGACCAATGATGCCGGTCAGCGACAGCGGGAAGGTGGGAATCGTGATCGGCGAAACGACGATCGGACCGATGGCGCCGGTGAGGTCCAGCGGGAACGGCAGAATCTCGATCGGCGCGATCACGATCGGGCCGATGGCGCCGTCGATGCCCAGCGGGAATGACGGAATGGTGATCGGCTGAACAACGATCGGACCAACAATGCCGTCGAGACCCAGCGGGAATGGGGAAATGTTAATGGGCGACACGACGATTGGGCCGACGGTGCCACCGATGTTCAGCGGTACGGGGGGAATGCCTGAGGTGTAATTGAGCGCCAGGCTCTGATAGTCCGCCTGCCAGAACACCCCGGTGCTGTAGTTGCCTTGGAGGTACGCGCCAGTGTTGAGATCGCCGGTGTTGCCAATACCGGTGTTTGAGTCGCCGGTATTGGTCCAACCGGTGTTGGAGTTGCCGATGTTGAAGTCGCCGGTGTTCAGGTTGCCGACGTTGAAGCTGCCCGAGTTGTAATTGCCGTAGTTGGCGAAGCCGGTGTTGGCGATGCCGGAGTTGCCGATACCGGTATTTGCGGTACCGGTGTTGCCGATGCCGGTGTTGTTGGTGCCCGAATTGCCGATGCCCCAGTTGCCGGTGCCGGAGTTGAACAGGCCGACATTGCCGGTGCCGGAGTTGAGGCTGCCGAAGCCGAAGTTGTTGTCACCGGTGAGGCCGAAACCCTGGTTGCCATTGCCGGTGTTGCCGAAGCCGAAGTTGTTGTCGCCGGTGTTGCCGATCCCGATGTTGTTGTTGCCGGTGTTGCCCCAGCCGATGTTGAAGTTGCCCGGCGTCAAGCCGGCGCCGATGTTGCCGAAACCGAAGTTGTTGTTGCCGACGTTGCCGAAGCCGAAGTTGTTGTTGCCGACGTTTCCGAAGCCGAAGTTGCTGTCACCCAGGTTGCCGAAGCCCAGGATGTTGAAGCTACCGAAATTGCCGCTGCCGACATTGAGGCTACCGACGTTTCCATTGCCGATATTTAAGCTACCTAAGTTTCCTAATCCCAGGTTGACGGCGAGCGTTTTCGTTTCCGTCGCCGCGGCCGCTACACCACTGGCCACAGAATTGCTCAGGCTCGCGCTGATCACCTGACTTAGCAATGCCGAAGGATTTTGCAGCAGTTGCGTAAATGGTTTCAGCGCGGCGGCGGCGGTGGAAGCCTCGACGTGGTAGCCGATCATCGCGGCCACATCCTGTGCCCACATCGCCTCGTAGCTGGCCTCGGTCGCCGCGATTGCCGGCGCGTTGAATCCGAACAGGTTCGACAGCACGAGCGATACCAGCTCGGACCGGTTGGCCGCGACGGCTGCCGGATGCACGATCGCCGCCATGGTCGCTTCGAAGGCGGCCGCCAGCACCCGCGCTTGAGCGCCGGCCTCGGCCGCTTGCGTCCCCGCGGCGCTCAACCAACCCGCGTACGGAGCGGCCGCTGCTGCCATCGCCGACGAAGCGGGGCCCTGCCATGGGCCGCCCGCGAGTCCCGCCGTCACGGAACCAAATGACTCTGCGGCCGCAGCTAATTCGGCTGCTAGACCGTCCCACGCCGCGGCCGCCGCCAACATTGGCGCAGGCCCCTCACCCGCAAAGATCCGCGCCGAGTTGATCTCGGGTGGCAACACTGAAAAATTCATCGCACCCTCTCTCAGGTTGACTCGGATCAAACCCGCGGACCGTCGGCAGAGCCGAGATCCAACCAATAGTCGACAAGACTGGCCCAACGGAAGACTCAGGATACGGAGATGACGAGACGAGCTTGGGCTTCTACCAAATCGTTAGGTGATCGTTATCGAAACGTTATTTGCGAAGCCATATTCGTGTCTAACACGCAGACGATTCCGCCCTCGATGTCCAGTAAAGTTACGCGTCCAGCTGTGCAATTTTGTTTCTACCGGAAACGAAACCGTGGGGTTCACAAAATGCGTGTTGGTCCAGCCCAGCTTGAGCACCGATGGTGGCGCCGTGGTGACGTGCGGACAGCATAGTCGCTGGTCAACGGCCTAAAGCTGCGCCGCGGCGACTGCCTGGTCGGCATCGCCCAGGCCCGTCGACTACACCAGCCGGCCCGGTCTTTTCCCGATGTTCAAATATTGATCAAACCCGCAAAAAAGCCCACGCATTTGACGCGACCCGTGATGATGTCCGGATGAGATAACTATTCGATAACGGTTGCATTTCGTCTAGGTCTCGCTTCTGTGGTGTGCCACACGTGCTCAATAGCATCTAGGTCTCTCCCGACACGACGAGTCGACGACAAGAAGCGGGGTAGAGCCATGTCATTTGTGATCGCAGCTCCTGAGGCACTCGTGTCGGCAGCCTCGGATCTGACGAGCCTCGCTTCGGCTCTCACGGCGGCAAATGCGGCCGCGGTGGGACCTACGACGAGCTTGGCGGCAGCGGCTGCGGACGAGGTATCCGCAAGCATCGCAGCACTTTTCGGCGCACATGCCCAGAGCTACCAGGCCGTCAGCGCTGAGGCCGCCGCCTACCATGTCCGGTTCCTGCAGGTACTGAACGCAGGGGCGGCGTCCTACGCCACCGCCGAGGCCATCAACGTCGGTCCTCTGCAGCCCCTGCTCGACCTGATCAACGCGCCAACCCAGATCCTGTTCGGGCGCCCCCTCATCGGCAATGGTGCCGACGGCGCACCTGGTCAGAGTGGCGGACCTGGCGGTTTTCTGCTAGGCAACGGCGGCGCCGGGGGCAGCGGGGCTTCGGTCAACGCTCCTGGTGGGGCGGGTGGGGACGCGGGGTTGTTCGGCAACGGTGGAGCCGGCGGCGCCGGCGCCGCTGGACAGGTCGGTGGGAACGGCGGCCGGGGCGGCTGGATTTTGGGCAACGGCGGGGCGGGCGGCCCTGGTGGAGCGGGCGCTACAGGTGGATTGGGCGCCGGCACGGGGCTGTTCGGCTTCGGCGGAGCCGGGGGCGCGGGCGGCGCGGGCGGTGGAGTTGGCAATGCCGGCGGCAACGGTGGATTCCTGTTTGGCAATGGCGGCGCGGGCGGTAGCGGTGACGGCGGCGGCGGGACCGGCGGCAGGGCCTGGCTGTTCGGGGACGGCGGCGCCGGCGGTAACGGCGGTAACGGGCCCGGCGGCCGCGGCGGCGACGCCGGATACCTGATCGGCAGCGGCGGCAGCGGCGGCAGCGGCGACCTCGGCGGCGGCGCCGGCGCCAACGGCGGTTACCTGTTTGGCAATGGCGGCTTCGGCGGAAACGGCGGCACCAGCGGGCCCGGCGGTGCGGGCGGCAACGCAGGATTTTTGGGCGGTTTCGCCGGCAACGGCGGCAGTGCCGACGCCGGCGGCGGCGCCGGTGGCAACGCCTGGTTGCTGGGCAACGGCGGGGCCGGGGGCAACGGCGGAACGACCGGACCCGGCGCTAACGGCGGCGTCGGAGGGTTCCTGGCCGGCAACGGCGGCGCGGGCGGCAGTAGCGCCGTCGGCGGCGGCCATGGCGGCACCGCCTGGCTGATCGGCTTCGGCGGCAACGGCGGCAACGGCGGGCTCGGCGGTCCTGGCGGCAATGGCGGCAACGCCGGGCTGATCTACGGCGGCCCCGGCTTCGGCGGCACCGGCAACGGCGGCGGTCACGGCGGCAACGCCGGTTTGGTGGGCAACGGCGGACACGGCGGCAACAGCGTGGGCAGCGGCGTCGGCGGCAACGGCGGCAAGGGCGGGCTGCTGGGCGGCATCGGTGGCTGGGGTGGCAGCGGCGACGGCGGTGGCGGTCGCGGCGGCGACACCGGGCTGTTCGGCTTCGGCGGGGCCGGCGGCGACGGCGGGACCGGCGGGCCCGGCGGGCGCGGCGGCAACGGCGGCTTCGTGATCGGAAACGCCGGTAACGGCGGCAGCGCCGCCGTCGGCGGCGGGGCCGGTGGCGATGCCGGGTTGTTCGGCAACGGCGGAGCGGGCGGCAACGGCAGCGCCATCGGATCCGGCGGCGACGGCGGTACCGGCGGCTGGCTCGCCGGCCTCGGCGGCGCGGGCGGCCGCGGCAACGGCGGCGGCGCCGGCGGCCACACGTGGTTCATCGGCAACGGCGGCGCGGGCGGCACGGGAGAGGCCGGCGGGGCCGGCGGTCGTGGTGGCGACTCCGGGTTCTTCTTGGGCAGCGGCGGCAACGGCGGCAACGGTGCCGACGGCGGCGCCGGTGGCAACTCGGGCTTCCTGGGCATGGGTGGCGCCGGCGGCAACGGTGAGTTCGGCGGCAACGGTGGTCAAGGCGGCCATGCCGGGGTGATCGGCTTCGGCGGCGCCGGCGGCGCGGGCGGGTTCGGCGTCGAACCCGGCGACGCTGGCGGTCACGGCGGGGCCGGCGGCAACGGCGGACTCATCTACGGCAACGGCGGCTTCGGTGGGGTCGGCGGCAACGGCGCGGCCGGCTCGATAGGCGCCGACGCGACGGTGTCCGGCGGCGACGGCGAGGCAGGCGGGGCCGGCGGCGCCGGCGGCAACGGCGGTCGCGGCGGAGCCGCATCGCCGTGGTTCGGCACGGGCGGATCCGGTGGGGCCGGCGGCTTGGGCGGGGCCGGTGGAGCCGGTGGCGCGGGTGCGCACGGCGAAGCCGGGGTGACCGACGTCAACGGCAACGGCACTCCCGGCCAGGCCGGTGGTAGCGGCGGAGCCGGCGGAATCGGCGGGGCAGGCGGGCACGGCGGGGCGGCTGGCACCGGCGGGCAGTTCGGCGGCGCGGGCAAGGTCGGTAACGGCGGCAGCGGGGGCGCCGGTGGCGACGGCGGAACTCCCGCCGACGGCGGGGCCGGCGGTACTGGCGCTGAGGTCAATGGGGTGGCCGGGTACGGCGGGGCCGGCGGTAAGGGCGGTGACCCCGGTGCTGGTGGCGCCGGTGGAATGGGCGGCATCGCGGGTGGACCCACTGGCATTGACGGCGCCAACGGAGCCGTCGGCAACACCGTCACCAGCGGCGGTAACGGCGGCCAGGGCGGCCACGGCGCCAGCGGCGTCAGCCCCGGCGTCAGCGGTGGCGCCGGCGGCGCCGGCGGCAACGGCGGTGCGGTCGGTAACGGCGGCGCGGGCGGCAACGGCGGCAACGGCGCCGCCGGCGCGGCCGGCGCCAGCGGTGTCGACCCCGGCGAAGACGGCAAGATAGGCCAAGTCGGTGGTTCCGGTGGTGCCGGCGGGGCCGGCGGCGCGGGCGGGTCGGAGGCCGGTGACGGCGGGGCCGGCGGGCACGGCGGCACGGGAGCCGACGGCGGCGCGGGCGGGGCCGGTGCCCACGGCGAGGCGGGGATCACCGACGTCGACGGCAACGGCACCGGCGGCCAGAAGGGCGGCAACGGCGGCGACGGCGGAGCCGGGGGTCACGGCGGGGCCGGCGGCACGGGAGGTGCGTCGACCCACGGCGCGGTGGGCCTCGACGGCAACGGCGGCAACGCCGGTAACGGCGGCGCCGGTGGCGCTCCGGGCGACGGCGGTGCCGGCGGTAACGGTGCCGAGGTCGGCGGGCTGGCCGGCTTCGGCGGATTCGGCGGCAACGGTGGCAACCCGGGCAACGGCGGCGCGGCCGGGGTCGGCGGTCTCGCCGGTGGGGCCACCGGAACCGATGGCGCCAACGGAGTGGTCGGCTACACGCCTACCAGCGGCGGCAACGGTGGCCAGGGCGGCCACGGCGCGCACGCCGTCACCGCAGGTGTCAGCGGCGGGGCCGGCGGCGCCGGAGGCAATGGCGGATCGGTCGGCAACGGCGGCAATGGGGGCAACGGCGGTAACGGCGCGGTCGGCAAGGTCGGCGCCAGCGGCGTCGACCCCGGCGAAGACGGCAAGGCCGGCCAGGCCGGCGGGCACGGCGGGGCCGGCGGAGCAGGCGGAGCAGGCGGATCGAAGGCCGGTGACGGCGGCGCCGGCGGCGCCGGCGGTTTGGGCGCCGACGGTGGCGCCGGCGGTGCCGGTGCGCACGGCGCCGCAGGTGTCACCGATGTCAACGGCAACGGCACCGTCGGCCAGGCCGGCGGACAGGGCGGCGATGGTGGGGCCGGCGGCCACGGCGGTGCCGGTGGCGCCGGTGGCGACTCAACGCACGGCACGGTGGGCACGGACGGCAACGGCGGGAACGCCGGTAGCGGCGGTGCCGGCGGGGCGCCCGGCGACGGCGGGGCGGGCGGCAACGGTGCCGAGGTCCTCGGAATCGCCGGCTTCGGCGGGGCCGGTGGCAACGGCGGCAACCCGGGCAACGGCGGAGCGGCCGGGATCGGCGGCCTCGCCGGCGGGGCCAGCGGAACCGATGGCGCCAACGGGAAGGTCGGCTTCACGCCCGACAGTGGCGGCAATGGTGGCGACGGCGGCGATGGTGCGCACGGTGTCACCGCCGGTGTCAGCGGCGGCGCCGGCGGGGCGGGCGGCAACGGCGGGTCGGTGGGCAACGGCGGTGCCGGCGGGGCCGGCGGCGACGGTGCGGCGGGCGCTGCGGGTGCCGACGGCGCCGGAGGCACCGTTACCCCGTTTACCGCCGGTGGCTCGGGCGGTAACGGCGAGGCGGGTCAGGCCGGCGGTCACGGCGGTGCCGGCGGCGCCGGTGGAGCCGGTGGGTCCAAGTCCGGCAATGGCGGCGCCGGTGGGATCGGCGGTCGCGGCGGGGACGGCGGCGACGGCGGGGACGGCGGCAACGGCGGCCAGGGCAGCACCACCGGGGGCGGCATTGGCACCAACGGCGGGTCAGGCGGCCACGGCGGGGCCGGTGGAGCCGGCGGCAATGGTGGCGCCGGCGGAGCCGGTGGTGCGTCGACGAACGGCATCGTGGGCGCCGACGCCAACGGTGGCAACGCGGGTAACGGAGGTGCCGGCGGGGTCGGCGGCGACGGCGGAGCCGGGAGCAACGGACTGGCAGGTCCCACTCAAGGGTTCCACGGCGGCTGGGGCGGCGCCGGCGGCGACGCAGGTGCGGGCGGAGCGGCAGGAGTCGGCGGCCAAGCGGGCGGGACCGGTGCAAACGACGGTCTTAACGGCGCGGCCGGCAAAGCGCCCACCAGCGGCGGCAACGGCGGTGCCGGCGGCAACGGCGGTGACGCCATCGTGGCGGGAACCAACGGCGGCGATGGCGGCTTGGGTGGTGCCGGCGGATCCGTCGGCAACGGTGGAGCGGGCGGGAACGGCGGCAACGGCGCGGCCGGAACCGCCGGCATTGACGCCACCACACCCGGGGCGTCCGGTACCGCGGGCCAGGCCGGCGGTCACGGCGGCGTGGGCGGCGCGGGCGGCGCCGGCGGTAAGGACGCCGGTCATGGCGGTGCCGGCGGCAAGGGCGGCCTGGGTGGCGACGGCGGCGCCGGCGGGGCCGGGGCCAACGGCGACGCCGGCGTCACCGACGGCGCCGGTAACGGCACAGCCGGGCAGGCGGGCGGCAATGGCGGCGCGGGCGGCGCCGGCGGCAATGGTGGGGCCGGCGGGCTCGGCGGCGCCTCGGCGCACGGCCTGGTCGGCGAAGACGGCGACGGCGGCAAGGCCGGTAGCGGCGGCGCCGGTGGCGCGGCCGGCGACGGCGGTGCCGGTGGCAATGGCGCGGTGGTCGGCGGCGTGGCGGGCAACGGCGGTGCCGGCGGCAACGGCGGCGACGTGGGCGATGGCGGTGCGGCCGGAACCGGCGGGCTCGCAGGTGGTCCCAGCGGAGCCGCGGGCGCCGACGGGAAGGCCGGCTTCACGCCCACCAGCGGCGGCGACGGCGGCATCGGCGGCGACGGGGCCAGCGGCGACAGCTTCGGCGCAAGCGGCGGTAACGGCGGGGCCGGCGGCAATGGCGGCAACGTCGGCAACGGCGGCGCCGGCGGGTCCGGTGGCAACGGGTTCATCGGAAAGGCCGGCATCGACGCGACGAACCCCGGCGATAGCGGTACAGCCGGCCAGACCGGCGGCAATGGCGGGGCCGGTGGCGCCGGCGGCGCCGGCGGATCGAAGGCCGGCGACGGCGGAGCCGGCGGCCAGGGCGGCAAGGGCGCCGACGGTGGCGCCGGCGGGGCGGGCGCCAACGGAAACGCGGGCGTGACCGACGGCAACGGCAACGGAACCGCCGGCCAGGCCGGCGGCCACGGCGGGGCCGGCGGGGCTGCCGGCAACGGCGGTCAGGGTGGTGCCGGCGGCACGTCAACACATGGCGCTGCGGGCAAGGACGGCAACGGTGGTCAGGCAGGCAACGGTGGCGCCGGCGGGGTAGCCGGCGACGGTGGCGCCGGTGGCAACGGCGCGGTGGTCGCCGGTGTTGCCGGCAGCGGCGGGGCCGGAGGGATCGGCGGCGACCCCGGCGCCGGCGGTGCGGCCGGCAAGGGTGGGCTCGCCGGCGGAGCCAGCGGGTCGGACGGCGCCAACGGCAAGGCCGGCAACACTCCTGTCATCGGTGGCGACGGCGGTAGAGGCGGCGACGGTGCGGACGCCACGACGCCCGGCGGCAGTGGCGGCAACGGCGGTGCCGGCGGCAACGCCGGGGCCGTCGGCAACGGCGGCGCTGGCGGTCGCGGCGGCCACGGCGCCGCGGGCGCGGCCGGCGCGGATGGCGTCGACCCGGGCGAAAACGGCGGAGCCGGCATGGCCGGAGGTCACGGCGGCACCGGCGGCGCCGGTGGAGCGGGCGGTAGCACTTCCGGCAATGGTGGCGCCGGCGGCGCCGGCGGCCATGGCGCCAACGGCGGCAAGGGCGGTGACGGCGTCAACGGCGCCGACGGCGTGGTCACCGGCATCAACGTCGGGGACGGCGGCCAGGGCGGTCACGGCGGAGCTGGCGGGGCCGGCGGCAACGGCGGCAACGGCGGTGCCGGCGGCACAGCGACCAACGGCACCGTGGGCCTCGCGGGTAACGGCGGCTTCGCCGGTAGCGGCGGTAACGGCGGCAAAGCGGGCAACGGCGGCCACGGCGCCGACGGCGTTATCACCCACACCCCGTCGAACGGCCAAGGCGGCGGCGGCAACGGCGGCAAGGGCGGCGACGTCGGCATCGGCGGGGCGGCGGGGATCGCCGGCCTGGCTGGTGGACCCGGCGGGCTCAACGGGCTCAACGGAGCGGACGGCGCGACCCCCATTACCGGTGGCAATGGCGGCAACGGCGGCAACGGCGCCAACGGCGTCTTCGCCATCCAGTCGCAAGGCGGCAACGGCGGCAAGGGCGGCGACGGAGGTCTGGTCGGCAACGGCGGCAACGGCGGCAACGGTGGCCGCGGCGGAGACGGCCCGGACGGCACCGACGGCACCGCAGGCACTGCGGTCTTGCCCGGCGGCAACGGCACCGTCGGCCAGAACGCCGGCAACGGCGGCGCCGGTGGCGCTGGCGGCGCCGCCGGATCCCTCGCCGGCGACGGCGGCAACGGTGGGCGCGGCGGGGCCGGAGGTGACGGCGGCGACGGCGGCGACGGCGGCAAGGGCGGCGACGGGATCGACGGCGGCCTCGGCGCGGGAGATGGCTCGCACGGCACCAACGGCGGCAGTGGCGCCAACGGCGGCAAGGGCGGCAACGGCGGGGCTGGCGGCGCCGGCGGCGCCTCGACGTTCGGCAAGGTGGGCTTTGACGGCAACGGCGGCGCCGCTGGCAACGGCGGTGACGGCGGCAAGGGTGGCAACGGCGGCAACGGCGGCGACGGCCTGGTGGTCGGCGTCAACCCCGCCGGTGACGGCGGCAATGGCGGCAACGGCGGGGACCGCGGCGTCGGCGGCGCCGCCGGTACGGCCGGGGCGGCCGGCGGACCGAGCGGCCTAGCCGGTATCAGCGGATCGGATGGCAAGACCCCCACCAGTGGCGGCAACGGCGGCAACGGTGGAGACGGCGCCAACGCCACCGCACCCGGCGGCGACGGCGGGGCCGGGGGCGCAGGCGGGAACGGCGGCAACGTCGGCAACGGCGGGGCCGGCGGCAAGGGCGGAGCCGGCTCCTTGGGTGCCGCCGGTGTCAATCCCGGCCCGAACCAGACCCAACCCCCAGCGGCCCCCGGCGCCTACGGTGGCGACAACGTCATGCCTGGTTTTGGCGGCAACGGCGGCACCGGCAGCAACGGTCAACCCTCCCAGCCTGGCGGCACCGGCGGCCAGGGCGGCCTCGGCAACACCACTAACGAGAACGCCCCGGCGTTCGGCGGTGACGGCGGCGACGGCGGCACGGGCGGCACCGGCGCGGTCGGTGGTGACGGCGGCCTCGGCGGTGCGGCTCACGTGGACAACAGCAACAGTGCGGCCACCGGCGGCGACGGCGGCGACGGCGGTCAAGGCGGGGCCGGGGCCGCTGGCGGCAACGGCGGCAACGGCGGTTCCGCCAACAGCCTTGGTCCAGTCACGGGCAGCCCGCTGAGGGGTGGCGACGGTGGTAAGGGCGGCACCGGCGGCATCGGCGGCAAGGGTGGCGACGGCGGCGACGGCGGCTGGGCGAACGGTCATGCGGTCTCCGGCACGGCGGTGGGCGGCAATGGCGGCGACGGCGGCACCGGTGGGATCGGCGCGACCGGCGGCACCGGTGGCAGCGGCGGCGCCGGCGGCGCGGGCGGCGCCGGCGGTTCGATTTCGGGCGACGGCGGAGCCGGCGGCATGGGCGGCGCCGGCGGCAAGGGCGGAGTCGGCGCTACGGGCGGCGACGGCGGCGACGGTGGCGCCGCCGGGGTCGGATACGACGCGACGGTGAACCAGAACGGCCTAGGCGGCGCTGGGGGCACGGGTGGCCAGGGCGGCACCGGCGGTACCGGCGGCGACGGCGGCAACGGCGGGGCGGCCGGCGTTGCTCTGGGTTCGGGTACCGATGGCACCGCCGGTGCGGGCGGCGCTGCCGGCGGCGGCGGCAGCGGCGGCCAGGGCGGCCAGGGCGGTTCCGGAGCCGACGGTGCACCCGACGGCGCCACGGGCAGCCTCGGCGCCACCGGCGGCAAGGGCACGGCCGGCCTGCCGGGCTGAAGCGGCCGGCCCGGGCCTACAGCGGCTAGCGAGAGCGGCTAGCTGCGCGGCTTGGCCATCTCGGCGAGGCCGCGGGAGATCAGTGGCGCCACCACTTCCGCCGCCATGTCGTACTCCGCGTCCCTCCCGGCCGCCTGCTCCGCCATGCGGTGCCGGAACTCGATACCCGCGGCGATGATGGCGAGCTTGAAATACGCCAGCGCCATGTAGAATTCCCAGTAGCCCAGCGAGTGCCCGGACACCAGCGAGTAGCGGTCCGCGAGTTCGTCGGGCGTCGGCAACAGGGGCGAGGTCCAGGCGGCCTGCGCGTTGACGATCAGGTCCAACGCGGGGTCGCGGTACACGCACATCAGGGCGGCGTCACTGAGCGGGTCGCCCAGCGTCGAAAGCTCCCAGTCGACCACCGCACGAACCAGCGTCGGGTCGTCCTTGTCCAGGATGGTGTTGTCGATCCGGTAGTCCCCGTGCACGATTGCCGACCGGCTCTGCTGCGGAATCGCTTCCTGCAGTGCCGAACGCAGTCGCGCGACGTCGTTGTCGCGATGGTCGTCGGGCAACCGCACCAGGTCCCACTGCGAGCCCCAGCGACGCACCTGCCGCTCCAGATAGCCGTTGGGTTTACCGAAGTCGCTCAGCCCGACGGCATTTGGATCAATGGTGTGCAGATCGACCAGCACGCGGATCAGCGCATCGACGCAACCGTGGATGGCGGAGCGGCTGAACGCCTCGAGTTGGCCGCGTCGCCGCACCACCTGCCCGTCGACGAACTCGACGATCTGAAACGGCGCACCCAGCACCGCGTCGTCGTCACACAGGGCGATCGTGCGCGCCACCGGGACGGGCGTGTCCTGTAGCGCGGCAACGACTTTGTACTCGCGGGCCATGTCGTGCGCGGACGGCGTCAGCCCGTGCAGCGGCGGACGGCGCACCAGCCAACTCGTCGCATCGTCATGAACACGGAACGTCAGATTGGAGCGTCCACCCGAGATCAGCTCGCCGCGAAGCTCGCCCGCGCGCTCGATGCCGAGGGAAGCCAAGTACCCGTCCAGTGCGGCCAGATCGAGGCCGTCGAGGCGGTCAGTCGAGGTCACCGCATATTCCTATCACCGTTGACAGCTACCACCTTTGATTCCTTGGCAGCAAATCCCAAACATGTTCGGTCGAGTTCACCGTCGCCACCGTCGCCTGCCCGGAACGGGAGAACAACAAGCGGGTCACCGAGGCGTAGTCGATGGGAAACGACAACAGCCGCGCCGTACCGAGAATCTCGTGCAGAATCACGTTAATCACCCCGCCGTGGCTGAACGCGGCAACCGTCTCGTCGGCGCCGGCGGACGCCACCAGGTCGTCGATCGCCGCGCGCACCCGCGCCCGAAAGGCGTCCTCGTCGACCGCGCTGGGCAGGTGCCCCTGGGCCATCCTTGCCCACTCCTCGGGGAACTCCTGACGGATCTGTTCCACCGGGATGTAGGCCGGCAGGTTGCGGTCGTATTCGGCCAACCGGTCGTCGATGTCGATGGTCAACCCCCGCGCGGCCGCCACCGGTTCGGCGGTCTGGACGGCGCGCCGCTGCGGGCTGCTCACCACGCGAGAGATGGGAAACCGCGCGAGCGCCTCGGGTAACCGTGCGATCTGCTCCAGTCCGGCATCGGACAGATGGGGGTCGGAACCTTCGCCGTGATCGCTGCGCAAGGGAAGCGCATGGCGGACCAGAAGAAGTTGCATGGGCTAAGCGTCGCATGACCGGTGGACGGCGTCGCACCAGACGGGAGAATGTTATTCTCCGTACGGAGATTGGGGTGTGCGCAATGGACGCGGTAGCGCTCGGACGTTGGCTGGACGCCGAAAAGGCCCCGGGCAGTGGCGAACAGCCGGTGCTCGAGCAACTGAGTGGCGGATCGCAAAACACCCTCTACCTGATCACTCGCGGCGACGAGCGCATGGTGCTGCGAATGCCCGGACCCCGCGCTGACGCCGCGCGAATCGACGGGTTGCTGCGCGAGATCCGCTTGGTGCGGGCATTGTCAGGCACCGATGTGCCGCACGCCGAGCTGATCGCGGCCGACGAGTCCGGCTCGGTGCTGGGCATGCCGTTCTACGTGATGCGGGCGATCGACGGATGGAGCCCGATGGACGGCGGATGGCGGGCCCCGTTCGATACCGACCTAGCCGCACGGCGCGGGCTGGCTTTCGAACTCGTCGGCGGCGCGGCCAAGTTGGGCCGGGTGGACTGGCGCGCCCAAGGCCTCGAAGGCTTCGGCCGTCCGGACGGATTCCACGAGCGCCAGGTCGACCGCTGGCTGAAGTTCCTCGACGCCTACCGGGTGCGCGATCTCCCAGGTCTGGACGAGGCGTCGGAGTGGCTGCGCCGCAACCGTCCCGACCACTACACGCCGGGCATCATGCACGGCGACTACCAGTTCGCCAATGTCATGTTCGCGCACGGGGAACCGGCGCGGCTGGCCGCGATCGTCGATTGGGAGATGACCACGGTCGGTGACCCGCTGCTGGATCTGGCCTGGGCGCTGTTGGGTTACGACGGTGAGGAGCCCCGCGCCGACGGGTTCTATCTGGACATGCGCGGTATGCCGACGCGCAGTGAATTGCTGCAGCACTACGAGAGCATCAGCGGTTTATCCACCGAGAACATCGACTACTACCTGGTGCTGGCGAACTGGAAGCTGGGGATCGTGTTGGAGAAAACGTACGCAGCCGGTGTGCGCACCGGAAAAGTGGATCCCAAGATCACCGACGCATTCGGGCCGATGATCCTGCAGCTCATCGCCACTGCCGCCGAACTCGCTCGATCGACCAAGGGGCGCTGAAATGGGTTATGCCGACCAGCTTTTCGACCTCACCGATCGGGTGGTGCTGATCACCGGCGGCAGCCGCGGGTTGGGCCGGGAGATGGCGTTCGCGGCGGCCCGGTGCGGGGCCGACGTGGTGATCGCCAGCCGCAAGATGGACAACTGCGTGGCCACGGCCAAGGAGATCGAGGCCGAGACCGGACGCACCGCCATGCCCTACCAGGTGCACGTGGGCCGCTGGGAGCAACTCGACGGCCTGGTCGACGCGGTCTACGAAAAGTTCGGCAAGGTCGACACTTTGATCAACAACGCCGGCATGCAACCGCTCTACGACAAGCTGAGCAACGTCAGCGAGAAACTGTTCGACGCGATCCTCAATCTCAACTTCAAGGGCCCGTTTCGACTTTCGGCGCTGGTGGGCGAACGGATGGTGGCGGCTGGGCGCGGATCCATCATCAACGTGAGTTCGGCGGGGTCGTTGCGCCCAAGTCCCGACATCGTCCCCTATGCGTCGGCAAAGGCTGCACTCAATGCGATGACCGAGGGGATGGCCCGAGCATTCGGACCTACCGTCCGGGTCAACACCTTGATGGCCGGCCCCTTCCTGACCGACGTCAGCAAAGCCTGGAACCTCGAGCAGGACACCACCAACAGGTTCGCGCACCTCTCGCTGCAGCGCGCCGGCAACCCGGCCGAAATCGTCGGCGCCGCGTTGTTTTTGGCGTCCGACGCGTCCAGCTTCACCACCGGCTCCATCGTGCGGGCCGACGGCGGAATCCCGTAACGACAGGAGTAACGAAATGCCTTGGGACTTTTCCACCGAACCGGAGTTCGAGAAGAAACTCGAATGGGTCCGCGAATTCGTGCGGGAAGAGGTGGAGCCACTGGAAGTGCTGTTCCCGGGATGCGAATTCCTGCCGCTCAACGAGGAACGACGCCGCATCGTCGATCCGCTCAAGCAGCAGGTGCGCGACCAGGGTTTGTGGGCGCCACATCTGGGACCCGAGTTGGGCGGGCAGGGTTTTGGTGCGGTCAAGCTGACGCTGATCAACGAGATCCTGGGCCGTAGCCCGTGGGCGTCCATCGTTTTCGGTACCCAGGCCCCCGACACCGGCAACGCGGAGATCCTGGCCCGGTTCGGCACCCAGGAGCAGAAGGACCGCTATCTGGCAGGACTGTTGTCCGGGGAGATCTTCTCCTGTTTCTCGATGACCGAACCCCAAGGTGGTTCCGACCCAAGGGTTTTCAAGACCCAAGCCGTGCGGGACGGTGACGACTGGGTGATCACCGGGCGAAAGTTCTTCTCGTCCAACGCTTCCGTCGCGTCGTTCTTCATCGTGGTCGCCATCACCGATCCCGACGTGCCCGTCCATCGCGGCGCCTCGACGTTCCTGGTCCCGGCCGGTGCCGAGGGACTGACCATCGAAGCCGACTACCACCTCGTCGGAGCGGACGCGCACGAACCCGGCCACTCCCTGGTGCGCTACGACGGCGTGCGGGTGGGTCCGGACGCGCTGCTCGGCGAGCCGGGCCAGGGCTTCCTGATCCTGCAGACCCGACTGGCCGGCGGGCGACTACATCACGCGATGCGGTCGATCGGGGTCGCGCAGCGGGCCGTCGAGATGATGTCGCGGCGCGCGAAAAGCCGGTTCACCCAGGGCAGTCCGCTGGCCGACAAGCAGTTGGTGCAGGAGTTCATCGCCGACTCGTACACCGAGTTGATCCCGTTCCGACTCACCGTGCTGCACGCCGCCTGGCTGATCGACAACGGCCACGAACAGGCCGCGCGCACCGAGATCGCGGCGTGCAAGATCCTGGCGTCGCAAGTGCTCAAGTCGATCGCATTGCGCGCCATCCAAGTCCACGGTGCGCTCGGGCTCACCGATCAACTGCCCCTGGTCAATGCGCTGCTCGGCGGCATCGCGCTCGGCCTGGCCGACGGGCCGACCGAGGCACACAAGGTCAACCTGGCCAAGATGCTGCTCAGGGGTTATGACGCCGAGGACGCGGAATGGCCAAGCGAACTGCGCGATGTCCGTCGCGAGGCCGCCCGCAAGAAGTACGGCGACCTCGTCGATCGTGTGCCGGCACTGCCTGATTAGCCATGAACAGCAGGGTCATTGCGGCCGTCGAACGCGCACTCGACGACCGTCACCGCGGCGCCACCGAGGAGGTGGAACGCATCCTGGCGGCGGCGGTACGGGTAATGGAACGGGTGGCGCCCGAGCCGCCGCGGGTGAGCGACATCGTCGCCGAAGCGGGCTCGTCGAACAAGGCGTTCTACCGGTATTTTGCGGGCAAGGACGACCTCATCCTGGCCGTCATGGAACGCGGGGTGGCGATCGTCGTGTCGTACCTCGAGCACCAAATGGCCAAGGAGTCCCGGCCACAGGACAAGGTGGCGCGCTGGATCGAAGGCACCCTGGCCCAGGTTGCCGACCCGCACCTGCTGAGCATGAGCCGGGCGGCCGCGGGACAACTGACCGGCGCCACCGGAGGGGGCACCGCCTCCCAGGAGATGATGCGGCCGCTGCGGGATCTGCTTGTCGAGCCGATCACGGAGTTGGGCAGCGACGACGTCGATCGCGATGTCGAGGCCGTCTTCGGCTGCACGACGGCAACCATGCGACGATACGTGGGCTCGACCGACCGTCCTGCGCCGGCGGATATCGAGCATCTGGTGCGATTCTGCTTACGCGGGTTGGGAGTTGATTGATGCATGCGATCGTCTGCCGTGCCTACGGGCCGCCAGAGGACCTGGTCCTCGACGAGGTTGACGACCCCGTGGCCGGTCCCGGCCAGGTGCTGGTCCGGGTGCACGCGGCGGCGGTCAATTTTCCCGACGTTCTTTTCATCGCGGGCAAGTACCAGGTCAAGATTCCGCCGCCGTTCATACCTGGCAATGAGATCGCCGGTGAAGTGATCGCCGCGGGCGAGGGTGCATCGTTCCAGCCGGGCCAGCGGGTGTTCGGCACCACGTTCGGTGCGTTCGCCGAATTGGCGCTGCTCGAGTCGAGCGTGGCGACGCCGCTGCCCGACGACGCCGACTTCGCCTCGGGGGCGGCGTTCGGCGTCACCTACCGCACCGCCTACCACGCGCTGCGCTCCACCGCCGGTGTGGCGGCCGGGGATTGGGTCGTCGTTCTGGGCGCGGCGGGCGGGGTGGGTCTGGCGGCCGTCGATCTTGCGGTGGCCCTTGGCGCGCGTGTGCTGGCGGCGGCTTCCAGCCCGGAAAAACTCGAGTTGTGCCGGCAGCGTGGGGCCGAAGCGACCGTCGACTACGACCGCGAGGATCTGAAGTCACGCATTCGGGAGCTCACCGGAGACAGCGCCCGGGTGGTCATCGACCCGGTCGGCGGTAAGTATGCGGAGCCGGCGTTGCGCGGTCTGGCACGCGGCGGGACGTTCGTCACCCTTGGCTATGCGGCCGGCAGCATCCCGGCGATTCCCCTCAATCTTGTTCTGCTCAAGGACCTTACGGTGCGCGGCATGGAGATTCGCACGTTCATGGCCGAGCATCCGGACGAGTACGCGCGTGACATCGAAGAGTTGTCGCACCTGTTCACCGCCGGCAAGGTGCGCCCGTACATCGGCGCCCGCTTTCCGCTGGCGGAAACACCCGCGGCGCTGCGCTATGTAGCCGAGCGCAAAGTGCTCGGCAAGGTAGTCATCGACGTCTAGGTGTGTGCGCGTCACCGCGCGTTAGATGCGCGGTCGATGCGCGTCGAATGTGTGGCCTGCGCACCATCTTCCGCGATTCCAGGGCCATAGGCCACACGCTGGGCGAAGGCCGCGGCGGTCGATGCGCGCCGAACGTGCGCCCTACGCACCAACTTCCGCGATTCCGGGGCCACAGGCCACACACTCGGCGACAGCGGCGACCTCGGCGACAGCGGCAAAGCCTCAGCCTACGGCGTCACGATGTTGAAGTTGGGGTCCGGCGCATCGAGCACACCAATCAGCGACTGCAGCGCGGACTGGTCGCCGGTGATCTCGAGTCCGGGCGAATCCAAGTCGCCGAATACCACGCCGAGCAGCCGAAACTTGCTGGCCAGCTTGACCGTAACCGTCGCGGTCGCCGCATCCGCGGCCACCTTCCGGTGGACCAGCACACCGTTACGCAAAGCCAAACGGTAGTTGGCGTCGAGATCGGCGAACGTGATGTCGATGGCGATGTCGAGGTCCCAGGCGCGGGGGCCGTTGATCCGGATCGCGAGGCTGTCGAAGATCTGATCCGGGGTCAGCTGCATAAGCATGCTTGGCGAGGTGGCCTGCGTCGCCGTGCCAAAGTTACCCTCGCGCAGTTCGGTTGCACCGCTGAGGAAGAAATTGCGCCACGTCGCGTTCTCGGCGCCGTACGCGAGCTGCTCCAAGGTGTCCGCATACAACGTCCGGGCGGCGGAATGCTCGGCGTCGGTGAACATCGCGTGGTCGAGAAGGGTTGCCGCCCAACGGAAGTCGCCCGAGTCGAAGGCCGCTTGCGCGAGCTCGACGACCCGGTCGAGACCACCCAGCGCCTCGACGTAACGCGGGCCCAGCGCCTCCGGCGGATGCGGCCACAGCCGACCCGGGTTGCCGTCGAACCAACCCATGTAGCGCTGATAGACCGCCTTCACGTTGTGGCTGACCGAACCGTAGTAACCCCGGGTGTGCCAGGCCCGTTCCAACGCCGGGGGCATCTGGAACTGCTCGGCGATCTCCACCCCCGTGTAACCCTGATTGAGCAACCGCAGTGTCTGGTCATGCAGGTACGCATAGAGATCGCGCTGCAGCGACAGGAATTCGACGATGCGCTCCCGCCCCCACGTCGGCCAGTGATGGGACGCAAAGACCACATCGGCACGGTCGGCGAAGGTGTCGATCGCCTCGGTGAGGTAGCCCGACCACGCATGCGGGTCACGCACCAACGCACCGCGCAGCGTCAGCAGGTTGTGCAGATTGTGGGTGGCGTTCTCGGCCATGCACAACGCGCGGAAGCGCGGGAAGTAGAAGTGCATCTCGGCGGGCGCCTCGGTGCCCGGCGCCATCTGGAATTCGATCTCCACGCCGTCGATCGTGTGCGTCTCGCCGGTGGTCCGGATGTCGATGGTCGGCACGATGATCCCCACCTCGCCGGTGGACGGGGTCTGGCCGAGCCCGCAACCCACCTGCCCCTGCGGCCCCCGGTCGAGCACCGTGCCGTACATGTAGGTGGCGCGTCGCGCCATCGCCGGACCCGCGTACACGTTCTCCTGGATGGCGTGCGCGGTAAAGCCTTCCGGCGCCAGCACGCTCACCTTGCCGGCATCCACATCCGCCTGGGTGGTCACGCCCAGTACGCCACCGAAATGGTCGACGTGACTGTGGGTGTAGATCACCGCGACGACGGGCCGGTCCGCACCCCGGTGCTCGCGATAGAGGGCCAACGCCGCGGCGGCTACCTCAGTCGAAACCAGCGGGTCAATCACGATGATCCCGGTGTCACCTTCGATGAAGGTGATGTTGGAAAGGTCGAAGCCGCGAACCTGGTAAATGCCGGGCACCACTTCGTAGAGACCTTGTTTGGCGGCCAGCGTCGATTGCCGCCACAGGCTGGGATGCACCGAGGTCGGCGCGGGACCGTCCAGGAATGAATACACGTCGTTGTCCCACACCACGCGCCCGTCGGCCGCCTTGATGACGCACGGCGACAAGGACGCGATGAATCCACGATCGGCGTCGTCGAAATCCCTTGTGTCATCGAAAGGTAGCGCGTACTGGCCATGTGCCGACTCGATGGCCGCAGTGGGAGGTTTCTGGTTCACCGGCAATACTTTGCCATTCCAAGCGCCGCGGCGGAATGATTCCGACACGACGTGAATTGCCGAAGCAAAATTCGGCCTTTTTGTACCTAGATCTTCGGTCGAACAGGTCGCATACTGCCGAAGCGGTCTGCAAAGCCGCGGATCGCTCTAACGGGCAAAGGAGCAGAGGTGAAGCGTGGACTGACGGTTTCGGTTGCCGCGGCAGCGATCTTGGCCGCGGGTCTTTCCGGTTGTTCGGGCAACGAGTCGAGCGACGGCGGTGCCACCTCGGTAGGTTCCGGCGGCGGCGTCACGAAGGTCCTCGTCGACGGAAAAGAGCAGACCGTCTCGGGCGCGGTTACCTGCTCCTCAGCGGCGGGCAACGTCAACATCTCTATCGGCGCACGAGAGGCCGGAGTTGCCGCGGTGCTCACCGACACCACTCCTCCTGAAGTCAAGTCAGTGGGACTCGGCACCGTCGAGGGCGTCGCCTTGAACTTCATCGCCGGAACCGGCGAAGGAGACGCCTCGGCAACCAGGAATGGCAGCCAGTACAAGATCACCGGGACGGCGGTCGGAGTGGACGCGTCCAACCCGACGGAGGGTGTGGTGAAGAAGCCCTTCGAAATCGACGTGAACTGCCCGTAACCGCTTAGGAACTGGCGGCGGACGGTTGGCTGCCATTGCGCGGCAACCGCACCGCGAACTCGGTATGACCGGGTGAGCTGTTCAGCGTGATCGTTCCGTGGTGTGCCTTCACCACGGCGGACACGATCGCCAGGCCCAGGCCCGTGCTGCCGCCCTTGCGGGATCGTGAAGTATCGCCGCGGGCGAACCGCTCGAACACTTCTGATTGTTTTTCTTTGGGAATGCCGGGCCCGTTGTCGATGACCTGAAGTACGACGTTTTCCGGCTCGGTGGACAGGCGCGTCGTCACGACGGTGCCGGCGGCGGTGTGCACGCGGGCGTTGGCCAGCAGATTCGTCACCACCTGATGCAACCGCGCGGCATCCCCGGTGACCGTCACCGGTTCCGGCGGCAAGTCCAACTCCCATTCGTGATCGGGCCCGGCGACGTGCGCGTCGCTCACGGCGTCGACCGCCAGTCGGGACATGTCGACGTCTTCTCGCTCCAGCGGGCGCCCCGAGTCCAGACGCGCCAGCAGCAGCAGATCTTCGACCAGGTGGGTGATCCGGGCGGTCTCGGACGCCACCCGACTCATGGCATGCGCCACCGCCTCCCGGTCGTCGCCCATCTTCTGCGCGAGTTCGGTGTAGCCGCGGATCGCGGCCAGCGGGGTGCGCAACTCATGGCTGGCATCGGCAACGAACTGGCGAACGCGGGTCTCGCTCTCCTGCCGTGTCGACAGGGCCGCGGCGATGTGGTCGAGCATGCGGTTCAATGCCGAACCGAGTTGGCCCACCTCGGTGGACGGATTCTCGTCGGGCACGCGCAGCGGCAGCTCGACCTCGCCGCGGTGCAGCGGAAGGTCGACGACCTTGGTCGCAGTCTGCGTGACACGCCGCAACGGCGCCAACGCCCGCCGGATGACCACGGCACTGGCCAGGATCGCGCCGGTGATCGCCACCAGCAGCACGATCACGAAGATGATCAGCATCCGGAACATGCCGGTGTCCACACCGGACATCGGCAGTCCCGTGACGATGATGTCGTCGCCGCTTCGGCTCGGAGTGCCAACGACGCGGTACCGGCCAATACCATCCAAATCCACGGTGACCGGCGAACGGCTACCCGCGACCGCCGCCAACTGTTCCTGGGCCTTCTCGGTCAATGCGGCTCGCGCGCCGGTGGTGGTCAGGTATCCGGCGTCAACGGTCTTCCCGTCACTGACCACCGCGCCGACCACCAGGGCCGGTTGACCCGGCGCATCGACAAAGCGTGGCCCCGGACCCGGCCTCGGTTCGTACCGCGGCGGACGGTTGGGCCGCTCCGGGTACATCAATGCGGAGCGGCTGCCGGTGCCCATGACATGTCCGTCCAGATGTGCCAGCAGCTGGCGGTAGAGCGCCAATTCGGTCACCGCGGTGATGCCGAGACACACTGCGGTGACGACGATGAGCTGCCCGACGAGAAGGCGGCGACGAAGCGACCAGCTGCGCTTGGTTTTAGCGGGCCGGCTTGAGGACATAGCCCGCGCCGCGCAGCGTGTGGATCATGGGTTCGCGACCGTTGTCGATCTTCTTGCGCAGGTACGAGATGTAAAGCTCGACAATGTTGGACCGGCCGCCGAAGTCGTAGCTCCACACCCGGTCGAGGATCTGAGCCTTGCTCAGCACTCGCTTGGCGTTGCGCATCATGAACCGCAGCAACTCGAATTCGGTGGACGTCAAAGAGATCGGTTCGCCGGCGCGGGTCACCTCGTGGCTGTCTTCGTCGAGCACCAGGTCCCCCACCACCAGCTGGGCCCCGCTGTCGACGGTCGCCACCCCGGTGCGCCGCAACAACGCCCGCAGCCGCAGCACCACTTCTTCGATGCTGAACGGCTTGGTGACGTAGTCGTCGCCGCCGGCAGTCAATCCCGCGATGCGATCTTCGACCGCGTCCTTGGCCGTCAACAGCAGGACGGGCAGGCCCGGATTCTCCTTGCGCAATTTATGCAGCACGTCCAGGCCGCTCATGTCGGGCAGCATCACGTCGAGCACGACGACGTCGGGACGCTCGGACCGGGCCGCCGAGATGGCCGATGCGCCGTCGCCCGCAGTGGCGATGTTCCACCCTTCGTAGCGCAGTGCCATCGACACCATTTCGGCGAGAACGGGCTCGTCGTCGACAACCAGCACGGTGATAGGTTGGCCGTCGGAACGGCACATGACGACGCGCTCGACTGAGGTTCTGGGAGCGGTCACGGCTTCCAGTATCCGTAGATCGCTAAGGCAAAGCTATGCCAAACCTATGTGCAACCTGTGAAGCCGCGTGACTGGTTTAGTCACGCGGCCCCACATCTCGGGTGTGTCTGGCGTTAGTACCAGTTCCGCCTGCCGGCGACCGGCCGTCCCATGGACCCCAAGGCCCACATGACGACACCGATCACAAGCAAAACGATACCGAGTGTGGACAACAAGCTAATGCCGAACACAAGCCCGAGGATGAGCAAGAGCGCCCCGACGATAATCATGGTTTGTTTCCTTTTCTTTTACGGTGGGAGTTCACTTTTATTGCTTGGGTTGCGGCACATTCGGCTGATTGCAAGTGACCGCCGGGTTAAGCCCGTAATTCAACGGACCCGCTATCACTGTGGTAGCGATTGATGCCGTTGTACTGCAGTTGGACGGACCACTCTCGAAGTAGCCACGCTGCCAGGCTGCAAACACTCCGATCAACAACCACACCAGAACAATTGCGCCAATAATTCCACGCCCGCGCATCGTGACCTCCGTTGTGTCCGAGAAAGACTCCCGTGCGGCTAGTTTTGCCCATTGCACGCACGTCTAAACGCGCCAGGCCAAAATTCCTAATCGGCTTTTCCGGGGTCAGGCGCCGCGGGTCAAGCGCCCTCGACGTGGTGCGCAGCCAGCCACGCTGCGGCGCGCGTCTTCGAGGCGCGGGCCAGCCAGGCGTCCTGGATCAGCTCGGTCAATTCGGCGAGACCGATCTCGCCCAGCCGGCTGCCCCGCACCAGCACCGATAGATGACCGTCAAAGTGCGGGGTGGTGAAAAACGGCGATGAGTCGTCCTGGATCAGCGCCAGCTTGTCGCCCTCGGACTCCACCCACAGCATGATCACGTCGGGATAGCGTTCGCCGGTCGAGGGATCGGCGGCGTCGGGCTGCGGCGTTCGGAAGAACACGAACGACTTGCCGCCCACCTGGTAGATGGGGTTCCCCTTAGGCCCTTCCAAGCGCTTGACGTGCGGCATCGACGCGGCGATCCGGTGCACATCGTCGACCCGGGCGGGACGATCGGCGTTCCGGTTGGGCCCCTGCTTCGCCACACTGGGGACGATACCCAGGGGCGGCTGCGCCTGTAGCATGGGCGCCGTGCCCGACACATTGTTCGCCGATGTCTCGGAATACCAAGTGCCAGTGGATAATTCGTATCCATACCGGGTGCTGTCCATCCGCGTTTGCGACGGGACTTATCGGGATCATAATTTCGCGCGCAATTACGCGTGGATGCGTGCGGCATTGGACAGTGGACGACTGACATTCGGAATCGTGTACACCTACGTGCGCCCGAATTGGTTGGCCAATGCCAATACCGTGCGGTCCATGATCGACGCCAACGGCGGCTTGCACCCGCGGGTCGCGTTGATGCTCGATGTCGAATCAGGCGGCAATCCACCGGGCGACGGTTCGAGTTGGATCAACCAGTTGTATTGGAATTTGGCGGATTACGCGGGTTCGCGGGCACGGATCATCGGTTACGCCAACGCCTACGACTTCCATACCATGTGGCGGGTGCGCCCGGAAGGACTTCGCGTCATCGCAGCGGGCTATGGGTCCAACCCGAACCTGCCCGGTCAGGTCGCACACCAATACACCGACGGCTCGGGCTACAGCCCGAATCTGCCGCAGGGCTGTCCACCGTTCGGGCGGTGCGACATGAATTCGTCCGACGGGCTTACCCCGGAACAGTTCGCCGCCGCCTGCGGCATCACCACGAACGGAGGACCGCTGATGGCGCTCACCGATGACGAGCAAAGGGAGCTGCTGACCAAGGTCCGCGAGATCTGGGATCAACTACGCGGACCGGACGGCGCCGGGTGGCCGCAACTCGGCCAGAGCAGCGATGGCCAGAATCTGACGCCGGTCGATGCGATCGCTGCGATAAAGAAGGACTTGGAGAAGTCCAGCCGGCCGGATGGCGTCTGACGGGCCGCTGGTCTTTGTTGTCGCAAAGAGATCGAACGTGTTGAGCCTGTCGCCGCCATAACCCTCGCGTCCAGGGATGTTTTCTCTTACCGTTTCCAGCAACCCCTGCCGTGGTAAGTCTCCGTTGCCCTTCGACCGGCTGATTGAGCGGGACCATGCAAAGGGCTTGGCGTGTGCGACATGGTTAGGGGAATTCGGATGTCCTACGTGATCACAGCACCGGAACTGGTTGCAGCCGCCGCCGTTGACATGGCCGGAATCGGGGCGGCAGTCAACGCCGCCAACCAAACGGCCGAGGCCGCGACAACCCAGCTGATCGCGGCGGCCGGCGATGAGGTGTCAGCGGCAGTCGCGGCTCTGTTCGGGGCGCACGGCCAGCAATATCGGCTCATCAGCACGCAGGCAGCCGCGTTTCACGACCAGTTGATGCGCAGCGTGGCCGGTGCCGCCAATGCGTATGCGACGGCCGAAACCGCCAGCATCGATCAATTGCTGCTCGATGTGATCAACGCACCGACTCAAATCTTGTTTGGGCGCCAGTTGATCGGTCACGGCGCCGATGCCACCACACCGGGCGGCCGCGGCGGTGACGGCGGTCTGCTGTGGGGCAATGGCGGGCACGGCGCCACAGGTGCGCCGGGACAAGACGGGGGCGCGGGAGGGTCAGCAGGGTTGTTCGGCACCGGCGGCAACGGCGGGGCCGGCGGCGCCGGACTGGCCGGTGCAGCCGGGGCGCCCGGGATGGCTGGCGGTAATGGCGGCGCGGGCGGCGCCGGGGGGTTCTTCTTCGGTCAGGGCGGAGCGGGCGGGGCCGGTGGCGCGGGTGGCGCGGGCGGGGCTGGCGCGTCGGCTGCCGTGGGTACGGGCGCGGCCGGTGTTGCCGGCGGCGCCGGTGGGGCGGGAGGGCGCGGTGGCACCGGCGGCGCCCAGGGCTTGTTTTTCGGCCACGGCGGTCATGGTGGGACGGGCGGTGACGGCGGTCAAGGCGGCAACGGTGGCAACGGCGCCTCCGCCCCCAATGCAGCGGGCGGGGCTGGTGCCGCCGGCGGGGCCGGCGGGGCGGGCGGAGTCGGTGGGGCGGCGGGAACTGGGGGCGGCCTGGCGGGCGCGTCGGGCAACGGTGGACAGGGCGGCAACGGCGGCGACGGTGCCGTCGGCGCCGACACCACCGCCGTGCTCGGTAACGGCAACGGCACCAACGGCTTTGCCGGTGGCGCGGGTGGCGCCGGTGGCGCGGGGGGCAGCAGCGGTATTGGCGGCACCAACGGCACCGGCGGGCACGGTGGCTCCGGCGGGAACGGCGGGCGCGGTGCTGATGGCTCCAACATGGACTTGACGGGTGGCGACGGCGGCGCCGGAGGTCGAGGCGGCAACGCAGGTGCCGGCGGGACGGCCGGTACCGGCGGGGTGGGGGGCAGCGCCGGCTCGGCTGGCAACGGCGGTGACGGCGGCGCAGGAGGCGCCGGCGGGCAGGGGTTCAGCGATGGCGCCGGTACCGCCACCGGCGGCCAAGGCGGGCACGGTGGCGAGCCTGGCACCGGTGGCAACTCCGGCAACGGCGGTAAGGGCGGGGCTGGCGGCAATGCACTCAGCGAAGGTAGCGGGGACGCGATCGGGGGCGCTGGCGGGGCGGGTGCCAGCGGTGCGACCGGCGGGGACGGCGGTAGCGGCGGCAGCGCGGTCAACGGGGGTTCCGGGCACGCCGTCGGCGGTACTGCCGGGATCGGTGGTGACGGCACCGCCGGACGCGGCGGCAACGGCGGCAACGGCGGCAACGCGACAGCCAACGGCGCGGGGAACGCGATCGGCAGAAACGGTGCCGCCGGCGGCACCGGAACCACCGGCGGCGGCAACGGCGGTCACGGCGGCAACGCGACCAGCGGCGGCGGCGACGCGATCGGCGGAAACGGTGCCGCCGGTACCAGCGGCGCGACCGGCGGGGACGGCGGTAACGGCGGCAGCGCGACCGCCGGGAGCGGACAAGTCATTGCCGGTACCGCCGGGGTCGGCGGCAACGGCACCGCCGGGGGTGGCGGCAACGGCGGTAACGGGGGCGGGGCCACCAGTTTCAACTTCGGCTCGGCGTTCACCTTGGTGGGCGCTGACGGCGCCGCCGGCGGCACCGGAACCACCGCTGGCGGCAACGGCGGCAACGGCGGGAGCGCGTACCGAGACGGCGCGGGCGACGCAATTGGCGGCAAGGGCGGCAACGGCGGGGACGGCGGCAGCGGCGGCCACGGCGGCATGGGCGGAGACGCCGTCCGACTAGGTGCTTCCACCTGGACTGCGACAGCGGGCGATGGTGGGGGCGGTGGTAGCGGCTTCCAGGGCGCGGGAGGCAATGGTGGCAACGGCGGCTTTGCGGAAGGCGAGGGCTCGGGCGACGCGACCGGCGGACGCGGTGCCGCCGGCGGCACCGGAACGACCGGCGGCGGCAACGGCGGCAACGGCGGGGAGGGGAGAAGCCTCGGCACGGGCGACGCGATCGGCGGGGACGGCGGCAACGGCGGGGACGGCGGTAGCGGCGGCCACGGCGGCATGGGTGGAGCCGCCACTCTCCTCAACATTGTTCCCACCGCGACCGCGACGGCGGGCGATGGCGGGGACGGCGGCAGCGGCATCCAGGGCGCGGGAGGCGATGGTGGCGACGGCGGAACTGCGACCAGCCCCTCCCCACCACCGGGGAACGCCTTTGGCGGGACTGGCGGAACTGGGGGCACGGGGACACCCCCTGGCCAACCCGGCGCCCACGGAGCACCTCAGTAGCCCGTCCCGTTTCGCCGCGAGAAGACGCGGGAGGGGGTCAGCCCCGGGGCCGTTGCGCGGAGACGAACAGCGTCGGCGGCAAGGGCGCCTCAATGTCTTCGGGATGGTGTCGGCCGTAGCGGGCCATCAGTCCGGGGAAGTCCGTCACCGACACGTTCCAGCCGCGGTCCCGCAGCCATTGGTCAACCGGAGTGCGCTCCTCGGCGTACCAAAGGTCTTCGACCTCCGGCATCTCGGTCTCGACGAACCGCGCCGCCACCGCACGCATGCGCTTCATGTCCTCGCGCTGCCGTGCCACCAGGTCGGCGTCTAGGTAGCCCTCGCCGGGAACGTTGGTAGCCAGCCAGCTGCCGGGCGCGCTGAGCGCGTCGATGCGTTCGAACAGCAGATCCTGCGCCCGCGCGGGCAGGTATCGCACCAGCCCCTCGGCCGACCACGCCGACGGCCGCGAAGGGTCGAAACCCGCGTCCCGCAACGCCGTGGGCCAGTCCTGGCGTAGGTCGATCGGGATGGTCACCAGGCGCGCCCGCGGTTGGGCGCCGTGTTCGCGCAAGGTGGCAGTCTTGAATTCCAGCACTTTGGGCTGGTCGAGCTCGTAGACCACGGTCCCGTCCGGCTCGTCGGGCCAGGGCAGCCGCCAGGTGCGCGAATCCAGACCCGAGGCAAGGATCACCACCTGGCGGACACCGGCCTCGGCGGCGCCCAGGAAGAACCCGTCGAAGAACGCCGTGCGGGTCGCCATGAAGTCGACCATCAGCTGCACCCGTTCGCGCACACCGGGTTCGACATCGGCGGCCTGCGCGAGCAGCGTGGGATTGGAGTAAATGCTCCACATGCCGTGGCCGGCCGCGTCGACGAAGACCCGCGCGAACGGGTCGCTGATCAATGGGTTTTCGCTCTCGGTTTCCGCGGCGCGAGCCGCTGCCACCCCAAGCGCAGTGGCGCCCACGCTCTGGGTGATGTCCCAGGTGTCGTTGTCAGTGCGGATCATGGCCACCTCTCTACCGAGCCCCGACCCAGAAAGTCAGTTATGCGAACTATTCTTCCAGTCGGCTAGGCCGCCGGGAGCTCGCCAAGAGTGCCCTACGCTTTTTCCCAGGAGCCCGACAGGTTTCTCGTCAGGTCGCTCGACAAGTAGCAAAGGAGCTATATGGCCGGCACGCCGCAGGAAGTATTCGCCCATCACGGTCAGGCTTTGGCGGCGGGCGATCTCGACGAGATCGTTGCCGACTACGCCGACGACTCCGTCGTAATCACCTCGGCGGGCGTCGCGCGCGGCAAGAACGAAATCCGGCAGGTTTTCGTCAAGCTACTCGAGGACCTGCCCGACGCGGCCTGGGACCTGAAGACCATGATCTTCGATGGCGACGTGCTCTTCCTCGAATGGGCGGCCGAGTCGGGCGTAAACCGCGTCGACGACGGCGTCGACACGTTCGTATTTCGCGACGGCGTGATTGCGGCCCAGACGGTTCGATACACCCCGCGCGCCAAGGACTGACGCTGGTGGATCTGGAACCGGTAGCGCGCTGGATGTCGGGGCAGGGCCTCGGCGAAGGACCCTTGGAGGACGTCACCCCGGTGACGGGCGGGACGCAGAACATCATGCTGCGGTTCACCCGGAGCGGTCGGCCCTACGTCCTGCGCCGCGGCCCCAAACACCTCCGTCCCCGCAGCAACGCGGTGATGTTGCGGGAAACCCGCGTGCTCGCGGCGTTGGCCGGTTCCGACGTGCCGCATCCTCGACTCATCGCCACCTGCGACGACCCGAGCGTGCTCGGTGACGCGGTTTTCTACCTGATGGAGCCGGTCGACGGCTTCAACGCCGGCGAAGGGCTGCCCCCGCTGCACGCCAACGATGCCGAGATTCGGCATGGCATGGGGTTGTCGATGGCCGACGCGCTGGCCAAACTTGGTGCCGTCGACCACGTGGCGGTCGGGCTCGCCGACTTCGGCAAGCCCGACGGCTTTCTGGAACGTCAGGTGCCACGTTGGCTTTCGGAACTGGCCTCCTACCAGGAATACGAGGGGTACCCGGGCCCCGACATTCCGGGGGTCGACGAGGTGGCCCGCTGGTTGGAAACACACCGGCCCACCTCGTGGAAGCCCGGGATCATGCACGGCGATTACCACGCCGCCAACGTGATGTTCTCGAACACCGGCCCAGAGGTGGTTGCGATCGTCGACTGGGAGATGTGCACGATCGGCGACCCGCTACTGGACCTCGGCTGGCTGCTCGCCACCTGGCGCCAGGACGACGGGGCGTCCGTATTCAGCCACGCGCTGGCCAATCAGACCGGCTTGGCCAGCACCGACGAGTTATTGCAGTGCTACGCCGCCAACACGACCCGCGACCTGTCGCACATCACCTGGTATACCGTGCTGGCCTGCTTCAAGCTCGGCATCGTCATCGAGGGCACCTTGGCCCGCGCGTACGCGGGCAAGGCCGACAAGTCGGTGGGCGACTACCTGCACGCCGGGACGGTGTACCTGTTCGAGCGGGCGCTGCAGTTGATCGACAGCCAGACCTAAGCCTTTACCAGGGCCGTAACCAGGGCCGTAACTAGGCCTGCAACCTCACATTTTCGGCTTCGGCGTGCGCGTAGGCCTGACCCGCGCCCTTCATCGCCTGCACGAACTGCGCATGCACGGCCGCCGCCTGAGCGCTGACGGACTGATAAAGCTGACCGTGCGCCTGGAATATCGCCGCTACCGCTGATGAGATCTCGTCGGCCCCCGCGGCCGACACCGCCGTCGTGGGAGCCGCGGCCGCCGCCGTGGCCGCATCGAGCGACGAACCGATGCCCGCCAAGTCCGTTGCCGCGCCGGTGAGTAATCCGGGCTGCGTGAGCAAAAACGACATGCGGTATCCCCTGAGCAAATTAGGTCTATCGGATTGCATGAAGCATACGCACAGCGTCAACAGCAAAAGCTCGCTTTGTAAAACTGGTTTACAAAGATCAGTCGCTGACCAGCTTCAGGCCCACCACGCAGCCCACGATTCCGACGATGAAGGCCAACTTCACCAGGGACGCGGCCTCCTGCCCGGTCACCATCGCAAACGTGACCGTGAGGGCGGCGCCGATCCCGACCCACACCGCGTAACTGGTGCCGACGGGCAGTTCCTTCATCGCGACCGCCAGTCCAGCCATCGACAGCACGAGCGCCACAACGAACACGCCTGTGGGCAGCGGCCGGGAGAAACCTTGCGACTTGTCCAGCGCGATGGCCCACACCGCTTCCAAAACGCCTGATACGACAAGGATTAACCAGGACATCACGCCCTCCCGCGGCACCGTCTTGTCGCTGGCCGGGTACGGTTCCCCTCGTCCGGCGTCACGGATGTGACGTGATCCGATGCTATCCGAGACGACACACCGCTATTTGGGAACGGGGCACTGGTCACCCGGCGCGGACGGGATCGTTAGCCTCTGGTGTGTGAACGTGGGAGATTCGGTCAGGCAATCACTCGATCATTGGGCTCGGCAGGATTGGGACACCGCGATGTACCATGCCTGCGACGCCATCAAGGGGACCGGCAAGAAGCGATATCCGCAGCAGGGAGTTGCCACCGCCTTCCGGCGCACGATTCGAGACGGTTTGGACATTTTCCACGCGATGGCCGCGCCAGCTGTGGACTTCGAAAAGTCGCGGTTTCCAATACAGGTGAAAACCGACCTGCCCGATGGTCGGCCCGATATCGCCGACGTCCTATACGGCATTCACCGGTACGGCCACGGCCATACTGACGACTTGCCCAAGGGATTTGAGATAACCCGGCACGGTTCCCGTGACACGAACATCAGCATCTGGCGCGAGGGAAAGATCCAACTGCCCGCAGCCACGGTCCTGGGGCTATTGGCGGTTGCTGTGTTCGCGCCCGAGAACAAGGGCGAACACGCGCCGATCAACTACAAGCTGAGCTGGTACCAGCACGAGTTTCAGATCAGCGGTTGGTGGGGCTGGCAGGACCACTTCCGGGAAATCATCGGCAGCGCCCAGTTCTCCCGAAAGGTTCTCGACTTCGACAACCGCTGGGACAGTTGGTCGCCGTTCTGATTGGGCAAACTGCACCTTGACCACTGTGTATAAGGTGTGACCGTCTAGAGAAGCCGAAGTTGTTGCTGCGACGGGAGCCTGGACCATGTTTCGTGTAGGCCGCGGTATCGCCGACATCACCGGTGAATCGGCAAACTGCGGCATGCTCGGCTATGGCAAATCCGATCAGCGAACCGCCGGAATTCATCTGCGCCTCCGCGCCCGGGCATTCATTTTCGACGACGGTCAGGCGCGGGTTCTGCTGGTCGTTACCGAACTGCCGCTGCCAATGCAGAACGTCACCGATGCGGTACTGAGCCGCTTGTCGCATTCCTTTGGTGAGACCTACACGGCGCACAACACGCTGATCACCACCACCCACACCCACTCCGCGCCCGGCGGCTATTGCGGAAACCTGCTTTACAACCTGACGACGAGCGGCTTTCGGCCGGCCACCTTTGGCGCCATCGTCGACGGAATCGTCGAGGCGGCGACCTATGCCCACCACGACTTGGCGCCGGCCGAGGTGACGTTGTCCCAAGGCGAATTGCGTAACGCGAGCATCAATCGTTCGCCGACGGCGTTCGATCGCAACCCGCCGGACGACAAGTCGTTCTTCCCCGACCGCATCGATCCGCAGACCACGCTGGTGCGCATCGATCGCGGCGACCGGACGGTCGGTGCCATCCACTTCTTCGCCACGCACGGCACCAGCATGAACAACCGCAATCACCTCATCTCCAGCGACAACAAGGGATACGCCGCTTACCACTGGGAACGCGACGTGGAGGGTGCGGACTACCTCAGCGGCCAGCCCGACTTCATCGCGGCCTTCGCGCAGACGAACCCAGGCGACATCAGCCCGCACGTCGAACGGAACAGCCACGAGGGCGTCGCGGACCCTACCGACAACGGTTTCGAAAACACCCGCGTCGTTGGGTTGTCGCAGTTCGAGGACGCCGTCGAGCTGTTGGACGACGGGAAGCCGATCGGCGACGGCGTTGACAGCCGGCTGACCTACGTCGACCTCAGCAATGTGGAAGTGCGGGGCGAATTCACCCCGGATGGTCAGCCACATCGCACCGGGCGTCCGATGATCTCAGCCGCGATGATGGCGGGCACGGATGACGGCGCCGGTTTCGCCGGATTCCGACAGGGCCGAAACCCGTTCTGGGACAAGGTTTCCGGCGCTGTCTATCAGCGGGCGGCGGCGCTCGGGTCGACGCAATCCCCCAAGGGCATCGTGGTTCCGGCCGGGCTGATCAACCGGATGACTCCTTTCATCTCCGAGATCGTCCCGGTCCAGCTGCTGCGGATCGGCCGTCTGTACCTGATCGGCATTCCGGGCGAGCCCACCATCATGTCCGGACTTCGATTGCGTCGCACCGTCGCATCGATCGTGGGCGCCGAACTGGCCGATGTGCTCTGCGTCGGTTACAGCAACGCCTACATCCACTACGTCACGACGCCCGAGGAGTATCTGGAACAGCGGTACGAGGGCGGCAGCACGCTGTTCGGCCGCTGGGAACTGCCCGCCCTGATGCAGACCGTCGCCGGGCTCGCCGAGGCGATGCGCGACGGCCGGCCGGCGACGACCGGCCAGGGCCCGATCAGGAAGAAGCCCTTGAGCTGGGTGCGCACTCCCCCGCCCGACACTGGATCGTTCGGCACCGTCATCACCGAGCCTTCGGCCTCCTACCGCCCCGGCGATGTGGTCGAGGTGGTCTTCGACAGCGCGCACCCGGGGAACGATCTGCGCCGCAACGACACCTACCTCGAAGTGCAGCGCCGAGCCGGCGAGGAATGGGTGCAGGTGGCCAATGATGGCGACTGGTCGACGCGCTTCGAGTGGGCCCGCCTAGGACGAGCCGGTTCGCGCGTCACGATCCGTTGGGACACTCCCGACGACACCACGCCGGGCACGTACCGCATCGTGCACCACGGCACCGCTCGGGGCCCCAACGGCTCACTGTTGCCGTTCACCGGGAAGACCCGCGAATTCACGGTCGGCTAGTTTCGGTCCGCAATTTAAGTAGCCGGCTACTGTATCCCGCCCCATAGATCCGCGCGACGCTCTGATCGTCTGTATTGGCGAATCAGATGAGGTGGGCAGGAATGTCGTATCTTCTTGCGGCGCCGGAGAACATGGCGACGGCGACAACACACTTGGCAAGCATTAATTCGACGCTGGAGCAGGCGCACCGGTGGGCGGTGCCCTCGATCCTGGCGACGGTCCCATCGGCGGCCGATGAGGTGTCGGTGGCAATCGCGAAACTGTTCGCCGAGCAGGCCCGCGAGTATCAGGCGGCGGCCGTTCGGGCGGCGACGTTTCATGAGCAGTTCCTGCGCACGTTGTCGGCCGGCGCGAACGCCTATGCCAGCGCAGAGGCGTTCAGTGTCGAGCGGTTGGTGTTGGGGTTGATCAACGCGCCGACGCAGTTGCTGCTGGGGCGTCCGCTGATCGGTGACGGCACCCACGGCGCGCCGGGTACCGGACAGGCCGGCGGGCCGGGCGGTTTGTTGTGGGGCAACGGCGGCAACGGAGGTTCCGGGGCGCCGGGTGGTGCTGGCGGTCGAGGCGGGGATGCGGGCCTGTTCGGCCATGGCGGCGCCGGCGGTGCGGGCGGGACCGGCATACCGGGCACGGCCGGTTTGCCGGGTGAACAAGGAGGGGTCGGCGGCGTCGGCGGTGTCGGCGGCGCCGGCGGTAACGGCGGGATCCTCTGGGGCAACGGCGGGCCCGGCGGAGCCGGCGGCCTGGGCGGGGTTGGCGGTATCGGCGGTGCGGGTCTGGCCGGAGCGTCCGGGGTGTTCGGGGTCAACGGCGGCATCGGCGGCGCGGGGGGTACCGGCGCGCAGGGCGGCATGGGCGGCGCCGGCGGAACCGGCGGCGCGGGTGGGCAGGCTCCGGGGATATTCGGCGGTGTTCCGGGTGCCCATGGTGTTGGCGGGAACGGCGGCCAAGGCGGAGAGGGCGGGTTCGGCGGCAGCGGCGGGGCCAGCACGGTGGGTCAGGGCGGTATGGGTGGTCTAGGTGGGCTTGGCGGTACCGGCGGCGGTGGAGGCACCGGGGTCGGCGGGGCCGCGGGTGGTAGTGGCGGCGCCGGAGGCGCCGGCGGCCAGGGCGGGGCCGGTGGGGCCGGTTTGAGCTTCAGCCTCGCCGAGAGTGGCGGCGCCGGTGCCGTGGGAGCTGAAGGCACCGGCCCGACCGGGGCAATCGGCGGTTCGGGCGGTGTCGGTGGGGAGGGCGGCAGTGGTGGCATCGGCAGCGGTGCCGGAAGCGCCGCCATCGCCGCCGGTGACAGTCCAAAGGGAGTGGCGGTCAGTCCCAATACCGGCCTTGTCTACGTCACCAACGAAAGCATCGAGGGCTCGGTGTCGGTGATAGATCCCACCACCAATACCGTCACCGCCGTCATCCCCGTTGGCTCAAGGCCGGACGGAGTGGCGGTCAGTCCCACTGGCCCCGCCGCCGGCCATGTCTACGTCGCCAACTCGTTGAGCGACACAGTGTCGGTAATCGACCCGGACAGCAATACCGTCACGGCCACCATCTCCGTCGGTGAGAGCCCGAACGGAGTGGCGGTCAGCTCCACCGGACCCGCCGCCGGCCACGTCTACGTCACCAATACATCCAGCGACACGGTGTCGGTGATAGACCCCGCAACCAATATGGTCACGACCACCATCCCCGTCGGTGACGAACCGGTCGGCGTAGCGGTCAGCCCCCTGACCGGCACCATTTACGTCGGCAATTCGGCCAGCGGCACAGTGTCGGTGATCGACCCCGCCACCAACAACGTCACCGCCACCATCCCCGTCGGCAACTTTCCGATTGCGGTGGCGGTCAACCCCGACACCGGCGTCATCTACGTCGCCAACGCGTTCAGCGGAACGGTGTCGGTGATTGACCCCGCCGCCAATACCGTCACCGCGACAATCGCCTTCGGCGATGTCCCGCTAGGGGTGGCCGTGGACGCCTTCACCGGCGCCATCTACGTCCCCCTACTTGGCCAGAGCGCGGTATCCGTGATCGACCCTGCGACGAACGCCGTGGTCGGCATCGTTCCAATCGGCGACAGCCCATCCGGTGTCGCGGTCAGCCCCACCAGTCCCGGCTTCGGCAATGTGTATGTCACCAATTCCGCCGACAGGGTTTCGGTGATCACCTAGACGGTTGGCGGGCGGCGGCGAGGGGCGAGGATTGTGCGCGCGACGAGCTCCGCATCGTCCCGCATCGGCATGTGGCCGACGTCCGCGAACCACAACCGCAGCGGCAATCTCGATGCGTCAGCAGCCACGACCCGTGGGCCGAACACCACGACCCCGCCGAGATTGCCGTGAGGGCTGTGCGCGGGCCGCAAACCACAACCGCAGCGGCAATCTCGATGCGCTAGCAGCGCCACAAACAGAGCGCGCCCGAAGAGATTCGAACTCCCAACCTTCTGATCCGTAGTCAGATGCTCTATCCGTTGAGCTACGGGCGCCTTACCTATTCAGTTATGTCCTCGAAAGGACCAGCGGAGGCGAGAGGATTTGAACCTCCGGTTCCCTTTAAGGGGAACAACTCATTAGCAGTGAGCCCCATTCGGCCGCTCTGGCACGCCTCCTTGAACTTCATGAGGGTACCCGACCCCAAAACCCGCAGCCGCCGGAGGCATAGCGTACACATCGGCAACATATGCTGTCGAAGTGACTGCCCGCCTGCGGCCCGAGTTGGCCGGGCTTCCAGTTTACGTTCCCGGCAAAACCGTGCCAGGTGCTATCAAACTGGCAAGCAACGAAACCGTGTTCGGACCACTACCCAGTGTCCGCGCGGCCATCGAGCGCGCAACCGACGTCATCAACCGCTACCCCGACAACGGGTGCGTGCAGCTCAAGGCCGCCCTGGCCAAGCACGTGAGCGCCGCGGGAGGACCCGATTTCGCACCCGAACACATCGCGGTGGGTTGCGGGTCGGTCAGCCTGTGCCAGCAACTGGTGCAGATCACCGCGGCGCCCGGCGATGACGTGGTCTTCGGCTGGCGCAGCTTCGAGCTGTACCCGCCGCAGGTCCTCACCGCCGGCGCCACGCCCATCCAGGTGCCACTGACCGACCACACCTTCGACCTCTACGCGATGCTGGCCGCCGTCACCGAGCGCACCCGGCTGATCTTGGTCTGCAACCCCAACAATCCGACGTCCACCGTCGTCGATCCCGAGGCGCTGACCCGTTTCGTCGAGGCCGCGCCCTCGGACGTCCTGATCGCCATCGACGAGGCCTACGTCGAGTACATCCGGGACGGGATGCGCCCCGACAGCCTGGGACTCGTTCACTCCCATCCGAACGTCGTTGTGCTGCGGACGTTTTCCAAGGCCTACGGGCTGGCCGGGCTGCGCATCGGCTACGCCGTCGGCCACCCCGACGTGATCACCGCGCTGGACAAGGTCTACGTGCCGTTCACCGTGTCGAGCGTCGCGCAGGCGGCCGCCATCGCCTCGATCGAGGCCGCCGACGAACTGCTGGCCCGCACCGACGCCGTGGTCGCTGAGCGCACCCGGGTCAGCGCCGAATTACGCGCTGCCGGCTTCACGCTGCCACCCTCACAGGCGAATTTCGTCTGGCTGCCACTGGGCGCCAGGACCAGGGACTTCGTAGAGCAGGCCGCGAACGCGCGGATCGTGGTCAGACCCTATGGCGACGATGGCGTTCGGGTAACCGTCACGGCCAAACCGGAAGAGAACGATGCGCTGCTGCGGTTCGCGCGCAGCTGGAAGGCGGACCAGGGAGACCAATGAGCTCGGCACGGGAGAAGTTCAACGAGTTGAAGGCGCGCACCGGCAAGATTGCCGACGCCGAACTGGACGAATTCTGGGAGACCCTCGCGCCCATGACGCTCGACGGCATGATCGGCGAATGGAAGGGCGGCGAGTTCGACACCGGACACAGGATGAACTGGCAGTTGGAGAAGGCCCGGTGGTTCGGCAAGACCTTCAAGTCGGTCAACGACGTGCAGCCGCTGGTGTGCCTCGACGTCGACGGGAACAAGTTCTCCAACGTGGAGATGGGTAAGGGCGAGGCCAGCCTGTGGCTGGAAGAGTTCCGCGGCGAGGTCACCGCGACGATGGTCTACGACGGCCAACCCGTTCACGACCACTTCAAGAAGATCGACGACGACGCGGTGATGGGCATCATGAACGGCAAACGCGTCCTCGACAACGGCCGGTACTACTACTTCTTCCTCGAGCGGGTCTAGCGGCGCCCTCGACCGTCGCGCCAGCGTGACGCTCGGCGTCCGGCGTCGCGCCAGCGTGACGCTCGGCGTCCGGCGTCCAGCGCCCCGCAATCGTCAGCGAGCGTCGCCGGGATTGCGCCCGGTGAACGCGACCAATCTGTCCAATACGGGCGCGTCGTCGGACATCGACACCGGCGGATCGAAACCCGCCGCGCCGCGCAGGGCCGGCTGGATCAGCATTTGCGCCAAACCCAGCACGTACTCGGACAGCGAGTCGGGCGCGTCTACCTGCCGTCCCACGGCTACCGCGTAATCCCATGCGTGGACCAGGAACTCGATCGAAAACACCGCGACGGCCACGTTGGCCGGCATCGCCCCCTGGCCGAGTGACACCTCGCCTTGCAGACCATGCCGGTGCCAGGCGTCCAAGGCAGGGCGGGCCGCACCGATGATCCGCCGTTCCACCGACTCGGTGTCGTCCGGTAGCGACGAGAAGTCCGCGTCAACCATGTTGCCGAGGGCGGTAATCGAGCTCAGCAGATGATCGGTCAGGCCGGACACGTCGAACTCGGTGCACGGCGTCTGTTTGGTCAGGTCGTCGGAGGCCAGGGTGTGTACGACCTGTTGAAGCACCCCTAGTGTCGCTTCCGCGCTTTGCAGCTCGTCGGTGGGTGGGGAATCTGGTCCGGGGCGCAAATCTGGGGGCATACTCGCCACGCTACGGTCTCGGGCATGGGCGAGAAATATGAATCCGTGACCGTCGAGGTCAAAGACCAGGTCGCACAGGTCACGTTGATCGGGCCGGGCAAGGGCAACGCGATGGGGCCGGCCTTCTGGAAGGAGTTGCCTGAGCTATTCCCCGAGCTGGACGCCGACCCAGAGGTTCGGGCCATCGTCCTGACCGGATCGGGGAGGAATTTCAGCTACGGCCTGGACGTGCCCGCCATGGGCGGCTCGTTCACTCCCCTGCTGTCGGGCGACGCGCTGGCCGGACCGCGCTCGGAGTTCCACCGCGAGATCAAGCGGATGCAGGGCGCCATCAACGCGGTCGCCGACTGCCGCACCCCCACCATCGCCTCGGTGCACGGTTGGTGCATCGGCGGCGGCGTCGACCTGATCTCGGCGGTGGACATCCGCTACGCCAGCGCCGACGCGAAGTTCTCGGTGCGTGAGGTCAAGCTGGCCATCGTCGCCGACGTCGGCAGCCTCGCCCGCCTGCCGCTGATCTTGAGCGACGGACACCTGCGGGAGCTCGCGCTGACCGGCAAGGACATCGACGCCGCCCGCGCCGAAAAGATCGGCCTGGTCAACGACGTGTTCGACGATGCCGAAGCCGCGCTGGCCGCGGCGCACGCCACCGCCGCCGAGATCGCCGCCAATCCCCCGCTGACGGTGCACGGCATCAAGGACGTGCTGGATCAGCAACGCATCGCGGCGGTCTCGGAGAGCCTGCGCTACGTCGCCGCCTGGAATGCCGCCTTCCTGCCGTCGAAAGACCTCACCGAGGGCATCGCCGCAACCTTCGAGAAGCGCCCGCCGCGGTTCACCGGCGAATAGCGCTGAACCACAGGGCGACGGCCAGCCAACCGGTGGAGATCGCCAAAGCGGCGAATTCCAGCCACCCGACGGTCGCGCCGGCGCGGTGGTTGGTGTCGATCAGGTGGCTGAGCGTGTGCAGCGCCCAGTGCGCCGTCGCAAACGCCAGCGCCGGGACCTGCCAAGACGGCCAACGCAGCGCGCCCAGCAGCAGCAGTCCCAGCGGCAACTCGAACGACGCGTTGTCGAAGATGTAGTGGGTGTTGCGGATGCCGAAGGCGCCGAGGGTGTCGAAGAATGTCTCGGGCGCCAGCCACTGGAACAACCCCAGGCCGACCGAGTAGGCACCGAACACGACGAGGATCACCTCGACATAGCGTGAGCGGGTAGGCATGGGCTCAAAGTTAGGCTCGCGGGGGTGACTATGACAGCAGACGGCAAGATCCGTGTCCCGGCCGACCTCGACGCGGTGACGGCAATCGGCGAGGAAGACCACTCAGAAATCGATGACGCCGCCGTCGAGCGGATTTGGCAGGCCGCGCGGCACTGGTACCAGGGCGGCATGCACCCCGCCATCCAGCTGTGCCTCCGGCACAACGGGCGCGTGGTGCTCAACCGGGCGATCGGGCACGGCTGGGGCAACGCCCCGACCGACGAGCCCGACGCCGAGAAGATTCCCGTCACCACCGACACCCCGTTCTGCGTGTACTCGGCGTCCAAGGGCATCACCGCGACCGTCATCCACCTGCTCGTCGAACGTGGGGTTTTCGACCTCGACGACCGCGTCTGCGAATACATCCCCAGCTACACCAGCCACGGCAAGGACCGCACCACGATCCGGCACGTCCTGAACCACAGCGCCGGCGTCCCGTTCCCCACCGGACCCAAGCCTGACCTCAAGCGCGCCGACGACCACGAATACGCACAGGAGCAGCTCGGCAAACTGCGCCCGCTGTACCGCCCGGGCTTGGTGCACATCTACCACGCGCTGACCTGGGGTCCGCTGATGCGGGAGATCGTCTACGCCAGCACCGGCAAAGACATCCGCGACATCCTGGCCAGCGAGATCCTCGACCCACTGAACTTCCGCTGGACCAACTTCGGGGTTGCCGAGCAAGACGTCCCGCTCGTCGCACCCAGTCACCCGACCGGCAAGCCGTTACCCCCGGTGATCGCGGCCATCTTCCGCAAGGCGATCGGCGGCACCGTGCACGAGATCATCCCCTACACCAACACCAAGGCGTTCCTGACCACCGTGGTGCCCTCGTCCAACACCGTCTCCACCGCCAACGAGTTGTCGCGCTTCGCCGAAATCTGGCGCCGCGGCGGCGAACTCGACGGTGTACGCATCATCAGCGCGGAGCGGATGTACAACGCCGTGCAGGAGGCCCGGCGACTGCGGCCGGATTTCGCGGTTGGCCTGCTGCCGGCCCGGTGGGGCACCGGGTTCATGCTGGGCACCGATCGCTGGGGCCCGTTCGGGCGCAATGCATCGACAGCGTTCGGGAACCTCGGCCTGGCCAACATCGCGATCTGGGCGGACCCGGCGCGCGGGCTGTCGGGCGGCGTGATCAGCAGCGGGAAGCCGGGCAAGGACCCCGAGCTCAAGCGCTACACCGCCCTGATGAACACCATCGCCGACTCGATCCCGCGGGTGTGAGCGTTTGTCGGAAGGACAGACGGGCATCCATTAAGGCATGGATTCCGAACGTTTCCGAAAACTGCTCACCACCCCCGGACCGTTTGCGTCCGTCTACTTCGACGACTCGCACGACAGCCACGACGCCGCTGCGCAGCTCGACCTGAAGTGGCGCGCGGTACGTGAGGAGCTCGAGAAGCAAGGTGCCGGAAAGTCCGTCACCAGCGAAATCGAGCAGGCGGTTATGGATTTACGGCCGCCGATCGGGCGCAGCGGACGCGCGGTGGTGGCCGGCCCGACTGGCGTCCTGATCAACGAGCACTTAGCGCGTCCCACCGCTGCAACGGTGGTCCGGTTGTCGGAGCTGCCCTATCTCGTCCCTATCCTCGAGTTGGGTTTGGAACAGCCGAACTATCTCTTGGCGATCGTCGATCACACCGGCGCCGACCTCACCGTCCGCGACGGCAATGGGGTGCGCTCGGAGACCGTGGACGGCGGCGGCTACCCCGTCCATAAGGCCGCGGGCCCTGAGACCGCCGGCTACGGCGACCCGCAACCGCGCACCGACGAGGCCGGCCGCAAGAACATTCGAGCGGTCGCCGACCGCATTGCCGAGTTGGTGGACCGGACGGGGGCCGAGGCGCTTTTCGTGGTCGGCGAGGTGCGGTCCCGTTCAGACCTACTGGCGATCGAATCCTGGTTCGCCAGGCGTCAACTGCAAGTTATCGACCATGCCGCCGCGCGGTTCAGCGCGGAGATCGGCCGGCAATCCGGACTGGCCACCGAAGGGTTGGACGGCGTGTGTTCGGCACTGCGACAGGGGGCGGTCGAGACCTTGATCATCGGGGAAATCGGCGACGCCATCGTGGTCACCGACGAAGAGCTGACCCACATCGCGCCGAACGCCAACGTGCTTTCCGAGCAAGGGGCGGCGCCCGCCAAGACTTTGCGCGCAGACGAGGCGCTGCCGTTGTTCGCGGTGGCGGTCGGAGCATCACTGGTGCGTACCGACGAGCGGATCTCGCCGTCCGACGGGGTCGCCGCGGTGCTGCGCTACGCGCCAACCTTGGGTTGATCGGGCCGCGAGCGCGCCGTTCGGCCGCGAGCGCGCGCCGGTCAGCGCGAACGCGCCCAAAATGCCAGCCGCGACGGCGTGTCGCCGTACAAATGAGCGCCCTCGCCGCGTAAACCCCCAGCCCGCCGCGCCGGTCAGCGCGAGCGCGCTCAAAATGCCAGCCGCGACGGCGTGTCGCCGTACAAATGAGCGCGCTCGCGGGCGGACCTCCGCAACAGCTGCCTGCTGAGTCGAAATATGGTCCGCGGGCGTCAACTCCGACATAGTTGGCCGAATGGACGACCCGGTCACGCTGCTAACCAGCGCGATCGCCGGCCTGATTCTGGCGATGGTCACCACGCCCGTAGGTGTCTCCGGGGCCGTGTTCCTGCTGCCGGTGCAGCTGACGCTCTTGGGCGTGCCCAATCCTGCAGTTACGCCGACGAACTTGCTGTTCAACATCGTGTCGACGCCTGGAGCCTTGATTCGCTACCGCCGGAGCGCAAATCCGGCCGGCCCACTCCTCACCAACCCGTTGACGAAGGTGCTGGTCGCCGGCACCGTTCCCGGCGTTGTATTCGGTTCGCTGGTGCGCGTGTTCCTGATTCCCGGACCACGCCTGTTTCGCTTCGTGGTGGCTGCACTCTTGTTGCCGCTGGGACTTTGGCTCTGCGCAAAGTCCCTTATCCGGTCGCCCGTTAAGCGAGATCCGGTCGTCCCGTCGTCATGGGTGATAGGCGCTCTCGCGCTAGGTGTCGGAGTCGTCGGCGGCGTCTACGGCATCGGCGGCGGGTCGTTGTTGAGCCCAATCCTGGTCGGTCGCGGTCTACCGACGCGCCTGGTCGCTCCGGCGGCGCTCACCACGACCTTCGTCACGTCTATCGTCGGAGCGGCCGCCTATTCCCTGATCGCCCTGGCCAGCCCCGGTCAGCACATCGCACCCGTGTGGGCCGTCGGACTGCTGGCCGGACTGGGCGGCCTGATCGGTGGCTACCTCGGCGCTCGGCTGCAACCGAGAGCGCCGGAAACTGTGCTCCGAACATTGCTGGGAGCGCTCGCTGTGGCCAGCGCACTGCTCTACGTCTGGCAAGCACTCCGCATGTGACTGGCGCCTGCAAACCAGGCCGAACTCGACTCATCGCAACTTGCGGTGGCGGAGGGATTTGAACCCCCGGACGGTTTTAGCCGTCTCTCGCTTTCAAGGCGAGTGCATTAGGCCGCTCTGCCACGCCACCCGGACAACGGTAAGCCAAGGGTAGCGGTGGCAAGTAGCGTGACGAACATGCGTGCCATCGTCGCCGAATCCGCCGAAGAACTCGTATGGCAAGAAGTCCCCGACGTCACCGCCGGGCCGGGTGAGGTCTTGATCAAGGTGACCGCCGCGGGGGTGAACCGCGCCGACGTGCTGCAGGCCGCGGGTAAGTACCCGCCCCCGCCGGGTGCCAGCGAGACGATCGGCATGGAGGTCAGCGGCATCGTCGCCGATGTCGGTCCCGGCGTCACGGAATGGTCGAAAGGCCAGGAAGTCTGCGCCCTGCTGGCCGGCGGCGGATACGCGGAATACGTCGCAGTCCCGGTCGGCCAGGTGATGCCGGTCCCCCCGACAGTCGAACTCGCCGACGCCGCCGCGCTGCCCGAAGTGGCCTGCACGGTGTGGTCCAACCTGGTGATGACGGCTCATTTGAGCCCCGGCCAGTTGGTCCTCATTCACGGCGGGGCCAGCGGCATCGGCACCCATGCGATTCAGGTGGCACGCGCCCTGGGCGCCCGAGTCGCGATCACTGCGGGGGCGCCGGAAAAGCTGGAACTCTGCCGCAGCCTCGGCGCGCAGATCGCGATCTCGTACAAGGACGAGGACTTCGTCGCGCGGATCAAGGAGGTGACCGACGGCGGCGGCGTCGACGTGATCCTCGACATCATGGGTGCGGCCTATTTGGACCGCAATATCGACGCGCTGGCCACGGACGGCCAACTCATCGTGATCGGCATGCAGGGCGGGGTGAAGGCCGAACTCAATCTGGGCAAGCTGCTCACCAAACGCGCGCGGGTAATCGGCACCACGCTGCGCGCCCGCCCGGTGAGCGGCCCGAACAGCAAGAGCGAGATCGCGGCGGCGGTGACGGCGTCGGTGTGGCCGATGATCGCCGCCGGCCGAGTCCGACCGGTCATCGGCGCCCGCCTGCCGATCGAGCAGGCCGCGGAGGCACACCGATTGCTGGTGTCGGGCAAGACTTACGGAAAGATCCTGCTGACGGTCTGACGACCGGCTACGCGCCGCAAAGGGTCGGGTCAGTGCCACCGACTTTGCAATACGGGAACTGCTGTTCCTTTCCGGCGCTGAACGTCAGGCCTTGCCCGTTGCCGACGAGCGTCACCGTCACCGGGTCGCCGGGAACGGCCCCGTTGAGGTTCGAACTGCTGTCGACCGTGCCGGTGGCCGTGTCACCGAACACCGAGGTCAGCGTGAAGTTCTCCATGCCGTCGGAGTACGTGTGTTGGCCCTTGCCGTTGGCGGTGATGACGAGACCTTCGCGGTGAGCGTGCCAGCTCCCGACGAACGGTTCGAGTCCGGCGAGGCCGGTACGCGCCGTTGTGGTGGGCTCGGCGGGAGTAGCCGGGAGCGCCGGCGTCGAGGGCTCGACCGTCGCGGAAGACTGGGCGGTCGCGGGGGACTGCGACGTCGTCGCGGGCCTGCTCAGCAGGTAGCCGCCGACGATCCCCAATACGGCCACGATCACGACCGCTGCGGTGATCGCCGCGATCCGGCCTCCGCCGAGTCGGGTTGGCCCGCCGGTTTGGTAGGCGAGCGGTTGCGGCGCAGGTTGGTCGGGTAGCCGACGGCGTGGTGGTGGGGCGGGCACGGTCGGTTGCGAGTGCAGTTGCTGGCTCGGCGGTGGGGGCGGGGGTCGATCGTGGCGCCGCGTGGATCCAGCGACCGAGGGCGCACTCAAGGCTTGGCGGGCCGCAAAAGCGAGTGCGTTGGCGCTCTGGTAGCGCTCGTCGGGGTTTTTGGCCATGCCGGTGGCGATGACCGCATCGAACGCGGCCGGTACACCAGGACGAATTTGGCTGGCCCGCGGGGGATCCAGCTGCAAATGCGCTGCGATCTGTTGTTCCATGCTGTCACCGGGAAACGGATGGCTGCCGGTCAAGCATTCATGCAGCACGCAGGCCAGTGCGTAGACATCGGAACGGGCATCGGCGACCCCGGTGTTGAAACGCTCGGGGGCCATGTAGGCCATGGTTCCCACCATCACGTTGGTGCTGGTCAGCTTGGTCGCCGAAGAGTCGTGGACGATGCCGAAATCGATCAAATACACGAAATCGCGGGGGGTGACCAAGGTGTTGGAGGGCTTGACATCGCGATGCACCAACCCCGCCGCGTGCGCGGCATCCAAAGCGGCGGCGAGTTGTTCGATGATGTGCACCGCGCGCTGCGGACGCATCGGGCCGCGGCGCAACAAAGCGCCGACGTCGGTGCCCTCGACGATCGGCATCACCAGGTACAACCGGCCATCAATCTCGCCGGTGTCATAAATCGGGATGATGTGCGGCTCGGTCAGCCGGGCCGCCGTATACGCCTCACGACGGAACCGCTGCTCATAGCCTGGCTCGTTGGCCAACTGCGGCGGCAGCACCTTGATCGCCACATCGCGGTCGATCTCGGTGTCATGGGCTCGATATACCGTGCCCATCCCGCCTTGCCCGAGCACTGAGATCAGCCGATAACGCCCGAACGCTTCATTCATCAGGGCACCTCCCACAGTGTTCAGACGAAGCGGCACAACGGGTTTGGTAGTTGGCCACTCATCAAAGCCTCGGGTGCGCTTCCGGCGGACACCACTTCAGACCAGTCGGCCATCGAGCCCTCGATTCAGCTTGTTGCGTCGTGACAAGCGATGCCAAGGAACCGAATGCGGCGGCGACGTCCTGAGTCAACGTGCCGACGAAACGGCGTCTGGTGCGTAATCGCGGGCCCTTCGGCAAGGAAGTTGGATCCGTGCAGCAACAAGTATCTTGAAGGCTGCGAAGATTTGGAAGACGTTGGAACCGCCTTTGACTATTGTTAACGGGCACTTGAATCCCTCAACGCGGAGCGGAAGTCGATGACAAACGTGGTAGCTCCGGACGAGTCTCCAATCGAACGCACCGCTGCCTGTGGATGAGGTGTTCGGGCGGTATCGACTGATCTCGGTGATCGGTCAGGGTGCTATGGGCACGGTGTATCGGGCCCGGGATACCGAGATCGGACGCGATGTGGCGATCAAGGTGCTGCCGTCGCAGTTGGCCAATGAGCCAGGCTATGAGCAGCGGTTCCGCCGTGAGGCGTATACGGCGGCCCGGCTGACCGAGCCGCACATCATCCCGATTTATGACACCGGCGAGATTGATGGCCGGTTGTACCTGGTGATGCCCATTATCGAGGGCACCGATGTAGATGCGCTGTTGCGCCGCGAGGGACCGATGCCCGCCGAGCGCGCGGTGGGCATCATCGAGCAGTTGGCTGCTGCGTTGGATGCCGCGCACGCGGCGGGGTTGGTGCACCGTGATGTCAAGCCCTCCAACACCTTGGTCACCCCACGCGATTTCGTGTATTTGATCGATTTCGGCATTGCTCACGACGCTTCGGCCACCAAACTGACTCGCACCGGGATGATGGTGGGAACCATGGCCTACATGGCCCCCGAACGCTTCAACACCGGGGTCGCCGATGCGCGTTCTGACGTATACGCATTGGCATGCGTCTTACACGAGTGCTTGACCGGGGAACTGCCGTTTCCGGGCAACAGCGTGGAACAGCAGATCGCAGCGCATTTGTCGTTGGATCCGCCGCGGCCCAGCCGCAGTCGTCCTAGTCTGCCTGCAGCGTTGGATGACGTCATCGCCATTGGCATGGCGAAAAATCCCGACGAGCGCTACCAGAGCGCCGCCGCGCTGGCTGCAGCAGCCCGCCGAGCCCTGGCCGCGCCGTCGAACCCCTCGGTCGCGGCGTCCACCCGTCGACACGATCGGCCCCCTCCCCCACCACCCAGATCGCAACCGCCATCCCGCTCGCAGCCGAGCTTGCCCGCCCCACCGCCGCAGCGCCGGCCGATCGACCAGCCTGTGCCCCAAACGCCGCGCCGTCCAACAAGGTTGATCGCAGTCATCGCCGGCCTCGCCGCCGCTCTCATCGCCGTCATCGCTGTCAGTTACCAGCTATTCAAGCCGGAACCTCCTGCAGCCGAAACACCGACTGCGCAAGCACCTTTCGGGTCAAGCGCCGCGCCTAGTACGGCTCAGCCGGCTGAGCCGACCACTCAAATCCCCATCGCCTCAACCCCGTACATCAAGATTCCTGGCGTTGCCACATGCCAAATTGACGACGAAAGTGTTGTCTGTCAGAGCACCTGGTCGCAGGCACCCGTAGTCCCGTGTCCGGGATGCCCGCAAGAGATGCCCATGGACCAAGCGATAGTGGACCCTAACGGAAAACTCACTTGGCGCGACGCAAACCTGGGGACCCCCGACGGTCCCGGGGGGCCTGGGTGGTTTTCCTTGTGGGTCTCACAGCCGTACCACGGGTTCGGCTGGACCGCGCACGCGGACGGAAATGGCCATGCCACGTTCACCAACGACGCGACGGGCCACGGCATGAAAATCACCTGGGTGACGCAAGGAAACAGTGGCCACGCCGAGGTGGCCACCTTCTAAAGGTTCGGCGGCTAGCAGCGAACCGCTAGCCGCCTCCTCCGGCGCCGGGCTCGGGCTCACGGCGCGCGATTTCCCGCGGTTGAGCGTTGCTTCCAGACCCGCCCGAGACCGACCACGATCGCCACGAGGGCCATCGTGTAGAGCACGAATCCGAAGCCAAGAGAGACGTCGACCCCACTGGCGATGAAGTCGGCGCTGTCCCCCGCCTCGGCTATCGCCTGCTGCTTCTCCGAAATGCCTTGCGCGTAATTGATTGCGCCGATCACGAAGAAGACCCCTAGTAGGCCAACCACGCCAGTGAGTCCGGCAAGGCGTTTCATCAACATCTCCGCTCCGGAGATCGTGGGCCACGCCAGCCAACCGGCCCCGGCAATGACCAACAGAATGAGGAAGATCCATCCGCCCCTGAATGGACTGGCATCGATGGTGGTGCTGCCGAACAGCACAGTGGCCTTGATCGTCGTCCAGGGCAGGAACAGCGAAATCGCGGCCAAAGCCAGGCCGCCAAACAGCAATCCGGCCGTGATCGGCGCCTTCGGGACAAAGCTCTTGACCGCGCCGAAACCGGGGCTTTGCAGCTGCCTACCAGGCGCCGAGTAGTCGGGACGGTACTGCGGTGGGCGAAACGATGGATCCGTTGGCTGCTGGTCGCGCGATACGTGGTTCATGATCAATTTCCTCTCATTGCAAGGTGTATTGGGGTTTCAGCCGGCCACTACGACCGGGTAGGACAGACATTGGGGGCCGGCTCTTGCAAAAATCTTGGAGTCTGAACGCCGCGGGCAGACACAATGAGAGGTCGATTCAACTGACGACCCCGAGACTGGAGGGCTATGAGCGGAACTCAGCTCAAGTTCGGCCTTCTCGGTCCCTTGCTGCTGACCGTTGCCGGAGCGACGGTGGCGTTGGGTACACCGAAACAACGGGCACTGTTCGCCATGCTGCTGATCAACCGAAATCGCGCGATCGGCTCGGATTCGTTGGTCTACGCCGCGTGGGATGAGTCACCGGTTCCCGCCGCGCGCACCAGCATTCAGTCCTACGTGTCGAACCTGCGCAAGTTGCTCGGGACTGCAGGCGTCGACCCCTATTCGGTGCTCGCGAGCGTCCCACCGGGATATCGACTCAACGTGGCCGCCAACGACTGCGACCTAGATCGCTTCAATGACCAGAAGAACACGGGTTTTCAGGCCGCGGCAGCGGGGCGATTCGACGTGGCCAGCAGACATCTTTCGGCAGCGCTGAGCGAATGGCGCGGGCCAGTGCTTGCCGACCTCGCCGACTTCGCGTTCGTCAAGACGTTCGCGACCGCCGTCACCGAAGACCACATGTTGGTCGTTACCACTCGGGCGGAGGTCGAAATCGCCTGCGGCAGAGCAGAAGCCATCATCGGTGAACTCGAAACGCTGGCGGCCAGACATCCCTATCGGGAGCCGTTGTGGGCGCAGCTGATTACCGCTTATTACGTTTGCGAACGGCAATCCGATGCCCTCGATGCCTACCGCCGCTTGAAGACGGCACTAGCGGAGGATTTGGGTATCGACCCCGGCCCGACGATCAACGCCCTGCACGCGCGGATCCTGCGCCAGGAGCGTTTGCGCATCAGACAGTCCGCGCGGACAACCGCAGCGCGTGCCATGGCTGGGGCGTACGCCGTCGCCAGCAGAAAGCCCGCCGCCGCTTGGTTGCGTGACGCGACCGGTCGCCACCATCCGTTACGCGCGGGCGCCACCCGGATAGGCCGGCTTTCGGACAATGACATCGTTCTCAACGACGACGATGTCAGCCGGCACCACGCCGTAATCGTCGACACCGGAGGAAGTTTCGTGATGACGGATTTGGGTTCGGCGAACGGAGTGCAGGTGCAGGGGCAGCTGCTTCGGCACAGCGCCAACCTTGCCGACGGCGATCACATCAGCATCTGCGGGCATGACTTCATCTTCGAGATTCAGTAACGCGCGGGGCGAGCCTGTCCGGGAGCCTTGCCTGCGAGGGCTGGAAATACCGTCGCCGTTCCGGATCGGCCTTTGATTTCGACGCTTTCGCTTGGGCCCCAGGTAAATTGCGCTGCCACGGCGGCCTGCACCCCACTTGCCACCAACACCGGTGCCCGCCCGTTTCGACCGGCCAGGCCGGACAGCCGAAACGCGATGTTCGTCGCATCACCGATCACCGCGTCAGCCGATCGAGTCATGGCCGCCAGCGCGGCCATACCCTGCACCACACCCCACCCCATCCGAATCGGCAAGCCATCCGGGCCGCGCAGGGGCAGTTCGGGTCCTATTTCGTCGACCACGCGATTGGCTGCGAGGGCGAACTTGATCGCCAGTTCGGCGGCATCTGGAAACGTGCGCACCTCCCAGACCGCGAAGAGCGCGTCGCCGGCATAGTGGCTCAACGTGCCGTGATGGTCGCTGAGCACATCACCCAATCGATGCCAAAGCGTCTGCAGGCTATGCGCCATGACGCCCTCATCGGTCACCTGCGAGATCGTCGAGTAGTTGACGATATCGCCGACCACCATCACCATCGCGGTCTTGCCGATCCGGGCCAACGTGCGGCGCGCAACCCGCTTGGGCGCGGCCGTAAATCGTTCCGACCGGAAGATCAACAGCTCATCGCCGATCCGGATCTCGTCGCCCGGCCTGATCAGCGAGGCGACAGCCCGCTCGAGCCGAACGCCGTTGAGCAAGGTCCCATTGCTACTGGTGTCGATGACGAAGGCGTGGTCGGCCGTCGAGTCCAGGCGGATTTCGAGGTGCGTGCGCGAGATCTCGGGATCATCGATGACCAGTCGGCGCGACTCGCGGATCCCTGCGCATTCGCGACCAACGAACAGTTGGTCGTAGATCGGGACGCTGCGTTCGGAACCACCCTCGCCCACGACGACCAACTGTGCCAACGGTTTGTCGGGCTGCCGGCCCAACTCCTGTGCGGCCACGTCTGTCCTTCGTGCCTGGTGGCGGGTGACACGCCGACAATACAGGCCGGTCGGGCGTGATGGTGCACCTCGCACATCGCCGCGCGGGTGCCTTGACAACTCAGTCCCCAAACGGAGTTTGGGAGATATCCGCTACGCACAACTGACGAAGCCTCGATGCGCCAGATGACACAGACTGCAAATGCCGCTTCCAAAAGCCTGTGCCATTCAACATAATGGGACCTGTTACCGCACAAAACGACTTCCTTTGCCCTCGAGGCGCCGATCGCCCAAATCGACAGCGTCGACTTCGCGTGATCGGGCACCTCCGCTGATTTCGGGCACGTAGCAAATCAATTCAGCACAACTCCCTGAATCGAGGGCACATGACATTGATCCTGTTAACCGAGTTCGGGTGAGGATGGTCTTGCTCGTTCGCTGCCGGTGATGACACGCGCACTGACTGACGTCCTGCTGGGCTGTCTTCCAATTGATTTGTCTCACCGGCGACGTGCGGGCAAGTACCACAGCAGCCCTGGCAGGGCGGACATGACTTAATCAGGAGCCTGTCCGCTGCCTCATCAATGTCTTGTCTGCCCGCCCTACCGGGTTGTCACCCACCGCAGGTTCATATGCAGGAGAGGACTCTCAATGAAGATGTCAAGCCGCCGACTGTGTTATTGGGGGTGAGTCGGGTTGCCAGGTGCGGTTGTCACGGATGAGCGCGTAGAGGACGTTGGTGCGGCGTCGCGCCAGGCAGATGGTGGCCGCGATCGGTCGTTTTCCTTCGTTCCGTTTGCGCTGGTAATAGGCCTTGGAAAGCGGGTCGCAGCGGATGGCGGTGAGCGCGGACATGTACATGACCCGGCGCAGTCGTCGGCTGTAGCGCTTCGGAGTGTGCAGGCGTCCAGTGCGTTTCCCGAGTCGCGAGACCGGGGCCAGCCCGGCCCACGCCGCGAGTTGGTCAGCCGACTCGATCAGGGCGGGGTCACCAACAGCGGCCAGGAATTCGGCGCCGAGCCGAAATCCCATGCCGGGCATGCTGGTGATTACTTCAGCAAGTGGATGGCGGCGAAATCGGCCCTCGATGTCGGCGTCGGTGGTCTTGATGCGTTCATCGAGGGAGATCACCTCCTGGGCCAGTTGTGCGACCAGCCCAGCGGCGACTTCTTCGCCCGGCAGGCGCACCGTCTGGGTCTTCGCCGCAGCCACGGCCGCCGCTGCGATTGCAGCGGCGTTACGCACCGGCATCGGCCAGCACCCGCGTCAGCCGCGAAAGGCCGCTCTGCCGAATGGCTTTCGGACGCTGGTAGCGCGCCAGCAGCACCACCCAACCACGATCCTGGGTCAGCTGAGCTGCTCGCTCCAGGGCCGGGCAGACCGCTACCAGCTGTTGACGCAGCCGGTTGATGGTGCGGGTGCGATCAGCCACCAGATCAGTCCGATGGGCGGTCAGCATCCGCAGTTCGGTGATCACGTCATCGCCGGGGTGCAGCACCGGCAGATCGGCACCGCGCATCCGGGATTGATCGGCGATCACCCGCGCGTCCTTGGCGTCGGTCTTGGCCTCCCCGCCGCGGTAGGTCGCCGAGGCCTGCCACACCTGGCGGCCCGCCAGATAGCGCACCGACTTGCCGGCATCGGCGAGCACCGTCAACAACAGGGTGGCGTAGACGGTGGTCAGATCCACTGTCCAAGACACCTGCCCACCGAGCTTGTCCACATCGGAAACAAGTCCACGAATCTGTTGCTCGTCGTTGACGAACTTTCGGGAAAGCACCACCGCACCGTGGTCATCGACCACGCACACCCAGTGATGCTCCTTGCCGACGTCCACACCAGCCCACAACTGGACCGCAGTCATCTCGCCTCTATTCGCTTGTCTGCCAACATGTTCCCCACGGACCACCCGCCAGCATTTCCTTAAACAAGCGATCACATCGCAGATCTCAATCAGCGGCCAGAGAGTCCAAGCGGGTCGGGCGGCCAGTCCTCTCAAGCCGCACCATCAAGCCGGCAACACACCAACAACCTCACCCGACCCGCCCGGGTCACAGCACAACGTAACAACACGAAGTAACTGCACCTACGAACTTAAGGACACCACCATCGTGACATCTGACCGCCGCATCGTCATCGGCGCCGACACTCATCTCGACACCATCCACCTGGCCGCGATCACCGATACCGGTCAACTGCTCAGCGATGCCGAGTTCCGCACCAACCCAACGGGCTACTGGGCGGCGATCTGCTGGGCCCGTAGCTTGGGCGAGGTCGTCAGTGCCGGCGTGGAAGGCACCAGCAGCTACGGCGCAGGGTTCACACAAGCATTGCAGGCCAACAATATCCACGTCGTCGAAGTCAACCGCCCCGATCGGTCTGCGCGGAGGCGACAGGGTAAATCCGACCCCCTAGACGCCCACAGCGCCGCCCGGGCGGTGCTGGCCGGCCATGGACTGGCTGTGCCAAAAGACCCCCACACCGGGGCACTCAAAGCACTGCTGGTTGCCCGCCGCGGCGATCAAAGCCCGCACCGCGGCCATTCAGCAGATCAAAGACCTCCTCGTCACCGCTCCTGCCGAGTTGCGCGAGCGCTACCGCCGCTACCGGACCACCCTGCGACTGGTCGAAGCGTTGGCACGCTGCCACCCACCGCGCACGAGGATCCGACCACGGTGTCGGTACTGACCGCCTGCAAAACGCTGGCCCAGCGCATTGAGTTCCTCGAACGCCAAGACCGCGACCTGACCGCCGAACTCGATTCCCTGACCTCGAAACTCAATCCGGCCCTGAGGGCGGCCTACGGAGTCGGACCTGACACCGCCGCCCAGCTGCTCATTACCGCCGGCACCAACGCTCATCGACTCCGGTCTGAAGCCGCGTTCGCGATGCTCGCCGGCGCCGCGCCGATTCCGGCATCCTCAGGAAAGACCACCCGCCACCGGCTTTCCCGCGGCGGAGACCGCGCCGCCAACAACGCACTGCACCGCATCGCCCTGGTCCGCTGGTCCCACGACCCCCGCACCCGCGACTACACCGCCTGCCAACTCGCCGCTGGCCGCTCCAAAAAAGACATCCTGCGCTTGCTCAAACGCGCCATCGCGCGTGAGATGTTTCGACACCTCACCGCGCCTTGCCCGATCGATGACTACAGCGACCTACGTCCCGCCCGGCAAGCCAAAAACATCACCCTCAGCGCCGTCGCCAACCACTTCGGCGTCTGGCCCAACGACATCTCCCGACTCGAACGCGGACTCAAACGCGACGACACCCTCGCCGCCGACTACCGCCGCTGGCTAAACCTCAAACCACCGATGGGCCGTCGTGGTGATTGGTTGAGCCTTTGATCTTGATTCTGGTGACGGTGGACGCGGGGTAGCTGCTGGTCTGCCCAGCTTTTCCTGTGGGGTCCTGGTTGTCGGGTCGTGTGATGATGTTCAGGTTCGTTGTGGGTGGCCGATGATGTTGTGCCACAGGGTGATCCAGGCGGGTTCCCAGGGCCAGTGGGTGGGTAGGTGCAGGATCGGTTTGCGCTGGGGTCGGGCCAGGCGTGCGGGGATGTTGACCAGGTGTCGGCGCAGGGTGGTGCCGCGGGTGTTGCGGTGGCGGGTGCCGGCCAGGGTCGCGGCCGCACGCAACAGGTTATGTGCGATGGCCGCGCAGATCGCCCATGCGCAATTGGCGCCGAAGCGTCCAGAAGGTATGTGAGCCAGGGTCCGTCGATGAGATCTGCGAAGGTGGTTTCGATGATGGCGTGGCGGCGGTGAGTGATGTCAGCGTCGGTGGCGGGCTCGGTGGAGTTGGTGAAGAACGGGTGATACCGCCAGATCGGGAACAGTCCGTCGGGTTGGGTGGCGTCTTTGACACGGCGCACGATCAGGCGGGCGGTGATCGCCTCGGTATCGGATTCGGCCATGGTGTAGGTGGTCTCGGCGACTTCGGCGTCAGAGATCCATGCTCCGGTATCGGGATCGAGTACGGCGCCGGGGTATTTCACCGGGGTCCACGCGCCCTCGGGAATCGCGTCGATGGCGCGTTGCACTGCGGTGTTGCGGGTCAGCACCAGCGAGAACACCGCACCGTAGCGGCGGCAGGTCCGGATCACCGCACGGTTGCCGTAGGCACTGTCACCGCGCACGGTGATCAGCCCGCTCACCCGGCTGCGCGGGCAGTGGTGATCGCCTGGGCGACCATACGGGCCGCACCTTTGCCGGAGTTGGCTTTGCCGGCGCGGAGCCGGATCCCGGTCACCACTGGGGGCGCGGTGTCGGTACTGACGGTGGTGACCAGAGGCGAGAGGCCTTTGCGCAGGACCTGCTTGCCGGCGATCTTGGTGTGCCCGTAAGAGGCGCCCTGCTTGGCGTGTCCATAGACTGGGCGCACCAACGAATCGATATCGATGAAGGCACGCACCTGCGCGCCGGGCAGCAGATCGGTCCGTTTGCATAGACCGGCCAGATGCTCGGCCAGCACGGAATCCAACTGGCGGGCATGGCCGAAGGTGAACTCCCGCAACAGAGTTCCCACCGTTGAGGGCGCATACACCCGGTGAAAAAGGGTCTTCATCCCGCCGGCGCGGACCAGGTCGACATCGTCGATGTAGTCCGCGCCCGCGCACATGCTCGCGATCAGGGTGGCCAGTTTCGGGGCGGGGTTGGCCGACCCGGACTTGATCCGAGGTGCCGTGATGTGAATCTTGTTGGCCAACAACTCCGACAGGCCAGCCTGCTCAGCCAAGACCATCACCGGCACCAGGCCCGCGCACGACACGAGATTGTCCTCATCGAATACGGCGGACTGCGGGGTGAAGGTGTGGGACACTCGCACTGGAAGTGCCTTTCTCGAACTGGACCGATTGTTGCCTGAAGAACACCAATCATCCCAGCTCAGAGGGCACTTCCTTATACCGACACCCCGACAGACAGCTCATTCGTCAGTGGATCCAGGCTAAAGATCCAGCTCATTGACGCCGCTTGACCCGTAACACAGATAGGAGCATCAGACGAACCGTTAGGACACGGGTGGTGGCAGGCGTCGGACCTCAAGTGGTACCCGCCGGAGGACCACTCCGACTACGTGCCCCGACTCCCCCCGCCACCCCAGACCGCCACCGAGCGCCCGTCCGCGCCGCAATCCGGCAGACGCCGACTGACCGAGGCTGAGCGCAACCACATCCTCGACCAGGCAATTACGTCGCATGCTCGTCGGACAATAGTGGTTTGGGATCGCAACATATTCCATACCGGGCCGGCGGTCAGGCGATCCACTACCTCAGCGGAGATCGAATGGGTGACACCAATCACGCATTGGGGAAATGTGCTGGTGTCTCTAGTGATGTCGGTGGTGACCTGTGGATTCTGGCTGCCGGTGTGGCTATTTCAGACACTCCGAAAGCCGCAGGTTGAAACGTTGTTCATCGACGAGTACGGCAACCAGCATTGGGAAGACAAGAAGATCAGCACGGCGCAAAGGGTGTGGACCGTCATCGTCATCTTCCTCATCCTGTACTGGATTGTTCAACTGAGCGACTTCATCAATGGAATAAACGACCACCATCCGCAGCACCAATGGAGGCACTGACTGTCCCAGCTTCGCTGAGGTCTATGCCGTAGTTCCCCCTGGTTTGGTGATGAGTGTGCCGTGACCTGGGGTTTTGTGTTGTCTGCATGACTACTTGTAGCCCAGGCGGTGGGTGAGGCCGAGTAGTTCGAAGGCGTGGTGTTGTAGTGCGGTGGGGGTGGTGAATTTGGTGAACGTGGGCATGTCGTCGGCGGGCTGGATGTGGCTGGCGCAGATGGTGGCTAGGTCGGCGAGCAGGCTGGTGAAGCTGTGCACCGGGGTGTCGTCGGTGGTGCGTTTGCGGGAGGCTTTGGCTAGGGCGGCATCGGAACGTTGAGCGGGGGCAACAGGGTTGGTGCGTTTGGCGGCGGCTGCGGGTTTGTCGTGGTCGCGAAACAGCAGGGGCCAGGGCTTGTTTCATGTGCCAGCTGATGTAGTAGGACAGCATGCGTAGGAACATGTGGGCGCGGACCCGGTCGGCGAGGTGGTGGCGGATGGGTCGCACGTCAAGTTCACTGTTGAGGGTCCGGAAGAAGCGTTCGACGTCTTCGAGTCCCTTGTAGCGCAACACCACATCGTCACGGCCCAGGGCGGATTTGGGCAGGTTGGTACGCAGCACGTAGATGCCGTCGAGGGCGGCTTCGGCGGCGATGGCGTCTTCGTTGCGGGTGAAGGTGAATGAGTTGTCGGTGATGGTGATGTGGAAGTGTTTGGCCATCTTGTAGTGGTTGATCACCTTGCCTACCCGTAGCGCGATATCGTCTTTGCCGCGCAAGGGTCGGCGGGTTCGGGTGGTGGCGTCGGTAATGGCGGTGAGTTGTTTTTCGGTGGCGGCCAACAGGTCTTGGCGTTTTGGGTGCGCTTTTGAGCTAGAGCGGGTTGTGGCAGCAGACCAGGCGTTCGCCGGGATAGTCCGGGGAGTTGATCTCAGCGAGGTCGTGTTCGTCGAACAAGCTCAGCTGCAGGGCGTCGGCTTGCACAAGGGCCTTGATCTGCGGGGCGCGCAGCGCGGTGATCCAGTCCAGACCGGCAGGGCGTAGTTCCTCGGTGATGCGCGCGCTGGTGATCATGCCGCGATCGCCGACAAGGGCCACCCGCGACAGTCCGAACCGGTTTTTCAGCTTATTGATTTGGGCGGTCAACGTTTTCGGGTCAGCGGTGTTGCCGTCGAACACTTCGATGGCAACCGGTATCCCGGCGGTGGTGGCCAGCAGCCCGTAGACGATCTGCAAACGTCCTTTGACCCCGTCACGGGCGTGTCCGATCTTGCCCAGGGGGCAGGTGCGGCCCTCAAAGGCCGCCGAGGACACGTCGTAGAGCACTAGGGTGCCATCGTTCAGATGCCGGGCGGCCAGCGCGGTTTCGATGGCATCTTTGCGGGCCAGCGCCCAGTCCATCGCCGCGTACAGGTCGTCCTCATCGGCCCCACTGACCCCCAGCACCTCGCCCAGTGAGCTGGTGGCGGTCTGGGTGCGCAAACCGCGTGCGGTGGCCAGCTTGGATTCCGGGGCGATGACCTGGGCTACCAGCATCGCGGTGACCAGGTCGCGCCGCCGCGATGGTGTCGCGTCGATGAGATCTTCGACGCCCAGGGTCCGGGCGGTGCCCAGCACTGCGGCCACGTGCCCATGGGGCAGGCTGCGGGAGACCTCAAACGACTCGGCCAGATCCCGCGTGGCCGGCAGGCCTTTGAGGGCACGCTGTAGCTTTTCCACCTTGCGCTCGGGCCAGTGTGACAAGTTGGCCAGGGTGCGTGTTTTGACTTTGCCGTTGTCGCGGTAGGACTCCCGCAACAGCACCGCTGGCGGTGACCCACGGTTGGGAACCCGAGTCACGTACATGATTACTTTATATCAACTTATCCGCGCTATATCTACGATATGCCAAGTTAACACGCCGAGCAATGCCATGCATAATACATGACTACATTAGTACGCCCGCATGAACGCCAAACACCTGCTCACGAACAACATCGGGGATTCAGAACCCACTCAGCGGGGGGAACTACGGTCTATGGAAGTGCGACCGCCGCTTTGCCGCCGCCGGTTTGCCGCCGCCGAGGCGTGGGGTGGGCGCCGCGGGATGGGGCCGAGTTCGGCCGGTCAGGCCTAACGTCAATTACCTTGGCGCACTTGGAATAAGCGCACCGGTTCGGCGGCATTGGCCGGGCAGCGTTGTCGCAGTCGTCCGACTCTAGTCGGAGAAACGCTACATCGTTTTGCGCACCTTGTTCGCGATCTGATGTGCCACGCTGACGGCAACCGCGTCCGACGTCGGGCTCGAATTGCATGCCTGGACGTCCACTGCCACGTTGTTGGCCACCGTAAACGCCCGCTGACAGTTGATAGCGCTGTTTGCCGCGTTGGTTAGCGTGGCGCTCAGGGTGCCGTTGTTGTTGGCTACCGGCCCCACTTTCTCCACTGTGTCGGGAAAGCCAGAACCAGGTGCACTGACGGTGAATTGGCGATCGGAGCAGCCCTCCCAGCGCTGCGCGGAGGCGGCGAAGAATGCGACCGCATCCCGCGCGGAGGTAAACAACACTGCGAACTGGACGACATCGTGCACCGGCGGGCCGCTGGCGGGGTACTTGAATTCTTGCCCACGCACGGCGGTCCACCCGCTGTCGGCGTACACAGCGCTCGAGGCGGCTGCGGCCAACGGCACACACGCCTGGTCCGACACGGAGGCGGTCCCGTTTCCAGGCAGGGTGTTGACGGTGCTTGTCAGGGTCATGGCCGGTGCGCCGAACGCCGCGCTGACTTGGTCGGACGTGAGCAACAGCCCTTGCAGCGCATCCTCTGAAATCGGAGCGACCGTTGTTTCCGACGGCAGCGCGGACTTGGCGGTTGTGGCAGTTGCGGTCCGAGAGGCGCCCGAGTCCGATCGGGTCAACAGGGTGACGGTGAGGGCGCCGACGGTGAGAATCACGACGGCGACGACGATCCCGGCGATGAGGGGACCTCGGCGTCGGGTCGGCGCCGGCCGAATCGGTGCCGGGTGCGACCAGTTGGGCGGCGGCTGAGGCTGAGGCGGGGGCTGAGGAGGTCCCCAGCCGGGCGCGCGTTGCTGCATTGCGGCCGGGACAGGCCGGCCGACCGGTTGCCGTACAGCGCGCGGGGTACCGGGGAGGATTCGGGTCGGGCCGTCGTCGCGTGCGCCCGGCGCGGGTAGATCATGGCGACGGGTAGGTGCGGCTACCGGAGCGGCCGTCAGGGCGCGGCGGGCGGCGGTGGCCAGCGCGTGGGCGCTTTGGTAGCGCTCGTCGGGGTTCTTGGCCATGCCGGTGGCGATCACGTCATCAAAGCCGTTGGGCACGTCGGCCCGAATGTGGCTGGGCCGCGGCGGATCCAACATGAGATGCGCGGTGATCTGCTGTTCCATGCTGTCCCCCGGGAACGGCAGTTCCCCGGTCAGGCATTCATGCAACATGCACGCCAGGGCATAGACATCCGAGCGGGCATCGGCGACCCCGCTGTTAAAGCGTTCGGGTGCCATGCAGGCCATGGTTCCGATGATCCTGTCCGTGCCGGTCAGTTTGGACCCCGAGCCGTCGCGGGCTATGCCGAAGTCGATCAGGTAGGCGAAGTCGCGACTTGTCACCAGGGTGTTCTGGGGTTTGATGTCGCGGTGGACCAGCCCGGCCGCGTGGGCCGCATCGAGCGCGGCGGCCAGTTGCTCAATGATGTGCACGGCCCGCGCGGGACTCATTGGACCGTCGCGCTGCAACAGCTCGTGCACGTCGGTGCCTTCGACGATCGGCATGACCAGATACAGGCGACCGTCTATCTCACCGGCCTCATGGATGGGGATGATGTGCGGTTCGTTCAGCCGAGCCGCGATGTGGGCCTCACGGCGGAATCGCCGCTCATAATTGGGCTCGCTGGCCAGCTCGGGCGGCAACACCTTGATGGCCACGTCGCGATCCATCATCGTGTCGTGGGCCTTGTAAACCTTGCCCATGCCACCCTCGCCAATCAACGAGAGCAGCCGGTACCGGCCGAATTCGACTCCGTCCAAAGGCAGGTCCTTTCTCACCCATCCGAAAATTGTCACATGTCGTCGTAGAAAATTGTTCCGCTAGCGCCATACCTAATGTAAATAGGCATGTACTGGAACGGTATGTTTCCGGTGTTCAGCGCGCCCCCTGGTATTACCGTTGTTTGGGGCAGCGTACCAGCGGTGAAGTAATAAATGCTTGTGCCAGAGGCGGTAAAGAACTCCAGGTGGGTTCCGGCGGGCAGGTAGCCGTTTACGGAGCCAGTGCCTAACGAAGACGGAACGCTGCCCCACAAACCGCCGCTATCGACGAAAGCGCCGGTAACAGTCTGCAGCGGTCCACCATTGACCGACACGCGCAGGGTGGTGATCGGCGCCCCACTCGAGACGGCAAAGGAATCGAACGGGTTGGCGCCAAACTGCAACGCATTGTATTGCTCCGCGAGGAGAACACTCTGGCCAAGCGTACTTGGCAACGCTCGCACCGGACTGATGGTCGCGGGCCCTCCCGCGTTGGATCCAATACCCAAAATGGCGTCTCCCTGCGACGCAGGCAGAACGGTGGTAATGCCATTCACGGTGTGCTTGAACGAGGTGATGACACCGACCGTCACCGGTGTGGTGGTAATGATTCCGTTGCCGAAGTTCACCGTCGTCGCATACTTGTCGTAAGTGTAGGTCGCGGAGTTAAATGCATCGCCGTAAGTGGTGGTACCCGATCCAATGGACGGGCCAAGGGAAGTGAAATTCACATCTTGGGGCGGCACGAGTATTCCCACGGATCCGGTGTCGACGGTGAGTTGCGAAAACGGTCCGCCGCCGATGGAAACACTTATGAACGGCCTGTTTATTACATTGTCCACCGTTATTCCGACGGCGGGTATATGGCCCGTTTCGCCGTGCGCACCGTTGACGCCTATGAACGGGGCGATACCGCCGGCGCCGCCAGGACCACCCGAAACGCCACCAAGACCACCCGAGACCCCGCCGGTCCCGCCGATCCCGCCGTTGCCGTACAGCAGCCCGCCCCGGCCGCCGACCCCGCCGGTGCCGCCGAGCATCCCGCCCAGACCGCCGGTTCCGCCGTTGCCGATGAACTGCGCGCTGCCGCCGGGTCCGCCGGTACTGAACGGCCCACCGATGCCGCCGATTCCGCCGTTGCCGTACAGCAACCCGCCCGTGCCGCCGGCCCCGCCGGGCGCGCCAAGACCGCCCATCCCGCCGGTTCCACCGGCGCCGAGCAGTCCGGACGAACCACCGATGCCGCCCGGCGCTCCGGCGACGATGCTGTCCCCGCCCTTACCGCCGCTGCCGATCAAGAGCCCACCAGCCCCGCCGGGGGTCCCCACGCCTTGCGCAGTGGTGGTGCCGTTGTAACCGTTGCCGATCAGCGGGCGATCCAACAACAGATTGGTGGGGAAATTGATGAGGAACAGCCCGTCTTCCACCAAGAGTTCGAACAGGGATGCATTGGCGGTCTCGGCGGCGGCATAGACGCCCGCACCTCCGCGTAGCGCAACCGCGAACTGCTCCTGAAACACCGCTGCCCGCACGCTCAGCAGCTGATATTCCTGGGCGTAGCCGGAGAACAGCGCCGCGACCGCCGCCGAGACCTCATCCCCCGCAGCGGCCATCACCGAGGTGGTCGAGCCCGCCGCCGCAGCATTGGCCTCATTGAGCCAGGAGCCAATGCGAGCAATATCGCCGCCGGCCCCCGCGACGGCTTCCGGAGTCACAATCACGATTGACATGTGCCACCTCCAGGTGGTCTACGCAGTAGAGCTGGCGCAGTCCGCCGCAGGCAGCGATGAGCGAATGCTAGTCCTCGGCGATTGCGCAGGGAATAGGCAATTTCGAGACAACCGGCCGACGACTGTGCCGGGTGCCGGTGCGGCGACCGTTCCGCTGATAGTTCGGAGGATTCCGTGAGGTCTCTTTGAGCATCTTCGGAACAATCTTGGGGGCGCGCTTGGCGCCCGGACAACCGTGCGGCCATCCCTTTCTCCTTTACATTCGTATGTCGTCAGAAGGGCCTGACGTTGTAGGCGCTGTCGATCACCATGCCGTGACCCGTCGCGTCGTTGGTGAACGTCGTGCCGTCGCTGGTCGCCACGACCGTCCATCCCTGAAGGTGCTGCGTCTGCCCAATCGCCAGGGCTGTGTCCGGCTGTCCGGCGGGCGCCAATCCGAGATTCGCTGTTCGCCATGTGAATTCACCCGATTCGGTGATGATGGCTTGATTCTGGTGCAACACCGCAGGATCCCCCACCCACCCCGGATAGGGCATCGGGTCCATCGGCGCCTGCGGGAAACCGGCCGTCTGACAAACAACCTTCGGGTCGCCTCCGTCGCTGTCATCCGAGCTGAGCTGACAACGCATCGGCGGTGACGGGGCTTTCACGTTGACGAACTGCCCAGGGGCGGGATCGGCACCGGCAAGCGGAGCGAAAGCGACTGACGTACAGATAATTTCGACAGCTAGTGACCTTGCGCCAGTCAGCCAGGACGCCATGATCTGCCCCCTTTCTGTGCACAATTGCGGGCCCGAGCAGCAGGGCCCGCTTTGGCCGATCGCTGCCACCGGGTCGCCGCGTGAGGCTTGCGACAACGTTCCGGCAGGCACCTTGGAATCTTCTTGGAACGTAGAGGTTCTTGTCGGAGGGGGTCACTAGCATCGCGGACGATCCGTGAGACCTAGCCGGAGCGTGGTGGATGAACTTGCTGAATCGAACCATCGATGGGTTAGCGAACCTTCGTGGCTGCTTGATGGATCGCATGAACCCGGCCGGCGCTGAATGCGAACTGGTCCGGCCCACCCGTCCTAAACAGCTGACCGAGCTGACTGCCGATCAGCGCGAGCGCATGGCCGCGTTCGTCGCCCAACGGATCGACCATGCCCGCCGCACGACGCCGCTCACCGAAGACGAGTGGGCGGCTTGGGAAGCGGGTGTACGCAAATGCTATGAACTCGTTGGTGTCCCCTGGCCGGGTGTGATCGTGAAGGTGCCCTCACCTGTTGTCGGTGCGCTGGCACCGCCGATCGCGGAGGGGGTCGTTCGTGAAATCCGTAACTCGAAACCGGGCATTTCTCTGGATTCAGCGGTGCGATCGGCGGTCGATGCCGCGGGGCGGTCGGTAAGCAGCGTCGGGGACGCCCCGCGCGTAGGTGAAGCGCTTTCCCGAGCGGTCCGGGATGTCATAGACGCCACCCGGGCCGGGATGGTCTGCCCAGCATTCGACCAGATACCCGCGACACCAACGCACGAGGAGAGTCACTCTGCAGTTTCGCGGAAGATAGTCCGTAGGTGTATCCGTGAGGTTTTCGAACCCGTTCTTTATGCAGTTCCCAACGTGGACGGGGCGATCCGTGGACTGCTTTGCGCTGCGGTCTGCGCGGTCTCCTCTGCGAGGAATTGGCGCGTCCCGCTGGCTGGGCGCGGCCACGTCGGATTCGACGTCGTTTGGGCGTTTCTGCGGGATGCCTGCGCACTTGATTTCGGTGACGAGACTCGGGAAAGTTTACGAGCGATAGAGAACGCCCAATCCGCGGAGTGCTGGTGGCCTTTTCGGGACTTCGTGGTGGTTTGCGATCTACCCACTGAGGTGCACACCGAGACCGTCGACGGCCGCATTCGCCTGCACAACGCGGACGGACCCGCGGTCCGTTGGGGCGACGGCTGGGAAATTCACGCCTGGCACGGCACCACAGTCCCGCGCGATCTCATCGAAAATGGTTGGGACACCAAGCGAATCATGGCCGAACGCAACGCCGAGGTCCGGCGGTGCGCCATCGAACGCGTCGGTTGGCATCAGTTCATCACAACCGCCGGTTTCAGACTTATTGATCAGGCACCCGATCCAGCTAACCCCGGTCAGCTGCTCCGTTTGTACAAGGTGCCCCGCCGGGTTCTCGGCTACCGAGCGCGAATTCTATTGTGCGTCAACGCCACCCCAGAGCGCAATGGTGCTCGCCGCGTCTACGAACTGTCCGTGCCAACCACGTGCCGCACCGCTCTGACGGCTGTGGCGTGGTCATTCGACGTGCCGGAGCAGACCTATGAACGTCTGGCACGAGCGACCTAGCCCAAGCCAAACCGCACGGAAGGACACAGCGATGACCGCTGAACTGACCAACATCGTGAATGCCGCCCTCGCTCCGCAGCAGTTTGATGCCGACATTCCCGTCTTAGCCGGAGCCCAGCGGCAGGGCGACGTTGAGGGGGACCCGTTTGATGGTCCAGTCGCTATGCGGCTTGCGGTTGGTGGGTCGTGGTCCACTGTAGGGCGAACTCGGCTGGGGTGAGCCCATTGTGGGCGGAGTGAGGCCGGTTGGCGTTGTAGTCGATTCTCCAATCTTCGATGATGATTTGGGCTTCTTGCAGGGAGTCGAAGCGCCAGGAGTTGAGTAGCTCGTCGCGCAGTCGGCCGTTGAATGACTCGATCCAGGCGTTCTGCCAGGGGGATCCGGGATCGATGAATAGCGAGCCGGTGCCGTTGAAGCGGCACCAGTCGTTGACAGCATGGGCGATGAACTCGGGTCCGTTGTCGAACCGCACGTAGGCCGGTGCCCCATGCATCAGGGCCAGACGGTCAAGGACGTCGACCACGCCGTCGGCGTTGATGGCCCGGTCGACTTCGATCGCCAGGGCTTCGCGGGTGAACTCATCGATTACGTTGAGCATCTTCAACGTTCGTCCGTCGGCGGTGGTGTCGAACTGAAAGTCCATCGCCCAGATCGCATTCGGGCGGATCGGGCACATCGCCCCGACCTGCGCACCGATGCCGGTCAAGCGTTTCTTCCTGCGGCGCTGCGGAACCCGCAGGCCTTCCTCGCGCCACAGGCGGCGGATGCGCTTGTTGTTGACCTTCCAGCCAGCTCGCCGTGCCGCGATCGCAGCACGGCGCCATCCCCAGCGGGGCCGCTGGGTGGAGAACGCGCGTAGCCAGGCCCGCAATTGGGCCTCCTCATCGCTGATCGGTGGTGGTTGTAGACGCATGGTGGAACGGTGGATGCCGACCACCGCGCACGCCCGCCGTTCGGAGACCCCGAACCGCTCGCGCAGCATCGCCGCGGCGCTGCGCTTGCGGTTCGGGGTCAGAAGTTTCCGACGAGATCTCCTTGAGCATGTCGATGTCAAGGGCCTGGTTGGCGACCAGCTTCTTGAGCCTGGCGTTCTCGGCCTCAAGTTCCTTGAGGCGTTTGGCGTCGCTGGCCTTCATCCCGCCGTACTGGGCGACCCAGCGATGCCAGGTCGACTCGGTGATCTCGAGGTGGCGACACACTTCGCTGAGTTGCTGCCCGGTTCCAAGGAGCTTGTTGCCCTCGGCGAGCTTGCGGATGATCTGATCCGGCGTGTGCCGCCGGCGCTTGTTCGTTGCCATGTCGTCGTCGATTCTTCCTGCCCGAACACTCGGGCATCAGAGTCCCACAACGACTGGACCACTACGACGGGCTCACCTCAACGTCCTGGTCTTGCCCGCGCAGGTGACCGCAACCACGCTCGTGCCGAAGTCTGGGACCGCTGTGGTGGAGGGGGCCAACGCTGGTAACTCCCACGTCGTCTACGCGGCGGACGGACCCGCCTACTGCGACACCGCCATTCCGCACCACGAGGACCTGCGGATAGCTATTCTCACCGTCCCGGCGGGATCGAGGGTTTACCTTGGCCACGCCGAGCACGGCTACATGGGCATCGCTCCCGGCAATTATGAGATCCGTCGGCAACGAGAGATGGCTGCGTGGGCCCGAATGGTCATCGATTAGTGCGCTTGTCATTAGCTGTTCTGCAGTCGAGCGTTTAACGCACCACGACCCGGAGGGGGAGAGTCCGCCACCGACCACTAACCCATTCTCGGTGGCCACTATCAGCTCAGCACTCGAGCATGCGGCTGATCCAACCGCACCGGGGCCACTGCGGTGTGGCGTTAGCGACTGCGCCTGTCTGAGCGCTGCCATGAGGCAAGTGTCTCTTGAAGGAGAGTGGTGGCCGAGCGCCCAGCCTGCACGAGGTCCGCGCGAGCTTGCTTTGCAGCCTTTACCACCGCAGGGTCCTGGCGAACGAAGTTCGCGCGGTCGGCCACGATTGCGGCCTGCTGCGCGATCAGCAGTGCGGTATTGATACGGGCCATGATGAGACCTTTCAGGAAAGAGGCCCCAGTCGGCCCCGCCAGGAAGAATTTAGTGATGTATTTAGTGACTGTCAACACACTAATTTAGTCTTTATGCACTATGGTCCCACTATGAAGTTCTCACTCGAGGCGCTGGGCATGGTCATCCGCGAGCATCGCGAGGTCAAGGTGCCGAAGATGACTCAGGACGAACTGGGTGCCAAGGCTGGATATAAGAAGGGCGCCAGCGTTTCGATCTCCCGCATCGAGAGCGGACTGACGCGTCCTGGATCGGACCGATTCGATGCCATCGCCCTCGCGCTGGGACTTAGCCCGGCAGAACTAGAGGCAGAGGCAGCGAAGCGGACTCTCGAGCTAGCAAAAGAACGCGGTGAACCGCGCGTTGGCGCCGCAGCGGGGTCTGGCGAAGATCGCATTAAGGATCGAATCAAGCGGGTCCAGCACGAAGTAGAGCGTCGGACTGGCCTCATCACTGAGCTAGGGGACGCGTTCAATACAGCTCATGACCGCGCCCGTGACGACTTTGTCATGAAGTTTGTGGCAATCGCTAGAGGGATCAACGGCGCGCCCCAGCCGGAACCCGTGGGCCTTGAAGATGATGATGTGACCGAGGATGCACAGGCGCAGGCGAAGTACCGGCTTCGATCGACCTCCTACGGGGTTAGGTATGCGCTTGCGGGTGGAGCGGGGGGTGCCGTCGCGGGTGCGGCGTTAGGAGGGGCCGCGGCCTACGGCACCTTCATGGCTGCAGTGTCCTTCGGCACTGCGTCGACCGGCACCGCGATTGGAGGGTTGACCGGAGTTGCTGCCAGCAACGCTGCATTGGCTCTGCTGGGTGGGGGCACGCTTGCGGCCGGAGGCGCCGGAGTGGCGGGAGGCGCGGCACTACTGGCCGGGATCGTGGCAGCTCCCGCGCTCCTACTGGCGGTTGGTGGTCTGGTCTGGATGGTAAAGCGCAGCCGCAAGCAGCAGCAACAACTCATGGAGCAGCTCAACGAGGTAGACGCGGAGATTGCCGCCACTCACAGAAGCTTTGAGGCACTGGTGGATATCCTTCCTCGTGCCACTGAGATTCTGGATTACGTAGCCGTGCACAGTGGCCATGCGCTCAAACGGTGGGAACGCCGACTTGGATTGCGACCGCTGGATTGGGATTCAATGTCCCCTGAGGATATACAGCGCTATTACGATTTCAGCGAAGTCGCTGCCGCCCAGCTGGCGGTAGTCAGCATTAACGTTCAAGGCCTGATGGCCAGTCGCGGTGAGGATCGGGAGAAGCTGATCGAGTTCATCGACGAAGTCCTCACAGAGGCGCAGTCGACTATCGAGTCGCTCGTCTGAGGGCGCGACCGCCGTTTGGCATAGGTGGCGTGGCACAGCAACTATTGCAATGCCAGAACACGAGATCGTGTAGACCCCGGTGATGTGCTCTAGACCGTAGTTCCCCCTGGTTTGGTGATGAGTGTGCCGTGACCTGGGGTTTTGTGTTGTCTGCATGACTACTTGTAGCCCAGGCGGTGGGTGAGGCCGAGTAGTTCGAAGGCGTGGTGTTGTAGTGCGGTGGGGGTGGTGAATTTGGTGAACGTGGGCATGTCGTCGGCGGGCTGGATGTGGCTGGCGCAGATGGTGGCTAGGTCGGCGAGCAGGCTGGTGAAGCTGTGCACCGGGGTGTCGTCGGTGGTGCGTTTGCGGGAGGCTTTGGCTAGGGCGGCATCGGAACGTTGAGCGGGGCAACGGGTTGGTGCGTTTGGCGGCGGCTGCGGGTTTGTCGTGGTCGCGAAACAGCAGGGGCCAGGGCTTGTTTCATGTGCCAGCTGATGTAGTAGGACAGCATGCGTAGGAACATGTGGGCGCGGACCCGGTCGGCGAGGTGGTGGCGGATGGGTCGCACGTCAAGTTCACTGTTGAGGGTCCGGAAGAAGCGTTCGACGTCTTCGAGTCCCTTGTAGCGCAACACCACATCGTCACGGCCCAGGGCGGATTTGGGCAGGTTGGTACGCAGCACGTAGATGCCGTCGAGGGCGGCTTCGGCGGCGATGGCGTCTTCGTTGCGGGTGAAGGTGAATGAGTTGTCGGTGATGGTGATGTGGAAGTGTTTGGCCATCTTGTAGTGGTTGATCACCTTGCCTACCCGTAGCGCGATATCGTCTTTGCCGCGCAAGGGTCGGCGGGTTCGGGTGGTGGCGTCGGTAATGGCGGTGAGTTGTTTTCGGTGGCGGCCAACAGGTCTTGGCGTTTTGGGTGCGCTTTTGAGCTAGAGCGGGTTGTGGCAGCAGACCAGGCGTTCGCCGGGATAGTCCGGGGAGTTGATCTCAGCGAGGTCGTGTTCGTCGAACAAGCTCAGCTGCAGGGCGTCGGCTTGCACAAGGGCCTTGATCTGCGGGGCGCGCAGCGCGGTGATCCAGTCCAGACCGGCAGGGCGTAGTTCCTCGGTGATGCGCGCGCTGGTGATCATGCCGCGATCGCCGACAAGGGCCACCCGCGACAGTCCGAACCGGTTTTTCAGCTTATTGATTTGGGCGGTCAACGTTTTCGGGTCAGCGGTGTTGCCGTCGAACACTTCGATGGCAACCGGTATCCCGGCGGTGGTGGCCAGCAGCCCGTAGACGATCTGCAAACGTCCTTTGACCCCGTCACGGGCGTGTCCGATCTTGCCCAGGGGGCAGGTGCGGCCCTCAAAGGCCGCCGAGGACACGTCGTAGAGCACTAGGGTGCCATCGTTCAGATGCCGGGCGGCCAGCGCGGTTTCGATGGCATCTTTGCGGGCCAGCGCCCAGTCCATCGCCGCGTACAGGTCGTCCTCATCGGCCCCACTGACCCCCAGCACCTCGCCCAGTGAGCTGGTGGCGGTCTGGGTGCGCAAACCGCGTGCGGTGGCCAGCTTGGATTCCGGGGCGATGACCTGGGCTACCAGCATCGCGGTGACCAGGTCGCGCCGCCGCGATGGTGTCGCGTCGATGAGATCTTCGACGCCCAGGGTCCGGGCGGTGCCCAGCACTGCGGCCACGTGCCCATGGGGCAGGCTGCGGGAGACCTCAAACGACTCGGCCAGATCCCGCGTGGCCGGCAGGCCTTTGAGGGCACGCTGTAGCTTTTCCACCTTGCGCTCGGGCCAGTGTGACAAGTTGGCCAGGGTGCGTGTTTTGACTTTGCCGTTGTCGCGGTAGGACTCCCGCAACAGCACCGCTGGCGGTGACCCACGGTTGGGAACCCGAGTCACGTACATGATTACTTTATATCAACTTATCCGCGCTATATCTACGATATGCCAAGTTAACACGCCGAGCAATGCCATGCATAATACATGACTACATTAGTACGCCCGCATGAACGCCAAACACCTGCTCACGAACAACATCGGGGATTCAGAACCCACTCAGCGGGGGGAACTACGGTCTAGAAGAGCATGGCCAGCACTAACGATCCCGCCTGCAGCAAGGGTTTTCGATCGCCTGAACGATCGGCTGAGCATTCGCTAACCAAGCAGTACCTACCAGCACGCCACCACCCCGGCCAGCAGACACAAAATCACCCAATTTCGTTGCTAAAAAGGTGATTTGCGTCTGCTCGCAGTAAAAAGTTAGCCCAGCGAGGCCAGCGCGCGCACCAACTGGTCGACCTCGGCAGTCGTCGAGTAATGCGCCAACCCGACGGTCACCGCGCCGCCGACATCGTTCACACCCAAAACATCGAGCACCCGAGAGCCCTCGTTGCACACCGCCAGAATCCCGTTGTCCGCCAACCGTTGTACCACCCGGTCCGCCGGAACATCTTGAAAAGCAAAGCTGATCAACGGGATCCGCGCCTCGGGCCGTCCCAGCAGGATCACCAGCGGCAGCGAGCGCAGCGAGGACAGCAGATAGTCGAAGACCCGGTTCATGTAGCCGGACGCCGATTGCATCGACAGCGCCAGGCGTTCGCGGCGGCTTCCGCGCGCCGACTCGTCGAGCGAGGCCAGGTACTCGATGCTGGCGACCACCCCGGCCAACAAGCCGAACTGGTGCACACCGACCTCCAACCGCGCGGGACCGGTCGCATGCGGGTTCGTCGACACCGAGCCGAACGTGTTCATCAGCGACGGGTCACGGAACACCATGGCGCCGATCGGCGGGCCGCCCCACCCGACCGCGTTCACCGCCACCACGTCGGCGTCGGTCTCTTTCATGTCGAACAACCGGTACGGGGCCGCGGCGGTATGGTCGACCACCACCAGGCCGCCGACGTCGTGCACCAGCTTGGTCATCGCGCGCAGGTCGGTGACGCCGCCCAGCGTTCCGGACGCGGAGGTCACCGCGACCAGCCGCGTCGCTTTGCTGATCAACCCTTCCCACTGCCACGTCGGCAACTCGCCGGTCTCGATGTCGACCTCTGCCCACTTCACCTTCGCGCCGTAGCGATGCGCCGCCCGCAGCCAGGGCGCGATGTTGGCCTCGTCATCCAGCCGGCTGACGATGACCTCGTATCCCAGGCCGGCGCGCGACGAGGACGCCTCTGCCAAAGCCGACAGCAGCACCGCGCGATCGGCACCCAGCACCACCCCGCTGGGATCGGCATTGACCAGATCGGCCACCGCCTCGCGCGCGGCGTCCAGCACCGCGGCGCTGCGTCGCGCCGACGGATGGGAGCCGATCGCGCTGGCACTGGACCTACGGAAAGCGGTCGACACGGTCGTGGCGACCGAGTCGGGGATGAGCATGCCGGCCGGGGCGTCGAAGTGCACCCACCCGTCACCCAGAGACGGATGCAAGCCACGCACCCGGGCGACGTCGTAACCCATGGAAGCCACCTTAGAGCTTTCGCAATTTCGCAAATTGGTGACGTTGGTATGAGGAGCCCCTGACATTTCCCGACGGTGCCAGTCGTTCGGGCTACGCGAGCCAGGTCACCCGGGCAGCCATACTAGTCGAGTGAGCTTAGGGTTCGGAACGCTGATCGCATTGATATTGCTGATCGCGCCGGGTGCGATTGTTGCGCGGATTGCGCAGCTCAGTTGGCCTATCGCCATCGCCGCGGGGCCGCCGCTGACCTATGGCGTGGTGGCGTTGGCCATCGTTCCCTACGGTGCGCTCGGCATCCCCTGGAACGGGTGGACCGCGCTGGCCGCATTGGCCGTCATTTGTGTCATCGCTCTCGCTTTGCAGCTGCTGCTGGACCGCTTCCGGGACACCGAGGCCGAGGCGCGCGGCGTCTCCCCCTGGCCAGCGCTCACCGTCGCGGGCGGCGTGATCCTGGGCGTAGTGCTCATCGGTTGGGCGGCCTGGACCGGCATCCCGCACTGGCAATCCATCCCCAGCACGTGGGACGCGGTGTGGCACGCCAACACCGTGCGCTGGATCCTGGACACCGGCCAGGCGTCGCCGACCCACATGGGCGAGCTGCGCAATGTCGAAACCCACGCGCTGCTGTACTACCCCTCGGTGTTTCACGCCCTGACCGCGGTGCTGTGCCAACTCACCGGGGCGGCGGCCACCACCGGCTACACCCTGACCTCACTGGCTGCGGCTATCTGGCTGTTTCCGGTCAGCGCGGCCGTTCTCGCCTGGCAAGTGCTGCGCAGGCACACCACCGAGTGGCGCACCGCGGGAGTGGCGGCCACGGCCGCGGCGCTCTCCGCATCGTTCACCGCGGTGCCCTACGTCGAGTTCGACACCGCCGCGATGCCCAACCTGGCGGCCTACGGCGTTGCCGTGCCGACGATGGCGTTGATCGCCTCGACACCGCGGCATCGCGACCGGATTCCGGTGGCGATCCTGGCTTTGGTCGGCGTCTTCTCGGTGCACATCACCGGCGGCATGGTCGTCATGCTGTTGCTGGCCGGGTGGTGGCTGTTCGAGGCGCTTTGGCGTCCGGTGCGTTCCCGCGTGAGCGACGTGCTCACCCTGGCCGGTGTCGCGGTGGCGGCCGGGCTGATCCTGTTACCGCAGTTCCTGTGCGTGACCAAGCAGGAAGACATCATCGCCGGACATTCCTTCCTGACCTACCTGAGCAAGCGGAGGGGGATCTTCGACGCGGTCTTCCAGCACTCCCGCCACCTCAACGACTTCCCGGTCCAGTACGGCCTGACCGCCCTCGCGGTGATCGGCGGCATCGTCCTGCTGGTCAAGAAGATCTGGTGGCCGCTGGCGGTGTGGGCGCTGCTGATCGTCGTCAACGTCAACGCGGGCACACCCCTGGGCGGACCGGTCGAACGGGTCGCCAGCGCGATCGGCGAGTTCTTCTACAACGATCCCCGACGGGTCGCTGCCGCCACGACGCTCATCCTCACGTCCGGGGCGGGACTCGGTTTGTTCGTGGTGGTTGCGTTGGTGGTGGCGGCGGCGAAGGCGCTCAGCGCCCGTTTCAGACCGCTGCCGGCGTCCGTTTGGGCGCCGGCGACGGCAGCGTTACTCGTGGGCGCCTGCGTGATCAGCGCCTGGCACTACTTCCCACGGCACCAGTTCTTGTTCGGCGACAAGTACGACTCGGTCATGATCAACGACCAGGATCTCCGAGCCATGGCCTACCTGGCGACGTTGCCGGGTGCGCGCGACACCACGATCGGCAATTCCAACGTCGACGGCACCGCCTGGATGTACGCGGTTGCGGGCCTACACCCGTTGTGGACGCACTACGACTACCCCGTGCAGGCCGGCCCCGGCTACCACCGCTATATCTTCTGGGCTTACGCCAGCAAGGGCGATGCCGACCCACGGGTCGTCGAGGCAATCAAGGCGCTCAATATCCGCTACGTATTGGCCAGCGGCCCGACGGTCAGGGGTTTCAAGATTCCAGACGGGCTAGTCTCACTGAACAAGTCGCCGTACTGGGCCATGATCTACGACAACGGCGGCGCACAGATTTACGAGTGGCGCGGCAAAGGCTCTCCTGCGTCTACCCCGTAAATAACGAGGATGGTGATTGGGTTGACTTCGGGCAGCGATGACCCCGATATGGACGACGTCGAGGTCATCGGCGGCGTCGATCCCAGGCTGCTGGCGCTCCGTGCCGGCAACGATGCGGACGCCGAGGACGACGAGGACGTCGAGGAGCGCTCACTGACCGACCTGGTCGAGCAGCCCGCAAAGGTGATGCGGATCGGCACGATGATCAAGCAGTTGCTGGAGGAGGTTCGCGCCGCGCCGCTCGACGAAGCCAGCCGTACCCGGCTGCGCGACATTCACGCGACCAGCATCCGCGAGCTCGAAGACGGACTGGCGCCGGAACTGCGGGAAGAACTCGAGCGTCTGACGCTGCCGTTCAGCGAGGACGTGGCGCCGACGGACGCGGAGCTGCGCATCGCCCAGGCACAATTGGTCGGCTGGTTGGAGGGGCTGTTCCACGGCATCCAGACCGCGCTGTTCGCTCAGCAGATGGCCGCCCGCGCGCAGCTCGAGCAGATGCGCCAGGGGGCATTGCCGCCGGGGTTGGGTAAACCGGGTCACGGTCACCACGGTTCCCACGGCACGGGACAGTACCTGTAAGCCGTGTCGACCGGGCCTCACATCGTGACCCGCGATGCGTGGGTCGAGTTTCCGATCTTCGACGCCAAGTCGCGGTCCCTGAAGAAGGCCGTCCTGGGCAAGGCGGGCGGCACGATCGGACGCAACAGCTCCAACGTGGTTGTCATCGAGGCGTTGCGCGACATCACCATGGAGCTCAACCTCGGCGATCGCGTCGGCCTGGTTGGACACAACGGCGCCGGCAAGTCCACCCTGCTGCGGCTGCTCTCAGGTATCTACGAACCGACCCGGGGCTGGGCGAAGGTCACCGGGCGGGTGGCGCCGGTCTTCGACCTTGGGGTCGGCATGGATCCCGAGATCTCCGGCTTCGAGAACATCATCATCCGCGGCCTGTTTCTGGGACAGACCCGCAAGCAGATGCTGAGCAAGGTGGATGAGATCGCCGAATTCACCGAGCTGGGCGAGTACCTGTCGATGCCGCTGCGCACCTACTCCACCGGCATGCGGGTGCGGCTGGCCATGGGGGTCGTCACCAGCATCGACCCCGAGATCTTGTTGCTCGACGAAGGTATCGGCGCGGTGGACGCCGAGTTCCTGAAGAAGGCGCAGTCGCGCCTGCAGAGCCTGGTCGAGCGCTCCGGAATCCTGGTGTTCGCCAGCCACTCCAACGAGTTCCTGGCCCGGCTGTGCCGAACCGCGATGTGGATCGACCACGGCACCATCAAGCTCACCGGCGGCATCGAAGATGTGGTCCGTGCCTACGAGGGTGAGGATGCGGCCCGGCACGTCCGCGAAGTGCTGGCCGAGACACAGGGCACTGCCGCTCCGAATGAGTGAATCCGTCTTCGCCGTCGTGGTGACCCACCGGCGTCCCGAGGAACTGGCCCGTTCGTTGGAGATGCTAACCGCGCAGACCCGGGCGCCGGACCGCTTGATCGTCATCGACAACGACGACTCCGGCGACAGCCGCATCCACGACTTGGTTGCCGCGCAGCAGATCACCTCCATCTATCTGAACTCACGCCGAAACCTCGGTGGCGCAGGCGGTTTCGCCCTCGGCATGCTGCTGGCGCTGGCGCACGGCGCGACCTGGATCTGGCTGGCCGACGACGACGGACGCCCACAGGACCCGAAGGTGCTCGAGACCCTGCTGGCGTGCGCCAAGAAGCACGACCTGGCCGAGGTGTCGCCGATGGTGTGCAACATCGACGACCCGGATCAGCTGGCGTTCCCGCTGCGACGCGGCCTGGTATGGCGCCGGCGGGCCAGCGAACTGCGCACCGAGCCGGGCCAGGACCTGCTGCCCGGCATCGCCTCGCTGTTCAACGGCGCGCTGTTCCGTGCGTCGACGTTGGAAGCGGTGGGCGTCCCGGACCTGCGCCTGTTCATCCGCGGCGACGAGGTCGAGATGCACCGTCGTCTGGTCCGCTCCGGCCTGCCGTTCGGCACCTGCCTGGACGCGGTCTACCTACATCCGTGCGGTTCCGACGAGTTCAAGCCGATCCTGGGCGGGCGAATGCACACCCAATACCCCGACGACCCCGGCAAGCGCTTCTTCACCTACCGCAACCGGGGCTACGTGTTGTCGCAACCAGGTCTGCGGAAATTGCTGCCGCAGGAATGGGTGCGGTTCGGCTGGTTCTTCCTGGTAACCCGCCGCGACCCCAAGGGCCTACTGGAGTGGATCCGGTTGCGCCGCTTGGGACGCCGCGAAATCTTCACCAAGCCCGGAGGGTCCTCATGACATTCACCGATGCGGCGGCGCAATCCAGAACGTTCGCCCGCGCCAAGCGTGATCTAGTTGACGGCTTCCATCGTCACGAGTTGTGGCTGCACCTGGGCTGGCAGGACATCAAGCAGCGCTACCGCCGCTCGGTGCTGGGCCCGTTCTGGATCACCATCGCAACCGGAACCACCGCCGTCGCGATGGGCGGGCTGTATTCGAAGCTGTTCCACCTGGAGCTGTCGGTGCATCTGCCGTACGTCACGCTCGGGCTGATCATCTGGAATCTGATCAACGCCGCGATCCTGGAGGGCGCCGACGTCTTCGTCGCCAACGAGGGCCTGATCAAGCAGTTGCCGACGCCGTTGAGCGTGCACGTCTACCGGCTGGTCTGGCGGCAGATGATCCTGTTCGCGCACAACATCGTGATCTACGTGGTCATCGCGATCATCTTCCCCAAGCCGTGGTCGTGGGCGGATCTGTCGGTCATCCCGGCGCTGGCGTTGATCGTGCTCAACTGCGTTTGGGTGTCACTGTGTTTCGGCATCCTGGCGACCCGCTACCGCGACATCGGCCCCCTGCTCTTCTCCGTGGTGCAGTTGCTGTTCTTCATGACGCCGATCATCTGGAACGACGAAACGCTGCGACAGCAGGGCGCCAGCCAGTGGTCGAAGATCGTCGAACTCAACCCGCTGCTGCACTACTTGGACATCGTGCGGGCACCGCTGCTGGGTGCCCACCAAGAACTGCGGCACTGGGCGGTGGTGGTGGTCCTGACGATCGTCGGATGGCTGCTGGCTGCGGTTGCGATGCGGCAGTATCGCGCGCGGGTGCCGTACTGGGTTTAGGAGTCGCGGCATTGAGTGAGCCCCGCAAGATCGACGCCAGCCTGCTTGGCGGCGTATCCGAGACAGCGCTGTTCACCCTCCGCGGCCGGGCCTACCAGGCCGGCCGCGCGGACGCGATCATCGACGACCCGATGGCCGTCCGGCTCGTCGAATCCATCGACTTCGACTTCGACAAGTTCGGCCGCCGCAAGGGCCAGGAGATGGCGTTGCGGTCGCTGGCCGTCGACCGATGCGCGCTCGGTTACCTCGGCCAGCACCCTGATGCCACGGTGGTCGCCCTTGCCGAAGGCTTCCAGACCAGTTTCTGGCGGCTGAGTAGCGCGTTGGATGATCCCCAATTCCATTGGGTGTCCATCGATCTGGAACCGGTCATCGAGCTGCGCCGCCGCCTGTTACCGCGCGAACCACGGATCACCGAGATAGCGCAATCTGCCCTGGATTACAGCTGGATGGACGCGATCGACACCCGTAACGGTGTGTTCATCACCGCCGAAGGGCTGCTGATGTATTTGCAGCCGCACGAGGCGCTGGGACTTATCACCGAGTGCGCCAGACGATTCCCCGGTGGCGAGATGTTCTTCGATGTGCCACCGACCATCGTCAAGAAGCTGGCACCGAAGGGGATGCGTTCGTCCAAGCGATACCGGGTGCCGCCGATGCCGTTCAGCCTCTCGGCGCGTCAACTGGCCAAGCTGGCCGACACCGTTCCCGGCATCCGCGCGGTGCATGACATACCGATACCCAAAGGCAGCGGGGTGTTCTTCGGAACGATCTATCCCGCGCTCTGGCAGTTCCCGACGATCAAGCCACTGCGGGGCGCCTACACCTTGCTCGAATTCGGTTGATACCCAACGACTGCGGGCACATCAAGTCGATTCCTTGACATCAGTGGATGACCTTCGCTGCGGGTGGCCCAACGCCCCAAGGGCGGTCACAGTCACTTCTGAATTGCAAAACACGTCAATACCAGTGACACAACCGTCAATACCGACGTACGATCCGCTTCACCGGATCGGTGATCAATCAGGCGGTCACTGAGCGGTCGGGGGCAGGAAGGCTTAGCCATGCCCCTTATCGTGACGGCGGTTCCCGAATGGTTGTCGGCAGCGGCCGCAGACGTCGCCGGCATCGGTTCCTCCCTCGGTGCGGCCAATGCCGCCGCGGTGGCGCCCACGGCGAACTAGGTGGCCGCCGCGGCGGACGAAGTGTCAGAGCAGATTGCTGCGATCTTCGGCCTTCATGCCCAGCGATATCAGGCAATCAGCGCGCAAGCCGCGCTGTTCCACGCCCAGTTCGTTCAAGCGCTGAGCGCAGCCGGGAACTCCTATGCGATTGCCGAGACGGCCAACGCCTCACCGCTGCAGATCGTCGAGCAGGGGGTACTCGGGGTCATCAATGCGCCCACCCAGGCATTGCTGGGGCGACCGCTGATCGGCGACGGAGCCGCCGGGGCCACCGTGAACGGAGTGGGCCAGGCCGGCGGACCCGGCGGACTGTTGTTCGGCAATGGTGGCGCCGGCGGCACCAGCACGGCGGCCGGGGCGCCCGGCGGAGCGGGCGGCAGCGCTGGATGGTTCGGCAACGGTGGCGCCGGCGGCGCGGGTGGTGCGGGCGCGACGGGCGGTAGTGGCGGCACCGGGGGCCTGCTGTACGGCAACGGTGGTGCCGGTGGGCCGGGCGGGGCGGCACTGGCTGGCATCAATGGCGGTCTTGCCGGACGCGGCGGCGACGGCGGTAGCGCCATTTGGTTCGGCAACGGCGGCCACGGCGGGCAGGGTGGCACCGGCCTGGCAGGGGCGAATGGGGTGAACCCGACCCCGTCGGGTGCCACTGCGGCGACCGGAGCCAACGGCACAACGAACTTCGTATCTAGTGAGGAAGGCCTCATCGTCGGCAGCGGCATCGGTGGCAACGGTGCCAGCGGTGGCGCAGGGGTGGCCGGCGGTACCGGCGGAGAAGGCGGCACTGCGCAAGCCATCGGCACCGGCGCCGCTAATGGAGCCATCGCCATGGGCGGAGCTGGCGGGGACGGGGGCGCGGCCGGCGCCGGCGCCGCCGGCGGTGATGGCGGAGCCGGGGGGGCGGCCGTAGCGCAGACTCCAGTCATGAGCACGGGCGAAACCATAGCCATCGGTGGAGCTGGCGGTAATGGGGCGGCCGGAGGGGCGTCGGGCGGGGCCGGCGGGACCGGCGGGGACGGCGGGCTGGGCGCGAGCGGTGGCAAAGGCACACTCATCGCAAAAGGCGGGAACGGCGGAGCTGGCGGTGCCGGTACCGCAGGCGCTGAAGGAGGCGTGGGCGGAACGGGCGGCACCGGCGGGAACGGCGGGCGGGGCGGCCTGTTGGTCGGCAACGGCGGGGCTGGAGGCGCGGGCGGCTTGGGTGGGGTGGGAGGTTCCGGCGATATCGGCGGTGCCGGCGGCGCCGGCGGCGCTGGCGGTAGCGCCAGTGGTTCTGTCACCGGTGTTCTCGACGCCACCGGTGGCGCGGGCGGCGATGCTGGTGAAGGCGGCAACGGCGGCGCGGGCGGTGCCGGCGGGACCGGTGGCGCGGGTGGGAACGGCGGACGCGGCGGTCTGTGGATCGGTGACGGCGGTGCCGGCGGCGCCGGCGGCTTGGGTGGCGTGGGAGGATCCGGCGCTACCGGCGGTGCCGGCGGTGCCGGCGGCGACGGTGGTATCGCCCCCATCACGGTCGTTGGCGCAGGTGGCGATGGCGGCGACGCCGGCGAGGGCGGCACGGGCGGTGCCGGCGGGACGGGCGGTGCCGGCGGTAGCGGTGGTGCCGGCGGGCTCCTGATGGGAAGCGGCGGTGCAGGCGGCGTCGGCGGCGGCGGCGGGACCGGCGGTGGCGGCGGAAAAGGCGGCGCGGGTGCCCTCGGAGGATCCGGCGGCGCCGGTCCCCAGTCCGGCAACACCGGGAAGGGCAGTTTCGGCGGATTCGGCGGAGACGGTGGCGCTGGGGGGACCGCGGGCGCCGGCGGCAGCGGCGGGACCGGCGGTGCACTTGTGGGCGGCGCGGGCGCCGGCGGCGGGGCCGGCTCCACCGGCACAGTTGGCAATGACGGCTTACCCGGATAGCCCTGGCGTAGCGACGGCTTCCACTTCGCGTCAGGCCGTCGATTTTAAGTAGTCAACTACGTAAACCCACAGCTCCGACCCGGGCGACGATGAGCTCGGAAACTCCCGGGCGACACCGCCCGTGGCCACGTGCCCCGAGCGTTGCTCGCCCCGGAAAGCGGGTGAGGGGGCTCAGCCATGGTCGGATTCCAGATTCTGCCGCCGGAGATCAATTCGTTCTTGATGTTCGAGGGCGCAGGTGCCGCGCCGATGCTGCAGGCCGCGGCGGCCTGGGTTGGGCTGGCGGATCAGCTTGGAGTGGCGGCGAATTCGTTTGCCTCAATCACCTCGGGACTGGCCGGCGGGGCCTGGCAGGGTCCGGCCGCGGCGGCAATGGCGATGGCAGCCGCGCCCTATGCGACGTGGCTGAGCGCGGCATCGGCGTCCGCTGCGGGTGCAGCGACGCAAGCCCAGGCGATCGCCAGCGTGTTCGAGGCCGCGCTGGCGGCGACGATTCACCCGACGGCGGTCATCGCCAATCGGGAGGCGTTCACGCAGTTGGTCCGGTCAAATTTCCTCGGGCTCAACGTGCCCGGAATCATGGCCCTTGAGGCCCAGTACGAAGCGATGTGGGCCGCCGACGTGGCCGCCATGGCCGGCTACCACTCCGGGGCGTTATCGGCGGCCGCGCAGTTGATTCCGATTCCGGAGGGCCTGCAGCAATTCCTGAAAGGCCTAAGCATCGGCAACATCGGCACCGACAACATCGGTAACGGCAACACCGGCAAGAACAACATCGGCAGCGGAAACCGCGGCGACCTCAATCAGGGCAGCGGCAACACCGGCAACGGCAACATCGGCAGCGGAAACTACGGCAACGACAACATCGGGTTCGGCAACTACGGCAACAACAACATCGGCGCGGGAAACGTCGGTACCAACATCGGTTTCGGAAATCGCAACGCTGTGACGGATCGCTTGAACGTGGGCATGGGCAACGTCGGCGACAACAACTTCGGCGTCGGCAACAGCGGCAGTGTCGACGTGGGCGGTGGAAACACCGGCGACGCACACATCGGTGGCGGCAACACCGGGTTGGCGAACTGGGGCTTCGGCAATACCGGGTTCGCGAACTGGGGCTTTGGCAACACCGGCAACGGTAACTTCGGAATCGGCCTCACCGGCGATCATCAGACCGGCATCAACCTGGCCGGGTTGAACTCCGGCATTGGCAATATCGGCTTCGGCAACTCCGGTACAAACAACATCGGCTTCTTCAACTCCGGCAGCGGCAACGTCGGAATCTTCAACTCGGGGATCAACGCCGCCGACCCGGGCGCTCTGAACAACGTCGGCTTGGGGAACGCCGGCATCGCCAACTTCGGCATCGGAAACTCGGGCGGGTTGAGCGTCGGCATCGGGAACGCGGGTAGCGTGACCTTCGGTTTCGGAAACGCCGGCGAGTTGAACACCGGGGTGGGGAACGCGGGTAGCACAAACACCGGCTTCTGGAATTCCGGCGTCGCAAACACGGGCTGGTCGAATGCCGGTATCGCGAATACGGGCTGGGAAAATTCGGGCAACATCAATACGGGCTATTGGAACTCGGGCTCCGCCAATACCGGCTACGGAATCACCACTAACAGTGGCCTTCCTAACTCCGGCTTCAACAACGTGGGTGATGGAATCTCAGGCTTTAACAACAGGGCCAGCGGCGGCTTTAGCGACGGCGTCATGTCCGGCTTTTTCAACGTGGCCAGCGGCGGACTCATCAACGGCGTGATGTCGGGGTTCTTCAACACGGCCTACGGCGGCTCTTTCATCACCGGCTCTATGTCTGGCATAGCAAACATCGGCCTGCCCAACCCCGACTTGGACCCCGCTTTCAGCGGCTACGTCTCGGGACTGTTCAGCGGGGGCACTCTGGTTTCCGGACTGTTCAACATCGCTCAGATATTGCGACGTTGATCGGCTCAGCCGCCTAGCGACCCAGCAGTGTCGCCCTGCCAGCGGAAAGTGGCTCTTGAATTTTCGCACATTGCGGCGCTAACTGAATTCATCTCAGTCAACGGGCGCGAACTCGACCTTCTTGAGAGGCGCCGCGATGTCATTCGTGCTCGTGAACCCAGCCTGGCTAATAAATACGGTGCAGGAAGTCGCCGAAATCGGGTCGGCCGTCGGCACGGCGAACGCGGCCGCACTGGCTCCTACGACGAGCGTGCTCGCCGCTGCGGCTGACGAGGTTTCCGCGCAGATCGCGGCGCTCTTCGGTCGGCATGCTCAGGAATTTCAAGCGGTCAGCGCGGAGGTCGCCGCTTTCCACACCCGGTTCACTCGAGCGTTGAGTGCGGCAGCTGAGTCGTACGCGAGCGCCGAAACCGCCAACGTAGCTCCGCTCCAGGTCGTCGAGCAGCAAGTGCTGGGCGTCATCAACGCGCCCACCCAGGCACTGTTGGGCAGGCCCCTGATCGGCGACGGCGCCGCAGGCGTAACCATGGATGGCGTGGGCCAGCCGGGCGGCGCAGGCGGGTTGTTGTTCGGCAACGGCGGGGCGGGTGGCACGAGCACTGCCGCGGGGGCGGCCGGCGGGGCGGGCGGTAGCGCAGGCTTGTTCGGCAACGGCGGATCCGGCGGACAGGGCGGAGCCGGGGCTGCCGGCGGCGTCGGGGGCACCGGGGGCCTGCTGTTTGGCAACGGCGGCCACGGCGGAGCTGGTGGCGCTGCATTAGCGGGAATCAATGGCGGCAATCCCGGCCGTGGCGGCGACGGCGGCAACGCCTTGTGGTTCGGCAGTGGGGGCAACGGCGGGTCCGGCGGCACCGGCCTGACCGGCGTCAACGGAATAAACGACACCCCCAGTGGCGCCGTTGCGAACAGTGGGCTCCCCGGCACCGCGGCCAACGTCACCGGTACCGACCAGGTGATTGCCACCGGTGGCCCCGGTGGCCAGGGTTTCACTGGCGCCCCCGGTGCGGCGGGGGGCACGGGTGGCTCGGGCGGTGACGCGGTAGCCACCGGGTCAGGCATCACTACGTCGGCGGTGGGTGGGGCGGGTGGTCTCGGCGGCACGGGCGCCGCAGGAGGCCCTGGAGGGGATGGCGGAACTGGCGGCAATGCCACCAGCTCAAGCCCGCGCACTCATACTGCGACTGGCGGCACCGGTGGTGCCGGCGGTTCTGGCTCCGGATTCGGACAAGCGGGTGGTGCCGGTGGCGATGGCGGTAACGCCGTGGCCACAGGTCCGAACGGTGAAGCGATTGCCGGCGGCGGCGGTGCGGGAGGCGCCGGGACCATGGGCGCCGCCGGCGGCGCTGGCGGAACGGGTGGGGCCGGCGGCAATGGTGGCCGGGGTGGACTGCTGATCGGCGATGGCGGCGCCGGCGGTACCGGAGGATTTGGCGGCACCGGCGGGATCGGCGACTTCGGCGGGGCAGGGGGCGCCGGTGGCAACGCAGGCACCCCCACCGCCGACATTGCGATTCTCTCCAAAGGTGGGACCGGCGGCGCTGGCGGGGCCGGTGGGACCGGTGGGACCGGTGGGGCCGGCGGGACCGGCGGCAACGGTGGCGCGAGCGGCCTGCTGGCCGGGGTCGGCGGCGTGGGCGGTGCCGGCGGTACCGGCGGGACCGGAGGCAGCGGGGGCACCGGCGGTGATGGGGGGCACGGTGGTTCCGCCCTCCACCCAAGCCGGGTCGGTGATGGTGGCCTTGGCGGCGACGAGGGTAGCGGCGGCGGGGGCGGTGCCGCCGGCAGTGGCGGCAGCGGCGGGACGGGTGGCGCGCTGAGCGGCACGGCCGGCGCAACGGGTGCGATCGGCGTGATTGGCGCCGTGGGGCCCGACGGCTCGAAGGGCAATCCCGGCGACCCCGGTCAGCTTGCTGTCGGCTAAACGACAACCATCTGGTCCCCTCCGGTGGCCCACGACCGGACGAAGACGTCGATGGGCACCGTCTCGTCGCGGCCCTGCGCGTTGCCGCTGTCGTTGAGATGCACCTTCCCGGCGGCGGTGTCGACACCGGTGACGACCACCGCGTGGTCCGCCACGGGGTTGCCGGACTGGTCGCGGTTGACCACCGGGATGCCCCAGATGAGCTCGGCGTTGACGCCGACGATCACCTTGTTGCCGTTGGCCAGGTAGCGCTCCAATGCCTCCATGCCGACGTTGTCGACGTAGACCGCGCTCACCCTGTACCGCGAAAGCAGCAGCGGAAGATCGGCCGGGTCGGTCCCATAACCGCTGGTGTACATCGGCCCGCGCCGCGACTGGCTGGGCAGGCTCTGCGCCAGCGCGATCACCTCCTGCTCGGTGGGTTCGCGGTGGGTCAGCTGGGCGATCACGTCGGCGGAAGCCATCAACGCGCAGTCGTCGTACGACTGCATCCGCCAGTACGGCGCGGCGGCCGCCGGGTCCCCGTACATCCTGGCGGTGTTACCCCGGTGCCCGTGCGACGAGGCGGCGTGGGCCAGCCCGGTCGCCAGGCCCAGCGTCACGGCGGCACCGAGTACGGCGAGAACGACATTGCGGATGATGCGCATGCCGAAAGACTCGGCTGCCGGTCTTTAGAAAAACTCGGCGAATCCTTGGGATCCCGATGCCCGCCGACCGCTTTGAGAATCTTCCAAGAATCCTTCAAGAATCCGTCAAGGACTTGCCTAGAAGCTAGGCCCCGGGATCACGAACGACACCAGGGGGCCATCAAATGCTGCGTCACGACAACGGATCGGTGCACACCGGCGGAACGCTGCTGCAATTTCCCATCGGACAGAGCGTGAGACCAGGGGCCGCACCGGCCGCCGTCGCCGACGACGAGCTGGTCCTGATACGCGGGATTCGCTTCAGTTCACTCTGTGAACAGCACCTGCTTCCGTACTACGGCGTTGTCCACATCGGCTACGTCCACGGCGAAAATGAGTTGAGCTCAACCGAATTCCTCCGCATAGTGGAGGCCTGTTCGCGTGGCATTCAAGAGCAGCAACGGATGACCACGCGAATGGGTTTGTGGCTGCACCACCAGCTCGCGCCCCGCGGGGTGGGCGTGATGGTGGAGGGCGGTTACAGCTGCGCCACCGAACACGGCTGCGCGCCACTGGCCGGGCCGACGACCACGCTGGCGTTCTACGGGTCCTTCCGGCACAGCGCCGACCAGCAACGCGAATTCCTCACGCTGGCAAGGCAAGAAATGCGAAAGGAACAAGCAGGAAATGAGTAACGTGATGTTGTCCGAGGCCGTGCATACCGCCACGATCCATCGTGACGACGCGCCCATAGGCCAGTCTGCACAATTCCACCTTCGCAAGCGGTTCGCCGATTTTCCGTGCTGCTACCGCTCGTGGTCCCGGCAAGGCAAGCACGTCTACCTACACGGTTATGAACTGTCATTCGACATCGAATTCGCCTGCGCGGAAACAGAACCCGACTCCGAGGCGGTACTGAACAACCGTGTCCTCAAGGACGTCCGGACGGAGCTGCGCCGCCAGTTCGACCACACCACGCTGGTCGCCGCCGACGACCCGCACCTCGAGTTGTTCGAACTGCTAGCTGAGCGGGGAGTGATCGATCTGCGGATCATGATCAGCACCGGGATGCAGGCCTCGGCGGCGTGGGTTTTCGACACCGTCGACAGCATCGTCTTTCAGGCGACCGCGGGCCGGGTCTGGGTGTCCCGGGTGATCGCTCGGGAGAGCCGCAACAACGTCATCACCCTGACTGCCGAACCTCCCGTCTGATGGAGCAGTATGCCTGTGTGAGCGACGTCTCAGTAATCGGTTGCGTGGGGACGTTGATCGTGGCGACACGCGGGATCCACGGTCCCGGTGAGGTCGTCGTGACGGTGCGCGGGACCAAGGAGACGTTTCTGGCCCGCTCCGATGAACCGTTACCCAAAGGCACCACAGTGCTCGTCGTCGAAGCCCGCGGTGCCCGGACGGTGGTCGTGGAGCCGTGGCACGACCCGCACCACCCTCTCTGATTCCCACCTCCCAAAGTTCAAGGAGCCACACAATGCTCGGTTACAAAGTGCCCGCCCCGGATGAGGCCATGCTCATCTCTGGTGGCAAGGCCAAGGGCAACGCCCCGTTCCGCGTCGTCACCGGCCACGGCGCCTTCGTCATACCGTTCTTTCGCAAGGCCGCGTTCCTGACCCTGGCCATGTGTGAGGCCGAAGTCGCCGAGAAGTGCGTCACCCAACAGGGCATCACCCTCAACGTCCGGGCAGTGATCGCGTTCAAGGTCGGCAACGACACCGAGAGCATCATCGCCGCGGCGCAGCGGTTCCTGTCCGAGCAAGACCAGATGCAGGTGTTGACCGGCCGGATCTTCGCCGGCCACCTCCGTTCGATCATCGGCTCGATGACCGTCGAGCAGATCATCCGCGAACGCCAGAAGCTGGCCACCGAGGTGCTCGACGGCTCCAAGGAAGAGATGGCCCGGATCGGTCTGGCCGTAGACGCGTTGCAGATCCAGTCCATCGACGACGACGGGCTGGGCTACATCAAGGCGATGTCGGCGCCGCACAACGCCGCTGTGCAGCAGCAGGCGCAGATCGCCCAGGCACAGGCGGACCAGAAGGCCGCCGAGGCCGAGCAGGAGTCGCAGCGCAAGCAGGCCGAGTTCGCCCGGGAGACCGCGATCGTCAAGGCGCAGTACAAGGCCGAGGTGGACAAGGCGCAGGCGCAGGCCGCCCAGTCCGGCCCGCTGGCCGAAGCTCAGGCGCAGCGTGAGGTGTTGGCAATGCGCACCGAGTTGGCCCAGCGCGCCGCCGAGTTGCGCCAGCAGGAACTGGTTGCCGAGGTGGTCAAGCCCGCGGAGGCCGAAGCCGAACGCGTCCGGATCCTGGCTGTTGCCGACGCGGAGAAGATGAAGATCCAGGCCGAGGCGGCCGCTTCGCACAACCGCGTGGCGCTGGACAAGCTGCTCATCGACCAGCTGCCCGTGATCGTGGAGAAGGCCGCATTGGGACTCTCGAACGCCAACGTCACCGTGCTCAACGGCGCCGACGGCATCAGCCAGGTGGCCAGCGGGCTGGTTTCCCAGGGACTGGCCATCTTCGACGCGCTGCGCAATGGAGTCGCGAAGGACGACGCCGGGGACACCGCCGAGGACAACGTGACTCCCCTGCCCGCGTCGGTGGAGGGCGCTTAAGAGTCGCGCATGTTTCCCTGGGTATACGTGTGGCTAATACCAGTGACTACTAGCTGCTAGTGGTGTATCACTGAATGGCCACATGGCATCCCATTGGGGGCGAAAGGTCGGCGCACGTGACCGAAGAAGTCGATTCGAAGGGTTTGGCGGCCGCCGGACGCGAGCACCTCGCCGCCGAGCTGGCACGGCTGCGGCAACGACGCGAGCGTCTGGAAGTCGAGGTCAAGAACGACCGCGGCATGATCGGCGATCACGGTGACGCGGCCGAGGCGATTCAGCGGGCCGACGAACTGGTCGTCCTCGCCGATCGAATCAACGAGCTCGATCGGCGGTTGAAGGGCGAGCCCACCGGCTCCGAGCCACCGAACGGCGAGGGGACACTGCCCAGCGCACCGAGGTGACGCTGCGCTTCTCCGACGGTGAAGTGGTCACCATGCACGTGATCTCCATCGTCGAGGAGACACCGGTGGGGCACGAAGCCGAGACGCTGACCGCGCGCAGTCCGCTGGGACAGGCCCTGGCCGGGCACGAAGCCGGCGACACGGTGACCTACTCCACCCCGCAAGGGCAGCAGGAGGTCGAGTTGATCGCGGTGAAGCTGCCCAGCTAACGGCCGCCCGGCCGGCGTCTAGACTTCCGTTTGATGTTGCCGCCAGAGCCCACCGAGTCACCGGCTGAGTCAGCGGCGGCCCCACCCCAGCAGCTGCACCTGTCGGCCCAGGCGACCCGCTTCATCCTCACCGGCGGGTTCTCGGCGATCGTCGACTTCGGTCTCTACGTGCTGCTTTATAAGGTGGCCGGCCTGCAGGTCGACCTGGCCAAGGCCATCAGCTTCATCGCCGGCACCATCACGGCCTATCTGATCAACCGTCGCTGGACGTTCCAGGCGGCGCCGAGCACCGCGCGGTTCATCGCGGTCATGGTGCTGTACGGGATCACGTTCGCGGTGCAGGTCGGGCTCAACCACCTGACCCTTGAGCTGTTGGAGTCCCGGGGGTGGGCGATACCCGTCGCATTCGTCATCGCGCAGGGGACCGCGACGGTGATCAATTTCATCGTGCAGCGAACGGTGATCTTCCGGGTCCGCTGACGCTGCCTTGCCGCCTTGGCGCCGAACGTGTGCCTTAATCACCCCCACCACAATTTCCAGGGCCACTGGCCACACGCTCGACGGTTCGAGACTTCGAGCAGGCGCGCCGAACGTGTGCCCTAAGCACCCCCGCGGCCACTTGCAGGGCGATAGGCCACACCCTCGCGAGTTGAGCTCCGCACAGCGAAACGCCAGCGTCCCGCAACCTCACCCGGCCAGGCGGTAGCCTCTTTGACGATGTCGAGCACCCCTGAGACCGCCGTCCCGACCCGTTTGACGGGGTGGGGCCGTACCGCGCCGTCGGTCGCGGAGGTACTCCGCACCCCCGATCCGGAGGTGATCGCGAAGGCGGTGGCCCGCGCGGCCGACTCCGGCGGCGTCGCACACGGGCGGGGCGTGATCGCGCGCGGGCTGGGCCGCTCGTACGGAGACAACGCCCAGAACGGCGGCGGGCTGGTCATCGACATGAGCTCGCTGAACAAGATCCACTCGATCAGCGCCGACACCAAGCTGGCCGATGTCGACGCCGGGGTGAACCTCGACCAGTTGATGAAGGCGGCGCTGCCGTTCGGGCTGTGGGTCCCGGTCCTGCCCGGCACCCGGCAGGTCACCATCGGCGGTGCGATCGCCTGCGACATCCACGGCAAGAACCATCACAGCGCAGGCAGCTTCGGTAACCACGTGCGCAGCATGGACCTGCTGACCGCCGATGGCGAGATCCATCACCTCACTTCGGACGGCCCGGACAGCGCCGACAGCGAACTATTCTGGGCCACCGTCGGGGGCAACGGCCTGACCGGGATCATCCTGCGCGCCACCATAGAGATGACACCCACCGAGACGGCGTACTTCATCGCCGACGGCGACATCACCGCCAGCCTGGACGAAACCATCGCCCTGCACAGCGACGGCAGCGAGGCCAACTACACGTACTCCAGCGCCTGGTTCGACGCGATCAGCGCTCCCCCGAAGCTGGGCCGCGCGGCCGTATCGCGCGGCTCTCTGGCGACCCTGGACCAGCTGCCCGCCAAGCTCGCCCGCAATCCGCTGAAATTCGATGCGCCCCAATTGCTTACGCTGCCCGACATCTTCCCCAACGGGCTGGCCAACAAGTACACCTTCGGGCCGATCGGCGAACTCTGGTACCGCAAGTCGGGCACCTACCGCGGCAAGATCCAGAACTTGACGCAGTTCTACCACCCGCTGGACATGTTCGGTGAGTGGAACCGCGCCTACGGCCCTGCGGGATTCCTGCAGTACCAGTTCGTGATTCCCACCGAGGCTGTCGACGAGTTCAAGAAGATCATCGTCGACATCCAAGCCAGCGGCCACTACTCGTTCCTCAACGTGTTCAAGTTGTTCGGACCCGGCAACAAGGCGCCGCTGAGCTTCCCGATCCCCGGCTGGAACATCTGCGTCGACTTCCCGATCAAGCCCGGCCTCAACGAGTTCGTCAGCGAACTCGACCGCCGGGTAATGGAATTCGGCGGCCGGCTCTACACAGCCAAAGACTCTCGGACCACCGCCGAGACCTTCCACGCCATGTATCCGCGCATCGACGAGTGGATCGCCGTGCGCCGCAAGGTAGACCCGAACCAGGTGTTCGCCTCCGACATGGCCCGACGTTTGGAGCTGCTCTAAATGGTGCGCAATGGTTCTTGATGCCGTAGGAAACCCGCAGACGATCCTGCTGCTCGGCGGAACGTCCGAAATTGGTCTGGCGATCTGCGAGCGCTACCTGCGCAACGCATCGGCACGAATCCTGTTGGCCTGCCTGCCAGACGACCCGGGACGAGACGACGCGGTCGCTCAGATGAAGGCCGCCGGGGCGCGGTCGGTGGAGCTCATCGACTTCGACGCGGTGGACACCGACAGCCATCCCAAGGTGATCGACCAGGCATTCGCCGGGGGTGACGTGGACGTGGCCATCGTCGCCTTCGGCTTGCTCGGCGACGCCGAAGAGCTGTGGCAGAACCAGCGCAAGGCCGTGCAGATCGCGGAAATCAATTACACCGCAGCAGTTTCCGTGGGAGTTCTGCTGGGTCAGAAGATGAAGGCCCAGGGCTTCGGGCAGATCATCGCGATGAGCACGGTGGCCGGCGAACGGGTTCGGCGATCCAACTTCGTCTACGGGTCCACCAAGGCCGGTCTGGACGGTTTCTATCTGGGGCTCTCAGAAGCGCTGCGCGAGTACGGTGTTCGCGTTCTGGTGATCCGTCCCGGCCAGGTCCGCACCCGGATGAGCGCGCACATCAAGGAAGCTCCGTTGACCGTCGACAAGGAGTACGTCGCCGATCTCGCGGTGACCGCGGCAGCAAAAGGTAAGGAACTGGTTTGGGCGCCAGCAGCATTCCGTTACGTGATGATGGTGTTGCGTCACATCCCGCGGAAAATCTTCCGCAAGCTGCCCATCTGACCATGCCGAGCGGTGGTAACACACTGGCTCGCGGGGGTAATGCGCTAGCCACCCTGGGACAGATGGCCGTGGCGGCGACGGTGGCCATCCTGGTCTCGGTGGTATCCCTGGTGGCCGTCTCGCGGGTGGAATGGCCCGCGTACCCGTCGTCCAACCAACTGCATGCGTTGACCACCGTCGGCCAAGTCGGCTGCCTGGCCGGGCTGCTCGGGGTGGGCTGGTTGTGGCGGCGGGGCAGGTTTCGGGCGCTGGCGCAACTGGGCGGATTGGTGTTCGTGTCGGCCTTCAGCGTGGTGACCCTGGGCATGCCGCTGGGCGCCACCAAGCTGTACCTGTACGGCATCTCCGTCGACCAGCAGTTCCGGACCGAATACCTGACCCGGCTCACCGACAGCGCCGCCCTGCAGGACATGACGTACATCGGGTTGCCACCGTTCTATCCGCCGGGCTGGTTCTGGATCGGCGGGCGGGCCGCGGCCCTGACCGGGACACCCGGTTGGGAGATGTTCAAGCCGTGGGCGATCACGTCGATCACCATCGCGGCCGCGGTCGCGTTGGTGTTGTGGTGGCGGATGATCCGCTTCGAGTACGCGCTGATCGTCACCATCGCCACCACGGCGGTCACGCTGGCCTACAGTTCGCCGGAACCCTACGCCGCGATGATCGCGGTGCTACTGCCGCCAACGCTGGTGCTGGCCTGGTCGGGCCTGCGGGCCGGCGCGCGGGTCCCCACCGCCGAGCTGGGGGCACCGCCCACCGCCGAGCTGGGGGCACCGCCCACCGCCGAGCTGGGGGCACCGCCCACCGCCGAGCGTCACGCCAGCGTGGCGCCCGACGCCGACGGCCACGCTGGCGTGACGCTCGGCGAGAACAAAAGAGCCGGCTGGGCGGCGGTCGTCGGCGCCGGCCTCTTCCTGGGCTTCGCGGCCACTTGGTACACGCTGCTGGTGGCCTACAGCGCGTTCACGGTGACGCTGATGGCGCTGCTGCTAGCCGCCTCGCGCTGGCGTATCAACAAGAAGGCGGCGCTGGACCCGCTGTTCCGGCTCGCGGTCATCGCGGTCATCGCGGCGGCCATCGCCTCCATCACCTGGCTGCCGTACCTGCTGCGCACGCTCAGCTCCCCGGTCAGCGGCAGCGGCAGCGCCCAGCACTACCTGCCGGCCGACGGCGCCCAGCTGACCTTCCCCATGCTGCAGTTCTCCCTACTGGGCGCGATCTGCATGATCGGCACGCTGTGGCTGGTCATCCGGGCGCGGTCGTCGGTACGTGCCGCAGCGCTGGGCATCGGCGTGCTGGCCCTCTACCTGTGGTCGCTGCTGTCGATGCTGACCACACTGGCGCGCACCACGCTGCTGTCGTTCCGGCTACAGCCCACCCTGAGCGTGCTGTTGGTGGCGGCCGGGGTGTTCGGCTTTATCGAGGCGGCGCGGGCCCTGGCCGGCCGCAGCCGGGTGATCATTCCCATCGCCGCGGCCATCGGGCTGACCGGCGCGATCGCGTTCAGCCAGGACATCCCCGACGTGCTGCGGCCGGACATCACCATCGCGTACACCGACACCGACGGCCACGGCGAGCGCGGCGATCGTCGACCCCCCAGCTCGGAGAAGTACTACCCGGCCATCGACGCCGCGATCCAGCGTGTCACCGGTAAGCCCCGCGACGAGATCGTCGTCCTCACCGCCGACTACAGCTTCCTGTCCTACTACCCCTATTGGGGCTTCCAGGGCCTGACGCCGCATTACGCCAACCCGCTGGCACAGTTCGACAAGCGCGCCGCCGCGATCGAGAGCTGGTCCAAGCTGCAGACCACCGACGAGTTCGTCAGCGCCCTCGACAAGCTGCCGTGGCAGCCGCCGACCGTGTTCCTGATGCGCCGCGGCGCGGGCAACACCTACACCCTGCGCCTGGCCGAGGACGTCTACCCCAACCAGCCCAACGTGCGCCGCTACACCGTCGAGCTCAAGTCGTCGCTGTTTACCGACCCGCGCTTCGCCGTCGAAACCATCGGGCCGTTCGTCCTGGCAATTCGCAAGCCCGAGGCGCGTGCCTGATGGCTACCGAAACCTCCCCGCGGATCGTCGAGCAATTAGCATCTACCTCCGTGAACGACGCGGGCGCGAAATATCGGATCGCTCGCCTCGTCGCGATCGTCGCCGGTCTGCTCGGGACGGTCCTTTCGCTGGCCACGCCGCTGCTGCCGGTCAAGCAGACCACCGCTGAGCTCAACTGGCCGCAGAACGGCACGTTCAGCAGCGTCGAAGCGCCGCTGATCAGCTACGTCGCGACGGAACTGACCATCACCGTGCCGTGTCAGGCCGCCGCCGGGCTGACCGGGCCTCAGAACAACGGCAAGACGGTGCTGCTGTCCACCGTTCCCAAACAGGCGCCGAAGGCCGTCGACCGAGGGCTGCTGCTGGAACGCTCCAACGACGAGCTCGTCCTCGTGGTGCGCAATGTGCCGGTGGTCAGCGCCCCCATGAGCGAGGTGCTGAGCCCGGCCTGCCAACGCCTAACCTTCACCGCCCACGCCGACAAGGTCACCGCGGAATTCGTCGGCCTCACCCAGGGCCCCAAGGCCGAGCACCCGGGCGAGCCACTGCGCGGTGAGAGGAGTGGCTACGACTTCCGGCCGCAGATCGTCGGGGTGTTCACCGACCTGAGCGGTCCCGCGCCGTCCGATTTGAACTTCTCGGCGACCATCGATACCCGTTACAGCAGCGCCCCGACGCCGCTGAAGCTCGCCGCGATGATCCTCGGGCTCACGCTCACCCTTGCGGCGTTGATCGCGCTACACATTCTGGACACGGCCGACGGCACCCGGCACCGCCGCTTCCTGCCGGCCCGGTGGTGGTCGCTCGGACCGCTGGACGCGCTGGTCATTGCGGTGCTGGTGTGGTGGCATTTCGTCGGGGCCAACACTTCCGACGACGGCTACATCCTGACCATGGCGCGGGTCTCCGAGCACGCCGGATATATGGCCAACTACTACCGCTGGCTGGGCACCCCCGAGGCCCCGTTCGGCTGGTACTACGACCTGCTGGCCTTGTGGTCGCACGTCAGCACGACCAGCATCTGGATGCGGTTGCCGGTGCTGGGGATGGCGCTGACCTGCTGGTGGGTGATCAGCCGCGAGGTCATCCCGCGACTGGGTCACGCCGTCAAGACCAACAGAGCCGCGGCGTGGACGGCGGCCGGCATGTTCCTGGCGGTCTGGCTGCCGCTGGACAACGGGCTGCGGCCCGAGCCGATCATCGCCCTGGGCATCCTGCTCACCTGGTGCTCGGTGGAGCGCGCGGTGGCCACCAACCGACTGCTGCCGGTGGCGACCGCCTGCATCATCGGTGCCCTGACCCTGTTCTCGGGGCCGACGGGTATCGCGTCCATCGGGGCGCTGCTGGTCGCGATCGGTCCGCTGCGCACCATCATGCATCGCCGGTCCAGACAGTTCGGTGCGCTGCCGCTGCTGGCGCCCATCATGGCCGCGGCCACGGTCACCACGATCCTGATCTTCCGCGACCAGACCCTGGCCGGCGAGATGCAGGCGACCGCCCTCAAGCGCGCCCTCGGGCCCAGCTTGAGCTGGTTCGACGAACACATCCGCTACGAGCGGTTGTTCATGGCCAGCCCGGACGGGTCGGTGGCGCGCCGCTTCGCGGTGCTGGCGCTGGTGCTCGCGCTGGCGATCACGGTGGCAATGTCGTTGCGCAAGGGCCGAATTCCGGGCACCGCCACCGGTCCGAGCCGCCGCATCGTCGGAATCACGATCATCTCGTTCATCGCGATGATGTTCACTCCCACCAAGTGGACGCACCACTTCGGCGTGTTCGCCGGGTTGGCCGGATCGCTGGGGGCACTGGCCGCCGTCGCGGTCACGGCCGCGGCAATGCGCTCGCGACGCAACCGAACGATGTTCGCCGCGGCGGTGCTGTTCCTCGTTGCGTTGTCATTCGCCAGCGTCAACGGCTGGTGGTATGTGTCGAATTTCGGTGTGCCGTGGTCGAATGAGTTCCCGGAGTGGCACTTCGGGTTCACCACCATGCTGCTCGGGCTGACGGTGGTGGTGCTGCTGCTGGCAGCCTGGTTCAACTTCATCGCCACCGAGAACGAACCGCCGAAAACACGGCTCGGGACGCGGCTGGAAGGACTTGTGCAGGCGCCCTTGGCAATTGCGGCGTGGGCGCTGGTGACCTTCGAGGTGGCGTCGCTCACCCTGGCGATGATCGGACAGTATCCGGCGTGGACGGTGGGGCGTTCCAACCTCCAAGCGCTGACCGGCAAGACGTGCGGGCTGGCCGAAGACGTGCTGGTGGAGCAGGACCCCAACGCCGGCATGCTGTCGCCGGTGAACGCGTCGGTGGGCGACGCGCTGGGCGCGGGTCTCTCGGAAGCGTTCACGCCCAACGGTATCCCCGCCGATGTGTCCGCCGACCCGGTGATGGAACGTGCCTTCGACCGCAGTTTCCTCAGCGACGACGGCTTGATCACCGGCAGCGACCCCGGCACCGAAGGAGGCACCACCGCCGCGCCCGGCATCAACGGTTCCCGCGCCCGGTTGCCGTTCAACCTGGACCCGGCCCGCACCCCGGTGCTCGGCAGCTGGCGCAGCGGCGTTCAGGTGCCGGCCACACTGCGCTCCGCGTGGTACCGCCTACCACCGCGGGACCAGTGGGGCCAGGCACCGCTGCTGGTGGTTACGGCGGCCGGCCGTTTCGACCCGCGAGAAGTCCAGGTGCAGTGGGCCACCGACGAAGGCGCGGCGAGCGGACGTGCCGGCGGATCGTTCGGCTTGGGCGACGTCGGCGCTGCACCCGCCTGGCGCAACCTCCGACTGCCGCTGTCGGCAATTCCGAGTGACGCCACGCAGATTCGGCTCGTCGCCGAGGACCAGGACCTGGCGCCCCAACACTGGATTGCGCTGACACCGCCGCGCATTCCCAAGGTCCAAACGCTGCAGGATGTGGTGGGTTCGCAGGATCCGGTGTTCCTGGACTGGCTTGTCGGGCTGGCCTTCCCGTGCCAGCGTCCGTTCGGACATCAGAACGGCGTCAACGAGACACCGAAATGGCGCATCCTGCCGGACCGCTTCGGCGCCGAAGCCAACTCCCCCGTGATGGACAAGAACGGCGGCGGCCCGTTGGGCGTCACCGAACTGCTGCTGCACACCACCACGGTGGCCAGCTACCTCAAGGACGACTGGTTCCGGGACTGGGGGTCGCTGCAACGCTTGACGCCGTGGTACCCCGACGCGCGACCCGCCGAGCCGAAATTGGACACGGTGACGCGCAGCGGGTTGTGGGACCCGGCGCCGCTGCGTAGGAGCTGAGACGTCGGGCCGTCGCCTGCCCCTTGCGCCTTGGCCCTTGCGCCGAGCGTGCGGGATTTGGCCCCGAATCTCGCACGGCGGGTGCAGATCCCGCACGTTCGACGAGGAGCTTCGAAGGCCCCCGCCGCCGAACGTGGGGGGTTTTGCCCCGAATCTTGCACGGCGGGTGCATATCCCACACGTTCGACGAGGACGAGGCGGGGGAATCGCGCCGGGGCCGCCCCTACGGCTCGCAGTTGGGCAGGAACGGAATACACACTCGCGGAGGATAGGGCGGCGGAAAGCCTTCGATGATCCTCGAGTCAGTCAACGGACTGTTCTGGTCGAAATACCAAGGGTGGCAGACGCTTCGATCCCAGTCGGGCATGTTCTTCAGTTCGGGTGAACCCGGACACCACTGATAGGTGCAGCTGTTGGTCGGGGTCGCTTTCGTGCCGCCGTCCTGGCACACCATGGGGGCAGGATCGGCGTGGGCAGCGCCGGCGGCGAATACCACTCCCGCAGTGGTGAATACGCCTACACCACCGGCCGCCACGACCCCGGCCATCGTCCTGTTCAATTTTCGAGAGATGCTCATGACACAAGACTGCAGCTGGCTACTTGCAGAATTCTTGCGCCGCAATCAATCCACGGCTCGAAGCTCAAAGGTGAACTGATAACCGCAGATGGAGATTCGGTCACCATGCGACAGGGGTGCGCTGCCGGTGATGAGCCGCCCCTCCACCTCCACACCATTGGTGGACCGCAGGTCGGTGATGACGTATTCCGTTCCGGTGTCGCTGATTACGGCGTGGTAGCGGCTGACGTCGGTGTCCTCGATGACGACGTCGTTGTCGGCCAGGCGCCCGATTCTCGTCGTCGCACCGGTCAGCTTGTGTCGTCGCCCGGCCGTGTCGGTCAGCGTCGCGATGACGGACCTCGGCATCCCCAGCGTCGGCAGCTCTTCCCGGAAGACCGAGCGTCGACGGGTCTTCAGGTCGGGGCGCAGGGTGCCCAGTCGCTCTTGACGCAGAATGCGCTCGTGCAACGCATTGATCGTGGGACCGGGGTCGATGCCGAGCCCCTCGGCCAGGGCCATCTTCAACCGGCGGTAGGCGTTCAGCGCGTCTGACTGACGCTCGGTGACGTAGTAGGCGGTGATCAGCTGCGCCCACAGCGGCTCGCGGAACGGGTGCTCGGCGGTAAGCGTCTCGAGTTCACCGATCACCGCGCCGGCCCGCCCGCAGGCGATCTCCGCCTCGGCTCGAGCGGTGTGTACCGCCACCTTCTCTTCCATGAGCGCGGTGTTGACCGCGTCGACAAAGGCCAAGTCGCGCAGGTCGTCGAGCACCGGTCCACGCCACTCGGCCAGCGCCGCCGAAAGGTGCCTGCTGGCTTCCTCGTACCGTCCCTGGGCGGCCGCCTCGATGCCCGCCCGCTTTTCCAGGCTGAATCGGCCGTGATCGCAATTGGTGTCCGGGACGCTCAGTTGATAGCCCGGCGGCGCGCTCGCCAACACCCGGACCGGGTCGACACCGGCCTCGCGCAACAGCCTGCGCAGGTTGGAGATGTGCGATTGGATGCTGGTCCGCGCCGCCGGTACCGGTTCGTCGCCCCATACGGCGTTGATCAACGTCTCGACGGACACCGGCCGGTTGCGATTCATCAACAACACGGCCAATACCGCCCGCTGCTTCGCCGGCCCTAACGGCACCAGCGCGCCGTTGGAGATCATCTGCAACGGTCCGAGAACGCCAAACCCGAGCGCAGTGTTGGTCATCGCGCTAGTCAGCCTACGCGTATGCAGCACTGATCTTCAGCGTTTGCTCGCCGAGTGATCGGGGCCAGAGCGCGACACCGCGCACGCACCGCAGCCCCGGCTTAAATGCATCGCCTACGATCGAGCCTCGTGCCCCACGACGGTATTGAGCGATCTCCGCGGATCGCCCGGCTTGTCGCCGTCGCCGCGGGAATCGCCGGTCTGCTGTTGTGCGCGGCGGTGCCGTTGCTCTCGGTCCGGCAGACCACGGCGACCATCCTGTGGCCGCAGGGCACAACCGACAACAACGTCACCCAGCTCACCGCGCCGCTGGTCTCGGGCGCCCCGCAGGCACTGGACATCTCCGTCCCCTGCTCGGCAATCGCCACCCTGCCGCCCGAGGGCGGTCTGGTGCTGTCCACGCTTCCCGCCGACGGGTTCGAGACGGGCAAGTACGGGCTGTTCGTCCGGGCCAACAAGGACACCGTCGTCGTCGCGTTCCGGGACACCGTGGCCGCCGTCGCACCCCGCGCGGCCGTCGCCGGCGGCTGCGACGTGCTGCACATCTGGGCCACCCCCGGCGGAGTGGGCGCCGATTTCGTCGGCATCCCCGGCGCGACCGGGACCCTGCCACCCGAGAAGAAGCCGCAAGTCGGCGGCATCTTCACCGACTTAAAGGTGCCCCCGCAGCCCGGGCTGTCGGCCCGCGTCGACGTCGACACCCGGTTCATCACCCAGCCCACCCTGGTCAAGAAGATCGCGCTGGTCTTGGGCGCCTTGGCGGTGCTGACCGCGATCCTCGCGCTGGGCGTCCTGGATCGGCACAGCCGCGGTGACACGCTACGCAACTGGCGCTCCCCCATCGCCTGGCTGTCCCGCTACCGCCCTCGCATACACAAAGGCATCTTCTGGCGGGTCGGCTTCGCGACCTGGCTCGCCGACGCCGGTGTGATCGGCACGTTGCTGCTGTGGCATGTCATCGGAGCCACCTCGTCGGATGACGGCTACAACCTGACCATCGCGCGCATCGCGCCCAAGGCCGGCTATATCGCCAACTACTACCGGTACTTCGGGACCACCGAGGCGCCATTCGACTGGTACCTGTCGCTGCTTTCCCGGATGGCGTCGGTGAGCACGGCGGGCGTCTGGATGCGGCTGCCGGCCACCCTGGCCGGTATCGCTTGCTGGCTGCTGATCAGCCGTTTTGTGCTGCGCCGGTTGGGGCCGGGCAAGGGTGGCCTGGCGTCCAACCGGGTGTCGGTGCTCACCGGCGGCGCGGTGTTCGTGGCCGCCTGGTTGCCGTTCAACAACGGCCTGCGGCCCGAGCCGCTGATCGCGCTGGGCGTGTTGGTCACCTGGATCCTGGTGGAACGCTCGATCGCGCTGGGACGGCTGGCGCCGGCCGCCGTCGCCATCATCGTCGCGATGCTCAGTGCGACGCTGGCCCCGCAGGGTTTGATCGCCGTCGGCGCGCTGCTGACCGGCGCCCGCGCCATCGCCCAGCGGATTAGGCACCGACGGGACAGCGACGGCCTACTGGCACCGCTGGCTGTGCTGGCGGCCGCGCTGGCATCGATCACCCTGGTGGTGTTCCGCAGCCAGACGCTGGCGACGGTGGCCGAGTCGGCCCGCATCAAATACACGGTGGGGCCGACCGTCGCGTGGTACCAGGACTTCCTGCGCTACTACTTCCTCACCGTCGAGTCGAACGCCGACGGCTCGATGTCGCGCCGCTTCGCCGTGCTGGTGTTGCTGCTCTGCCTGTTCGGGGTGCTGTTCGTGCTGTTGCGCCGCGGCGGGGTGGCGGGCCTGGCCAGCGGGCCGGCCTGGCGGCTGATCGGCACCACCGCACTGGGTCTGTTGCTGCTGACGTTCACGCCGACGAAGTGGGCCATCCAGTTCGGTGCGTTCGCCTCGCTGGCGGGTGCGCTGGGGGCCGTCACCGCCTTCGTCTTCGCCCGGATCGGCCTGCACAGCCGCCGCAACCTGGCTCTGTACGTCACCGCGCTGCTGTTCGTGCTGGCCTGGGCCACCTCGGGCATCAACGGCTGGTTCTACGTCGGCAACTACGGAGTGCCGTGGTACGACATCCAGCCCGTCATCGCCAGCCGCCCGGTGACGTCGATGTTCCTGATCCTGTCGATCGCCACCGGGCTGTTGACCGCCTGGTACCACTTCCGGATGGACTACGCCGGGCACACCGAGGTCAAGGACAACCGGCGCAACCGCATCCTGGCCTCCACGCCGCTACTGGTGGTCGCGGTGATCATGGTCCTCGGCGAAGTCGGCTCGCTGGCCAAGGGCGCGGTCTTCCGCTACCCGCTCTACACCACCGCGAAGGCCAACCTCGCCGCGATCAAGTCGGGTCTGTCACCCACCAGTTGCGCCATGGCCGACGACGTACTGGCCGAACCCGACCCGAACGCCGGCATGCTGCAACCGCTGCCGGGCCAGCAATTCGGCCCCGCCGGCCCGCTCGGCGGGGTCAACCCCGTCGGGTTCAAGCCCGAGGGCGTCGGCGACGATCTCAAGTCCGACCCGGTGGTGAGCAAACCCGGAGTGGTCAACTCCGACGCCTCCCCCAACAAGCCCAACGCCGCGATCACCGACTCCGCGGGCACCGCCGGCGGCCGGGGCCCGGTCGGGGTCAACGGGTCGCACGCTGCGCTGCCGTTCGGACTGGACCCCGCTCGCACCCCGGTGATGGGCAGCTACGGCGAGAACAACCTGGCGGCGACGGCCACGTCGTCCTGGTACCAGTTGCCTCCGGATTGGCAGGCCCATCAGGCGGAACGCCCGCTGGTGGTGGTCTCCGCGGCCGGCGCCATCTGGAGCTACAAGGAGGACGGCGACTTCGTCTACGGCCAGTCCCTCAGATTGCAGTGGGGCCGGACCCGCCCCGACGGCACCATCGAGGAACAAGGGTTGGTCTTTCCGATCGATCTGGGGCCGCAACCCGCCTGGCGTAACCTGCGCTTCCCGCTGACCTGGGCGCCGCCGGACGCCACGGTCGCGCGCATCGTCGCCTACGACCCGAACCTGAGTTCCGAGCAGTGGTTCGCGTTCACCCCGCCGCGGGTGCCGCACCTGGAGACGCTGCAGGAATTGATCGGGTCGCAGACACCGGTGTTGATGGACATCGCCACAGCCGCCAACTTCCCCTGCCAGCGGCCGTTCTCCGAGCACCTCGGCATCGCCGAGCTTCCGGACTACCGAATCCTGCCCGACCACAAGCAGACCGCGGTGTCGTCGAACCTGTGGCAGAGCCGTTCGACGGGCGGGCCGTTCCTGTTCACCCAGGGGCTGTTGTGGACGTCAACCATCTCGACCTACCTGAGCGGTGACTGGTACCGCGACTGGGGATCGGTCGAGCAGTACCACCGTGTGGTGCCCGCCGATCGGGCGCCCGACGCCGTGTTGGAAGAGGGCGTGGTGGAAGAGGGCGTGAAGACCGTGCACGGCTGGACGCGCCTCGGACCGGTGAGGGCTCTCCCGTGACGGCAGTGACGGCCCGAGAGGCCCAGGAAATCAGGGCGGACCGCAACGTGCGGCTGACCCGCTGGGTTGCGACGATCGCCGGACTGCTCGGCTTTGTCCTGGCGGTCGCCACGCCGCTGCTCCCGGTGGTGCAGACCACCGCGCTGCTGAACTGGCCGCAGAACGGCCAACTCAACAGCGTCACCGCGCCGCTGATTTCCCTGACGCCAGTCGATTTCAACGCCACCGTGCCTTGCAGCGTCGTGCGCGACATGCCGCCGAACGGCGGCGTGATCCTGGGCACCGCGCCCAAGCAGGGCAAGGACGCCAACCTCAACGCGTTGTTCGTGGTCGTCAGGGCCAAGACCGTCGACGTCACCGACCGCAACGTGGTGATCCTGTCCGTGCCGCGCGACCTGGTGCTCTCGCCAGCGTGTGAAAAGATTGAGGTCACCTCCACGCACGCGGGCACCGTCGCACACTTTGTGGGGCTGAAGGATCCGCAGGGCAAGCCGTTGCGCAGCGGCTACCCCGACCCCAACCTGCGTCCGCAGATCGTCGGGATATTCACCGACCTGTCCGGCCCGGCCCCACCCGGGCTGAGCCTTACGGCCACCATCGACACCCGGTTCTCCACCACGCCGACCATCCTGAAGCTGGCCGCCATGATCGGCGCGATCGTGTCCACGATCGTGGCCCTGATCGCGCTGTGGCGCCTGGATCAGCTGGACGGCCACCGGATGCGCCGCTGGATCCCAGCCAATTGGCGCACCTTCACCCTGGCTGATGCCGTGGTGATCTTCCTGTTCCTGCTGTGGCATTTCATCGGCGCGAACTCGTCGGACGACGGCTACATCCTGGGCATGGCCCGGGTCGCCGACCATGCCGGCTACATGTCCAACTACTTCCGCTGGTTCGGCAGCCCCGAGGACCCGTTCGGCTGGTACTACAACCTGCTGGCGCTGATGACTCACGTCAGCGACAACAGCCTGTGGATGCGGTTGCCCGACCTGTTCGCCGGACTGGTGTGCTGGCTGCTGCTCTCGCGTGAAGTGCTGCCCCGGTTGGGGCCGGCGGTCACCGGTAGCAAGGCCGCGAACTGGGCGGCCGGCATGGTCCTGCTGACCGCGTGGATGCCGTTCAACAACGGCCTGCGGCCGGAGCCCATCATCGCGCTCGGCTCGCTGGTCACCTACGTGCTGATCGAGCGTTCGATGCGCTACAGCCGACTCACGCCGGCGGCGCTGGCCATCATCACCGCGGCATTCACCCTCGGTGTCCAGCCCACCGGCCTCATCGCGGTGGCCGCGCTGGTGGCCGGCGGCCGCCCGATCCTGCGGATCTTCGTGCGCCGGCAGCGCGTCGTCGGCAAGCTGCCGCTGATGTCGCCGATGCTGGCGGCGGGCACGATCATCCTCACCGTGGTCTTCGCCGACCAGACGCTGTCAACGGTGTTGGAAGCCACCAGGATTCGCACCAAGATCGGACCGAGCCAGGCCTGGTACACCGAGAACCTGCGCTACTACTACCTGATCCTGCCGACCGTCGACGGTTCGCTGTCGCGTCGGTTCGGCTTCCTGATCACCGCGCTCTGCTTGTTCACGGCGGTGTTCATCATGTTGCGCCGCAAGCGAGTTCCCGGCGTGGCACGTGGTCCGGCCTGGCGCCTGATGGGCGTCATCTTCGCCACCATGTTCTTCCTGATGTTCACCCCGACCAAGTGGGTGCACCACTTCGGGTTGTTCGCCGCGGTGGGTGCGGCCGTGGCGGCGTTGACGACGGTATTGGTATCACCATCGGTGCTGCGCTGGTCGCGCAACCGAATGGCGTTCCTGGCGGCCGTGTTCTTCATGCTGGCACTGTGTTTCGCCACCACCAATGGCTGGTGGTACGTGTCCAGCTACGGGGTGCCGTTCAACAGCGCGATGCCGAAGATCAACGGGATCACCATCAGCACAATCTTTTTCGCCTTGTTCGTACTGGCGGCGGCGTATGCGGCCTGGCTGCATTTCGCGCCCCGCGGCAGCGGCGAAGGTCGGCTGGCCCGGGCGCTGACCGCCGCGCCCATACCGATTACGGCGGGCTTCATGGTGGTGGTCTTCGTCGCCTCGATGGTGGCCGGGATCGTGCGGCAGTACCCCACCTATTCCAATGGCTGGTCGAACCTGCGGGCGCTGGCGGGCGGCTGCGGCCTCGCCGACGACGTGCTCGTCGAACCGGACCCCAACGACGGCTTCATGGCGGCTTTGCCCGGTGACTATGGCCCGCTGGGACCGCTGGGCGGGACCAACCCCGTCGGCTTCTCGCCCAACGGGGTGCCCGAAAAGACCGTCGCCGAGGCGATCGTGATGAAGCCGAACCAGCCCGGCACCGACTACGACTGGGATGCGCCGACCAAGCTGACCAAGCCCGGCATCAACGGGTCGACCGTGCCCCTCCCCTACCAGCTCGACCCGGCGCGGGTACCGCTGGCCGGCACCTACACCAGCGGTGCTCAGCAGCAGAGTCGCCTCACTTCGGCGTGGTACCAACTGCCCGAGCCTGACCAGGCTTCGGTGGACAGCCACCCGCTGGTGGTGATCACCGCCGCCGGCAAGATCGCCGGCCACAGCGTGTTGCACGGCTACACCCCCGGGCAGACCGTGGTGCTGGAATACGCCCGGCAAGGGCCCGGCCCGCTGGTGCCGGCCGGACGGATGGTGCCCGACGATCTCTACGGCGAGCAGCCCAAGGCGTGGCGCAACCTGCGCTTCGCCCGGGGCAAGATGCCCGCCGACACGGTCGCGGTGCGGGTGGTGGCCGAGGACCTGTCGCTGACGCCGGAGGACTGGATCGCGGTGACCCCGCCGCGGGTGCCAGAACTGCGCTCGCTGCAGGAGTACGTCGGTTCGACCCAGCCCGTGCTGCTGGACTGGGCGGTCGGCTTGGCGTTCCCGTGCCAGCACCCGATGCTGCACCGCAACGGCGTCACCGAGATCCCGAAGTTCCGTATCACGCCGGACTATTCGGCCAAGAAGCTGGACACCGACACCTGGCAGGACGGCACCAACGGCGGCCTGCTCGGGATCACCGACCTGCTGCTGCGGGCGCATGTGATGGCGACGTACCTGTCTCGTGACTGGGCCCGCGACTGGGGTTCGCTGCGCAAGTTCGACACGTTGGTGGACGCCCCGCCCGCGGAGCTTGAACTGGGTGAGGCGACTCGCAGCGGCTTGTGGACGCCGGGGCGGATTCGCACCAACCCATAACTGGCTGGGCGCTTTTGCTTCGCGCTTTGCTTCGCTATGCCGCGTCGAGTGTGAGGGAAAAGCACCAGCCCACACCATTTTTGGGCTGGAAGCCACACGCTGGGCGCAGGTGAGTGGGCTCGCGGCGCGAAGGCCCGCGTCGAGCGTGAGGGAAAAGCACCGGCCCACGCCACTTTTGGGCAAAAGGCCACACGCTCGGCGCAGATGAATGGCCGCGCGGCGCAGGAGGCCCGCGTCGAGCGTGAGCAAAAAGCACCAGCCCACGCCGTATCTGGGTCAGAGGCCACACGCTCGGCGAGGACGACGCGCGGCGCGCGGCGCGCGCCGCGCACACGAGGTAAACCGCGGGTGGACTGAGTCGACGGTAGGTGAACGGTCGACGACCTTTCCGTGAACTAGCCACACCTGGCTTGTGTCACCCCCAAGCCCTCTGCCTACCCTGGCCTGAGAATAATTGCGCTAGAGCAAATATTGCGCACCAGGAAGGAAGCATGCTGGATTTCGCAGCACTACCGCCGGAGATCAACTCGGCCCTGATGTATGCGGGGCCGGGATCAGGATCAATGACGTCGGCCGCGACGGCCTGGACAGCGTTGTCGGCCGAACTGCAAGCGGTGGCGAGCTCCTACGACACTCTGGTCCAGAGCCTGCTCGATGGGCCATGGCAGGGCCCGTCGGCGGCGGCGATGGCAGCGGCCGCGGCTTCACAAATCTCCTGGCTACGCCACGCCTCGGCCCTGGCCGACGAGTCCGGCGCCCAGGCCACGGCGGCCGCAAACGCCTACGAGGCGGCCTTTGCCGCGACGGTGCCGCCCCCCGAGATCGAGGCCAACCGGGCATTGCTCATGACGCTGCTCGCGACGAATGTCATCGGCCAGAACACCGCGGCCATTGCGGCCACCGAGGCACAGTACGGCGAAATGTGGGCACAGGACGCCGGTGCAATGTACAGCTACGCCGCCGCGACGGCGGCCGCGTCGACGCTGTCACCGTTCAACCCGGTCACGCCCACCACCAACCCCGCGGGATTGGCCAACCAAGCTGCGGCGGTGGCCCAAGCGGTCGGCAGCGGCGCCGCGACGAGCGGCGCGGACCTGAACGCAATTCCGGCCGCGCTGCAGGGTCTCGCCGGCCTCACGAACACGCCACCGGCGCTCACCAATCCCGCGGCGGCGCTCGGCTTGACCGGTATCGCCTGGAACGCCGAAGGCGATGGGCTCGTCGTGGGTGGCGCGCTCGGCGACGCGCTGCAGGGCTTGACCGGATCGGCGACCATCGACGCCAGCACGGCGATGGACGCCTACATCCGGTTGGCCAATCCCACCCGACTGACGGTCACCGTGATGAGGGACGTCATGACCCTCTCGCACGACCTGCCGAAATGGGCCGGTGAGGGCGCGCAAGCCGCGGCGAAGGCCGCCACCAGCCTGCCGGCCGCCATCCCGTCGGCCCTCCCGAGTCTCCCTACCCAGGGCCTCGGCGGCATTTCGGGTGCCGTCGGCCAGGCCGCATCGGTTGGCGGACTGAAGGTCCCGGCCTCGTGGACCGCCACGGCACCGGCGGCAGCACCGGTCAACGTGGCACTGAACGGCGCGGGCGCCGCGGCGGGCGAACACGCTGCGAGCGCGTTCGGCGGGGTGCCGCTGGCACCGGGTAGCGCTGGCGGACGCGGCGTCGCGAACTTCGCCGCTCCGCGATACGGATTCAAGCCGACGGTGATCGCACAACCGCCCGCAGGCGGCTAGCGTGGCCGCGGCAGCGGTGGCGACTGGTTGATCACGTCCCCCTTCGCATCCAACGCCTGCAGTTGGAAGTAGCCGTCGGCGCGACCGCCAAGCGGGATCGGTGTGTCGTAACCGGCCCAGTCGACGGTCGCCAACGGCGTCATGGAGCCGCCGAGCGCCCCCTGCATCAGCCGCCACTGACGCACCGCGGTCGCACCGTTCCAGATGGCGCGAGCCGTATCCCCGTCGAGAACCAACTGCGGCGGCAACACGGGATCGCCAGACCACCCGTCGAGAAACGCACGGTAAGTGCCGCCGGTCAGCGTGGCGTCGTACAGCATGTCGCCGTCGGGGCCGAACTCCGCGATGTGGTCGGCGATGCCCCAGCTCGAGAACGTGTCGTCGTTGGGTAGTTGCTGCAGGTTTCCCATGGCGCCGGCGCTGAGCTTGCCCGGATGCGGCTGCGCGCGAATGAGAGTCGCGCGGCGTGCGGCGAAATCCAGGTGAATCCACTTCAGGCTGCTCGGCACCAGTCCGCCGCCGGGCTGTGCCCGGCTGCCTTCGAAGTGGTTGTCGAACAGGGTCAAGATGTTGGGATCAGGCATCTCGGCGTCGTGCTGGAAGCCGAACTCGACGCCGTCGCCAAGCTCGAAAGTCGAGTGCTTGCCGCCGAGTTGCCAATTGACGGCACCGGTGCGGGGATCGACGTTGAAGACCGTCGACACCGCGCGCATGCTGATCAGCAGGTTGCCGGAGGGATCCAGCGCGATCGAGTTCATGTGGTACGGGTCGAGCACCTGCCCAGCGGTGTACGTGGCCCCCGTCTCCGCGATCGGGACATGGCTGAGCGCGTCCCAGGCGAACAACTTCGTCTTCGACGCCACGTCGACCACCGTCGCGTGGCAGTTGTAGATCCTCCCGTCCTTGGGCCCGCCGATGACCGTCAGGTCGGTGGCGACCTCTTCATAGCAGGTGATCAGCGCGTGGCCGTCCGGGGTGAGCCGGAACTCGTGGATGTCCGACGACAGGTCCCGGCCGGGTGTCAGGGTGGCGATCACGTTGTAGCGGCTGTCGGCGATGTAACTGACGCCGATGCCATGACTGCCCACCTTCAGGCCCTGCCACCAGGTCAGCACCGGCCTGCCCTGGTAGCTCTGCACCCGCAGATTGCCGCCGGTCTGCCCGGGCGGTAGCTCGCGCTGCCACACCACCTTCCCGGCCTTGTCGACGATGACGAGAATCGACTTCCCTGCGTCCGCACCGGGGTTGGCCGCCGTGGTGCCGGAGACCAAGAAGATGTATCCGGGGGCACCGCCGGGCTTGTTGACATTCACGGTGTAGCCCAGCGACTGCGCCGTGACGGGAGCGCCGACTCCCCCCGGGGGCTGCGGCGGAGCGGATGACGGCCCGGACTGACCGGTCGTCTTGTCGCGCGAACCGCAGCCGGCCAAGCCCGCCGCGAGAGCGGCGACCGCCACTCCGAACTGGCGGCGCGTGATCTCGGCGGTCATCAACCGGTATTACACCAGGCGACCGTCAGACCTCGGGTGAAACACTGGGGCGCATGGGCTTGCGGCGTCCGGCCATCGCATCGGTTGCGGGTGCCCTCTGCCTCACGTTCGCCGGATGCGCGGCGCCACCGCCACCCGGCCCGGGATCCGTCGCACGTCCGCACTACGTCGCCATGGGCGACTCCGTCGCCGCCGCGCCTGGCGTGCCCGAGTCGGCGGCTCCCCGCGGATGCCACAAGTCGACCAACAACTACCCGTCCGTGCTGGCACGACGGGTCGACGCCGCCACCTTCACCGACGTCACCTGCAGTGGCGCCACTACGGATGACATCACCAACCGCGCCCAGCAGACGGACCACGGGCTCATCCCACGTCAGATCGATGCCGTCGAGCCGACGACCGACCTGGTCACAATCACCATCGGCGCCAACGACATTGGCATGTCGGGCAATGCCGAGGCCTGCCGCGTCGCAACGCCACACCCCAAGCCCTGCCGTGCGGATTTCGTCGTCGGCGGCGTCGACAAGGTGTCCGAGGTGATCAACGCGCAGGTGCCGTTGTGGGCCACGATGATCGACCAGATCCGCGCAGAGGCACCGCGGTTGCGAATCATCTTGGTGGGCTACGGATTTTTCATTCGGTCCGGGGGATGCTTCCCCAGCCAACCGCTACTGCCGACCGACGCCGATTACCTACAGGCCAAAGTCGACGAATTGAACGACCGGCAAAGGGATCTCGCCGCGCAGAAGAGGATTGAATTCTTCGACACCCGGACGTTGTCGCAAGGCCACGACATGTGCGCGCCACCCGCCGAGCGTTACGTCGAAGGCTACGTGACCACCGTCGGCGCGGTGCCGTTGCACCCGACCGCGTTGGGCGCGGAAGCGGTGGGCAATGCGCTCACCGACTACCTGATACGGTCGGCGTATAGCTAACCCCTTGATTCGGGTCCTGCACCCGGCGAGTATGAGGAAATGGTGCAGCCAATGCGAGGCGTGAAACGTGCAGGAACCTTCGTCGCAGCAATCACTTTCGCGGCTTCATTCGGGGCAGCGAGTGCCGGCGCCGCGCCCGAACCATCGGGACCCACCCGGGTACCCATTAACGCCTACCTCCGGAATTGCGACTTCAGCAAGGTCCAGAACGCGGTCCAGATACCGCTCACCTTCAACGGCCGCGGCACGGCAACCGTCCGCAAATCCGGGTCCTCCGTGGTCGCCGACATTGAGATGGTGATCGCCATCGGCAGCCCCCAGCATTACGACGTCGTCATGATCCCCGCGCCACGCGCCTCGTCGAATCCCTGTGGCCCGGGCGCTCCGGGCACCACCACCGTCGGCTTGGACACCAACGAGGGCGGTATCGGTTCGGCAACCATCAGCGGCACGGTCCCGTCGGGCTCTACGGGTGTCTGGTTCTCGGTGTCCCGGCCGAGTCCCAACAACCAGGCACCGGTGGAGTACTACTCCTCTGAATTCGTCGTCCCGCTGTAGCTCAGGCAGGGCTTCAAGGCCAGCCCTGTATAAGTACGGGCATGGGTGATTACGACACCGAAGCGGTGGACCGGCTGCCCTTCTCCACACCGGAAAAGGCGCGGCGCTACCGAACCGATAGCTTCGGCGGTGCGGTCGGACTCAACTGGTACGACACCGACCCGACCTTGCAATTCACCATGGCCTATTACCTGCGCCCCGACGAACTGGCGGTGGTCGAACCCCACCTGACCCGCATCGGCGCGCTGATGGGCGGCCCGGTTGCCCGGTGGGCCGAAGAAACCGACCGCAATCCACCGCGCCTGGAACGCTACGACCGGTGGGGGCACGACATCAGCCAGGTCGTCATGCCCGCGTCGTTCACCGCGTCCAAGCAAGCGGTGTTGGAGGCCCAGCGCGCATTGCGCGCCGATGCACGCGCTGCGAAGGTCAGCTCGTCGCTGCCGTTGTTCGCATCCAACTACCTGCTCAACCAGGCCGACATCGGGATGGGCTGCGCACTGGGCACGGGTGGCGGAATGGTGCAGTCGCTGGTGGCCGCCTACGCGCCCGCCGACGTCCGCGACCACGTCCTGGCCAAGTTCGAGTCGGGGGAATGGGCGGGCGAGACCGCGCAACTGCTGACCGAGCGCACCGGCGGCTCCGACCTGGGGGCGCTCGAAACGACCGCCACCCGCAACGGCGACTCCTGGCTGCTGAACGGATTCAAGTGGTTCGCGTCGAACTGCGCGGGCGAAGCGTTCGTCGTGCTGGCCAAGCCGGAGGGTGCGCCCGACTCGAGTCGCGGCGTCGCCAACTTCCTGGTGCTGCGCACCCGCCGCGACGGTTCCCGCAACGGGGTCAGGATTCGTCGGCTCAAGGACAAACTCGGTACGCGCTCGGTCGCTTCCGGCGAGGTCGAGTTTGTTGACGCCGAGGCCTTCTTGCTCTCCGGTGAGCCGTCGGGTGACTCGGGTCCGTCCGACGGAAAGGGCCTGGGCCGCATGATGGAACTGACCAACGCCGCGCGGCTCGGCATTGCACTGTTCGGGCTTGGCAACGCGCGCCGCGCGCTGGTGGAGTCGCTGTGCTACGCCCGGCAGCGCCAGGCGTTCGGCGGAGCGTTGATCGACAAGCCGCTGATGCGCCGCAAGCTGGCCGAGTTGATCGTCGACGTCGAGGCCGCGCAGGCGTTGGTGTTCGACGGGATCGGCGCCGCGAACCATCGTCAGCGGCGCAAGGTTCGGCAACGCATCGCGGTGCCCGTCACCAAGCTCAAGGTGTGCCGGCTGGGAATCACCGCCGCCTCCGACGCGATCGAAATCCACGGCGGCAATGGCTACATTGAAACCTGGCCGGTGGCAAGGCTTTTGCGCGACGCACAGGTCAACACGATCTGGGAGGGTCCGGACAACATCCTGTGTCTGGACGTGCGTCGGGGCATCGAGCAGAGCAGCGCCCACGAAGCGTTGTTGTCGCGGTTGCGCGACGCGGTATCGGTTTCCGACGACGGTGACACCACGCAGTTGGTGTCCCACCGCATCGACGATCTCGACGCCGCCGTCACCGCCTGGTCGAAGCTCAACCACGCCAACCGGGATGCCGCCGAGGCGCGGCTTTTTCCGTTGGCGCAGTTCATGGGCGATGTCTATGCCGGTGCACTGCTCACCGAGCAGGCGGCTTGGGAGCGGGAGGCCCGCGGCGCCGACCGCAAGGCCCTGGTCGCGCGGTTGTACGCCCAACGGTATCTGGCCGACCGCGGTCCGCTGCGCGGTATTGACGCCGACGCGGACGAGGCGCTCGACCGTTTCGACGAACTGGCGGACGGGGCGCTGCGGCTGTGAAGAACTTGGGTTTTGCGGCGCTGGCAGCGGTAGCGCTGATGTTCTCGCCGCCAGCGTCGGCCGACCCCTCGATAGTGGAGCAAGACACCGTCCAACAAGTCTTGATCGGCGCACCGGACGCGCCGGTGAAGGTGCTCTTCGGCCGCCATGCCGCGATTTATCTGCTGGACCGGGATGATTCGAATTTCTCCACGTGGCTAGCCATCCTGCAGAATGCGCGCGATCGGGGCACCCAGGTTCGATTTGCCTACGACGTGTACGGACCGCGCCTTACTCTGATAGAGCCTGCGCCGTAACAGTCCTCGATCAAGCCTTCGCGTCGAGCGCACGCGGCGCATAATCCGCGTGTCACGCGGAATCTCCAACCGGGACAGGCGCTTTCGCGTAGACCCGGACACGAGGAGCTGCCGCGTCGGATTTTAACTCGTCGTGCTTTTAATTGCGTGGCGCCTCCGCCGGAAAGGCGGCCACCGCGCATTCACATGGAGCTGACGCCGCCGGGCAGTCACCCAGGTCAGAAAAAGCTGAAATCGCGGCGCCGCGAACTTGCTCTTTGGCCCTGTCAACTGGAACGCAATCAGCGCCTGATTGTTGTCGCGTCCGCTGCGTGTAGCGGGTGTAGCCGGTACCGTCTACAACCGAACATTTCGGGCCGGAGGACGTCATGGATTTCGGAGCGTTACCGCCGGAGGTCAACTCCGGCAGAATTTACGCTGGGCCGGGGTCGGCGCCACTGCTGGCCGCCGCTGCCGCTTGGGATAGCATCGCCGCCGAATTGCATTCCGCAGCAGCGGTTTACGGTTCCGCGATCGCGCAGCTCACCAGCATCAACTGGCACGGCCCCTCGGCGACGTTGATGGCGGAGGCGGCGGCGCCCTACATTGCGTGGCTCGGCGGCAGTGCCGCGCAAGCCGAACAGGCGGCGTCGCAATCCAGGGCGGCTGCGGCCGCCTTCGACGCCGTCTTCGCGGCCACCGTCCCACCACCGGAGATCGCCGCCAACCGGGCCTTGTTGGGGTCGCTGATCGCCACCAACCTGCTGGGCCAGAACACGCCGGCGATAGCGGCCACCGAAGCGCAGTACGCCGAGATGTGGGCCCAAGACGCCGCCGCGATGTACGCCTACGCCGGGGCGTCGGCCGCCGCGACCCAGCTGAACCCATTCACCTCGCCCCCGGCTACCACCAATGACAGTGGAGCGGCCGCCGCCGACGCGCAAACGCTGCTGTCCCAACTGATCTCGCAGATTCCCAACGCGGTGCAAAGCCTGGCGTCGACCACCGGCCCGGCCACCGCGGCGGCCACATCCCCGCTGGCCGAGGTCACGGCGATCGTCAAGACGTTCAACGCCGTGCTGAACAACCTGATCGCCGGGCCGTACACGCCGATCGGTGCGGCGGGCTTGGTAAGAAGCTGGTGGCAGGTCAGCATCAGTATCCCGGCGCTGGGCACCGGAATCCAGGGCATCGGCCCGCTCCTCAACCCCAAGCCACTCACCGGGGCACTGGCCCCACTGCTGCGCAGCGACCTGCTGACCGGCGGCGCGTCCGCGCTGCAGGCAACCGGGTCGGTGGCCGCCGGGTTGGGGCGCGCGAGTTCGATCGGCTCGCTGTCGGTGCCGGCGAACTGGGCCTCGGCGGTGCCCGCGGTCAGGACGATCGCGTCGCAGCTGCCGGAGACGATGATCGAGGCCGGTCCCGCGATCACGGCGACCGCCCCGCAAGGCGTGGCCGGGCAGACGGCCCTGTCGAGTCTGGCCGGTCGCGCTGTCGGCAGCAGCACCACTCGTGCGGTCCTCGGATCTACCGTCCGCGTGCCCGGGGCCGTGGCCGTCGACGACATCGCCACCAGTTCCACCGTCATCGTGATACCGCCGAGCGCGAAATAAGGTCAGGAACAATGGTTTTCGTTGATTTCGCGGTCCTTCCGCCCGAGGTGATCTCCACCCAGATCTACGCCGGACCGGGCGCAGAACCGATGCTGGCCGCCGCGGCAGCCTGGCAGCGCCTGGCCAGCGAGCTGCATTCCACCGCGTACGACTACGGGCTCGTGATCGCGGAGTTGGTCGAGTCGTGGGTGGGTCCGTCGTCGGCGTCCATGGCGGCCGCCGTCGCGCCGTATGTCACCTGGCTCACGGCCACCGCCGCCCAGGCCGAGCAGACCGCCACCCAGGCCACGGCCGCGGCCGGCGCTTACCAGGCCGCGTTCGCCGCCGTCGTGCCGCCCGCCGATGTCGTGGCCAACCGCGTCCAGCTGCAATCGCTGGTCGCGACCAACCTTTTCGGGCAGAACGGCGCCGCGATCGCCGCCACCGAAGGCGAGTACGGGCAGATGTGGGCGCAAGACGTCGCGGCGATGTTCGCCTACGCGAGCGCGTCCGCAGCCGCCGGGGACCTGAACCCGTTCACACCGCCGCCGCCCACCACCGACGGCACCGCGGAAGCGGCCCAAGCCACCGCGGCGGCCAGTTCGGTGCTCTCGTGGATCCACCAGATAGAGGCCCTGATCAATACGTTCGTCAGCGACTACACGAAGTTCTGGCAGCAACTGATCACGGCCGTCACCGGGAACCCCGACATCGCACCGCTGTGGGAAGCGCTGTATTCGAGCATCTCCGGCGTCGGCAGCCAGGGCACCTGGACCAACGTCGTCAACAGCACCACCGGCATGGGCATTTCACAGTGGAAGAACTTCTTCATCTATGCGCCGTGGGCGAAGGAAATCCCGAAGTCGGCGCTGGCCGGCGGTCTGTCGTCCGGGCGGGCGGCCACCGCCTTGGTCAAGCCGGCGTCGGCGATTGTGGGCGCTGCGCCCACCGTCGGCGGGTTGTCGGTGCCGCCGAGCTGGGCAAGCGCAACCCCCGCGATCAGGCTGGCGTCCAACGGGATCACCAGCGTGGCGGCCGCGCCGACGGCGGCCGGTCTGCCCGCCGGTGTGCTCGACGAGGCGAACCTGGGCAGCTTCATGGGCGGGGCACTCGGCAGCCCCGCCGCCCGCGTCATCAACACTCCCACCGGCAAACAGGCCGCCCGCGCGACGGCCACCGAGCGGCGCATCGAGCCGGTCAAGCTCGATCGCATCATTGCGCAGCTGCAGGAACAGCCCGACAAGGTCCAGCATTGGAGCGTCGATGAGGCCGGCCTCGATGATTTGGTGGCGAAGCTCAGGACGACGCCGGGCGTGCACGCCGTTCATGTGCTCGACAGTGAGGAAGCCGCCGCCGGCGCACCCCCGGAATTACAGTCCAAGTAGCACCAGGAGACTTTCATGAAGCTGCTGCCGGCGCTGCTCGTCGCGGCCATCGGCATAGCCGTCGCCGCACCCGCCTACGCCGAGCCCGGCGCCGACGAGCCACCCACCGATGAACACAACGAAGAGTTCCTCGCCGACCTCACTCAGATCGGGATCAGCTTCCAGGATCCGAACCAAGCCATCAACGCCGGTAAAGCGGTGTGCGGCTTCATTTCTCGCGGCGTATCGGGACTTCAGCTACTCAACGACATTCGGGACAACAACCCCGGGCTAACCCCCGCCGACACCGCTCGGTTCGCGACCATAGCCGCGAAGCATTACTGTCCGCGCGCCATCGCGGCCACCGAATAGGCGCCACTCGCCGCTCCCCCACCCCCCGCGAGCAGACGCTAACTTGTACGAAAACCGTTGTTTTCGTACAAGTTTGCGTCTGCTCGGCGGAAAATTAGATCGGGATCAGGCCGTGCTTGCGGCCCACCCGCCACCACAGCTGCTTGTCCCGCAGCAGGTGCAACGACCTGCGCAGCAACAGCCGCGTCTGGTGCGGTTCGATCACGGCGTCGATGAACCCGCGCTCGGCGGCGGTCCACGGAATCGCCATGTTGAGGTTGTAACCCTCGATGAAGTCCTTCTTGATCTGCTGCGCCTCGGGCGTCGTCGGGTCCGGGAACCGCTTCATCAGCAACTGCGCCGCGCCCTCGGCGCCGATCACCGCGATCCGCGCGGTCGGCCAGGCGAAGTTGAAGTCGGCGGTCAGCTGCTTGGAACCCATCACCGCGTAAGCACCGCCGTAGGACTTGCGGATCGTGATCGTCACCTTCGGCACGTCGGCCTCGACCACCGCGTACAGGAACCGCCCGCCGCGCTTGATGATGCCCTGCTTCTCCTGCTCCGCCCCCGGCAGGAAGCCAGGCGTGTCCACCACGAAGACCAGCGGGATGTTGAACGCGTCGCAGAACCGGATGAACCGCGCGGCCTTGTCCGAGGCCTCGTTGTCGATCGACCCCGCGAGGTACATGGGCTGGTTGGCGATGACGCCGACGGGACGCCCATCCACGCGCGCGTAACCGGTGATGATGGCCGGCCCCTGCTGCTCGGCGACCTCGAGGAAATCGCCGTCGTCGAAGATCCGCAGCAGGATCTCGTGCATGTCATAGCCTGCGTTGTCCGAGTCCGGCACGATCGAGTCGAGTTCGAGGTCCGTCGGCGTGATCTCCGGTTCCAAACCGGGGTTGATGATCGGCGGGTTGTCGAAGCAGTTGGACGGCAGGAACGACAGGAAGTTCCGCACGTACTCGAAGGCCTCGGCCTCGGAGTTCACCACCTGGTGGATGTTGCCGTAGCGGGCCTGGGCGTCCGAGCCGCCGAGTTCGTCGAGGCTGACGTCCTCGCCGGTCACCTCTCGGATCACGTCCGGCCCGGTGACAAAGAAGTAGCCCTGGTCGCGCACCGAGACCAGCAGATCGTCCTGGATCGGCGAATATACCGCTCCCCCAGCGCATTTGCCGAAGATCAGCGAGATCTGCGGCACCTGCCCGGACAGAATCTCGTGCCGGCGGCCCAGCTCGGCGTACCACGCCAACGAGGTCACCGCGTCCTGGATGCGGGCCCCGCCGGAGTCCTGGATGCCGATGATCGGGCAGTTGACCATCGCGCACCACTCCATCAGGCGCGCGACCTTGCGGCCGAACATCTCGCCCACCGTGCCCTGGAACACGGTCTGGTCGTGCGAGAACACCCCGACCGGGCGGCCGTCGATCAGCGCGTGCCCGGTGACGACGCCGTCGCCGTACAGCGCGTTGGGGTCCCCCGGCGTCTTGCACAGCGCACCGATCTCGAAAAAGGTGCCGGGGTCGACCAACGCGTGCACGCGGGCACGGGCGCTGGGGATGCCCTTCTTGTCCCGCTTCGCCGCGGCCTTCTCGCCGCCGGGCTCTTTGGCCAACTCCAGGCGCTCACGCAGCTCGGCCAGTTTCTCCGCGGTCGTGTGAACTACCGGAGTTGCTTCCGTACCCGTCACTGCGTGCCTACCTAACTTGTCCGGCTCTGGATCTCTTTCAAAGCACGGCTCATGTGTTCGCCAACCTTGGCGATGATCGGCTCGTCGATGGCCTGGATGTGCTCGCCACCGATCGGCACGACCTCGAGGTCGGAAACGTACTCGCCCCAGCCCCCATCCGGCTTGCGGATGGCGTACCGCGGCTCGAACATGATCGCGTCGTCATGGTAACGATCGGCCATGTAGAGCGTGACATGCCCGTCGAAAGGCTGGATCTGCGCGGTGTCGATCGCCCGGTTGTCCAGGTACGACGTGCGCTGGTGCTCGATGATGCCGGCCGGGATCTGCACCCCGCTCTCCTTGACCGCGTCCAGCACGAACCGGACCTGGCCCTCGTCGTCGAGCTGTTCGAGGTGCTCGTACGGGATCGCCGGAATGGTCACGTTGAACGTCTTCTCGGCGAACTTGGCGTAGCGGTCCCAGCGCTTGCGGATCTCTTCCTTGGTCTGCGGGATCTCCTCGCCCGCGCGCACCGCGTCGATCAGGCCCACGAACCGGACGTCCTTGCCCAGTCGCTTCAGGCCGATCGCGCACGCGTAGGCCAGCACCCCGCCCAGTGACCAGCCGACCAGGATGTAGGGGCCGTCGCCCTGCATCTCGATCAGCTTCGGCACGTAGATCTCGGCGCGCTCTTCGATCGACCCCTCCACCCGTTCGAAGCCGTACATCGGGGTTTCCGGTGGCAGCCGGTTGAGCAGTGGCTCGTACACCACCGTCGAACCACCGGCCGGATGGAAGACGAACACCGGCGGGGTGGGGTCACCCTCGCGGCGCGGCCGCAGGGTGCGGACGAACCCGTCCAACACCCCGGCCTCGAGGTAACCGCGCACCTTGTCGGCGAGCTCCTCGATGTTGGCGGACGACAGCACGTCCTCGACCGTGATCGGCCCTTCGGCGCGCTCGGACAGCCGGTCGGCCATCTTCTTGGCGGACACCTCGTCCAGCTGCGGCAGCGGGTTGAAGATGCCGCCCGGGGACTTGCCGGTGACGATCGCCCAGGTGGCGAACGTGACCCGCTCGGCCTGGTCGCGGGGTGGCACGTCGGAGTTCAGCGCCTTGGCGACGGCTTCCTGGCTGAGCGCCGCCGCGGTGCCCTTGTGGTCGACCGCCTGTCCGTTCCCGGCCGCTGCCGTCCCGTTCCCAGCGGCCCCGGCGGGGCCCGACGGGTCCGTCGGCGGCGGCGGGATCGGCACGTCAGAAGCGTCCGGAGCAGCCTCCGGCTGAGCGGCACCGCCCTGGGCTTCGCCGTCCGGTTGGGTCTGCGGCTCGGCCTGGGTCTGCGGCTCGGCCTGCGGATCCGGCGCGGGCGCCAGCACGGTGTTCGGCGTCGCGCCGCTGAGCAGCTCGGCCTGCGCCTTCGCGATCTCCTCGGCCGTCTGCGTCTTCTGGTACTCGTGCAGCTGCTGGACCTCGTCGCGGTGCTCGATCGCGTACTCGATCAGCTTCTCGACGGCGTAGAGGTTGGCGTCACGCACCGCCGTCAACTGGATCGGCGGCAGGTCGAAGTCGTACTCGACCCGGTTCTTGATGCGCACCGCCATCAGCGAGTCCAGACCGAGCTCGATCAGCGGCACCTCCCACGGCAGGTCCTCGGGCTCGTAACCCATGGCCGCCCCCACGATCGTGCCCAACCGCTCGGCGATCGTCTCGCCGGATTCCGGCGACCACTTGGTGAAACCGGCCGGCATGTAGCGCGTGGTCAGGCTGTCGCTCAGGGTCTGCGCGTCGTCGTCCTCGGTGCCAGCCCCGATGGCCGCAACCTCACCACCGGGCTCCGCCGCCGACACCGCAACCGCGGTACCCGCGCCGACCGCCGCCGGCAGCACCGCCTCGGTCCCGCCGCGGCTCACCAGCGCGTCGTACACCAGCGTGAACGACTCGTCGATGCGAGCGTGTACCTGAACGGATGCGCCTCCGGGGTGCCGCGTCAACGTTGTCACCAACCGCGCGCCCAGGCCGGGCACCGCTCGCTGCTCGGCCGCCGTGATGACGGCGTCCGGAAGCACCGTGGTCGCGGCGGATCTCACCAGCGCGGCCAGGTCGGTCTTCTCCCGCGGCGCGTACTCCCACACGTGCCGACCGTCCGGTAGCGCGACGTGGTTGCCCGGCATCAACACCGCGGTGTCGCCGGTGAAGTGCACGTCGAGCCAGTGCTCCTTGCGCTTGAACCGGGTCGGCGGGATGTTCGCGTAGTCCTCCGGGCCCTTGGCACGGGTGAACAGGGTGCGCACGTCCAGGTCGTGGCCGTACACGTAGAGCTGGGCCATCGCCGTGATCATCGACTCGACCTCGTCCTGCTTGCGAGCCAGCGTCGCGATCAGCTGGGCATCGTGCAGCCCAGCGGCAGCGGTGGTCAGGCCGATCTGCATCAGCGCGACCGGGTTGGGGGCCAGCTCCAGGAAGGTGGTGAAGCCGCTGTCCACGGCGTTGCGGATGCCGTGGGTGAAGTACACCGAGTGCCGCATCCCCTTGATCCAGTACGCGACATCGTGGATGGGCTCCGAGCCGGGCTTGATGTAGGTGCCCTCGTGGACGGTCGAGAAGATCCCGACGGTCGGGCTCTTCGGTTTGATGCCCTGCAGCTCGGCGGAGAACTCACCGAGCAGCGGGTCCATCTGCGAGGTGTGGCCGGCGCCCTTGGTCTGCAGCTTGCGGGCGAACTTGCCCTCGGATTCCGCGCGGGCGACGATCGCGTCGATCTGGTCCGGCGGGCCGCCGATGACGGTCTGGCTGGGCGCGGCGTAGACACACACCTCGAGGTCGGGGTAGTCGGAGAACACCGTCTTGAGCTCGTCAGCGGAGTACTCGACGATCGCCATGAACCGGATGTACTCGCCGAACAGCATCGCCTCGCCCTCGCCCATCAGGTGCGAGCGGGAGCAGATGACCCGGGTGGCGTCCTCGAGGGACAGGCCCCCGGCGAAGTAGGCCGACGCCGGTTCACCCAGCGACTGACCGACCACCGCGGCCGGCTTGGCGCCGTGGTGCTTGAGCAGCTCACCCAGCGCGATCTGGATCGCGAAGATGGTGACGTTGCTGGTCTCGATGCCGTACTCGTGGGAGTCGTCGAGGATCAGCTCGAGCACGGAGTAGCCGCGCTCATCCTGGATCAGCGAGTCGACCTTCTCGATCCACTTGGCGAAGACCTCGTTGCGCAGATACAGGCTCTTGGCCATCTTCCGGTGCTGCGCACCGAAACCGGCCATGGCCCAGACCGGCCCGTTGGTCACCGGCCCGTCGACGCTGAACACGTTCGGCCGCTGCTTGCCTTCGGCGACCGCGCGCAGGCCCTTGATGGCCTCCTCGTGGTCGTGGGCCAGCACCACCGCTCGGGAGCGTCCGTGGTTGCGCCGCGACAGCGATCGCCCGATCGACTCCAGCGACGACGCCTGCCCCTCAGGGCTCTCCATCCAGTCCGCGAGTTCGGCGGCGGCCGCCTTCTTGCGGGAGGTCAAGAACGCCGAGACCACCAGCGGAATCAGCGGTGGTGTGGGCTCCTGTGCCGCAAGCTCTTCCAGAGCCAATTCCTTGAGCCGCAGCGCCTCTTCGGTCACACCGGGCAGCTCGTACTCGTCGTCCGCGCCGCCGACTCCGACCGTCTCGTCCGTGATGATCTCGCCGTACTCGTCGAAACGCAGCGAATGCCCTTCGCCCTCGGCGATGTCGCCGCCGGCGGACGTAACCACCGCTTGGGGCGTGGCTTCCGGCTCCGGCTCACGCTCGATGACGTCACGGGGCAGCACCTCGCGCAGCACCACGTGCGCGTTGGCACCGCCGAAGCCGAAGCTGGACACCCCGGCCAGGGCGTAGCCGCCGTAGCGCGGCCAGTCGGCGACGTGGTCGACCACCTTCAGCCGCATCGCGTCGAAGTCGATGTACGGGCTGGGGGCGGTGAAGTTGATCGACGGCGGCAGCTTGTCGTGGTGCAGCGCGAGCGCCACCTTGGCGATGCTGGCCACGCCGGCCGCGGACTCGAGGTGTCCGATGTTGGTCTTGATCGCGCCCAGCAACGCCGGCCGGTCCGCGGGCCGATTGCGGCCGACGACACGGCCAAGGGCCTCGGCCTCGATCGGGTCACCTAGGATGGTGCCGGTGCCGTGCGCCTCGATGTAGTCGACGTTGCGCGGGTCGATGCCGGCGTCCTTGTAGGCCCGGCGCAGCACCTCGGCCTGGGCGTCCTGGTTGGGCGCGATCAGGCCGTTGGACCGGCCGTCGTGATTGACCGCGCTGCCGGCGATGACGGCCAGGATCTGGTCGCCGTCGCGGCGGGCGTCGTCGACCCGCTTGAGCACGACCATGCCGCCACCCTCGGACCGGGTGTAGCCGTCGGCGTCGGCGGAGAACGACTTGATTCGGCCGTCCGGTGCCAGCACCGCGCCGATCTCGTCGAAACCGAGCGTGACGGCAGGGGTGACGAGCGCGTTGACGCCGCCGGCCAGCACCACGTCGGCCTCGCCGCTGCGCAGTGCCTGCACGCCCTGGTGGATCGCCACCAGCGAGCTCGAGCAGGCGGTGTCGACCATCACCGATGGTCCGCGGAAGTCGTAGAAGTACGACACGCGGTTGGGGATGATCGCGCCCGAGTTACCGGTGATCGCATACGGGTGCGCGACGGTCGGGTCGGAAATGGCCATGAAGCCGTAGTCGTTGTTGGTGACCCCGATGAAAACGCCGACGGCCTCGCCCCGCAGGCTCGACGCCGGGATGCGGGCGTGCTCGAGGGCCTCCCAGGTGAGCTCCAGCGCCATCCGCTGCTGGGGGTCGATGTTGTCGGCTTCGGTCTTGGCGACCGCGAAGAACTCGGAGTCGAAGCCCTTGATGTCCTTCAGGTAGCCACCGCGGGTGCGCGCCTGCTTGATGCGCTCGGCCAGCCGTGGCTCTTCGAGGAATTCCGACCAGCGCCCCTCGGGCAGGTCGGTGATGGCGTCGCGGCCTTCCAGCAGCGCCTGCCAGGTTTCGTCGGGGCTGTTCATGTCGCCGGGCAGGCGGGTGGACAAGCCGACGATCGCGATGTCGACGCGTTCGGCCGGCCCGCTGCGGGACCAGTCGATGGCCTCGCCGTCGTCCTCGGGCTGCTCGGGCTCGCCCTCGATGATCCGGGTGGCCAGCGATTCGATGGTCGGGTGCTGGAAGGCCACCGCGACCGACAGGGTGACACCGGTCAGGTCTTCGATGTCGGCGGCCATCGCCACCGCGTCGCGGGACGACAAGCCCAGTTCCACCATCGGCACCGACTCGTCGATGTCGTCGGGCGACCTCCCGACGGCCTTGCCCACCCATTCCCGCAGCCACTGGCGCATCTCGGGGACGGTCATGTCGGGCCCTTTAGAAGATTGTCCGGCGGGCGCGTTCTCCTGAGGTTGGTTCTCTGTGTCAGCCATAGCTACCTGTTCAGTCCGATTCGTTGGCAAACGCCTGCGGCGAACCTTGGCCGCGGCGCAAGCTGCCGTCGAGGTAGGCCGCCCGGCAGGCGCGGCGGCCGATCTTCCCGCTGGAGGTACGCGGGATCGAGCCGGCCTGCACCAGCAGCACGTCGCGCACGGTCACCCCGTGCCCGACGGCGATCGCGGCCCGGATGTCGTCGGCAATGGGCTGGTATTCGAGCTTGTGCGTCCCGGCGGCACGTTCCCCGACGATGACCAGTTGCTCGGAGGTGTCTTCGGGGTCGAAGGTCAGACCGGCGTGCGGGTCGTCGAACACCTTCTGCGGCAACTCGTTGGCCGGCACCGAGAACGCGGCCACGTACCCGACGCGCAGCGCCTTGGACGCTTCCTGCGCCGTGTATTCGAGGTCCTGCGGGTAGTGGTTCCGGCCGTCGATGATGACCAGGTCCTTGATGCGGCCCGCAATGTAGAGGTGCCCGTCGTGGTAGGTGCCGTAGTCGCCGGTGCGGACCCACAGCCCGTCGTCGGGAACCCCCTCGGCGTGCGAGTTGGGCACCCGCGACTTGAGGATGTTGCGGAACGTCTGAACGCTCTCCTCTTCCTTGCCCCAGTAGGCGTTACCCAGGTTGTTGCCGTGCAGCCAGATCTCGCCGATCTGTCCGTCGGGCAGCTCGCTGGCCGTGTCGACGTCGACGATGACGGCCCACTCGTCCACGCCGACCTTGCCGGCGGAGACCTGCGCGACCGCGTTCGGCGCGTCGGCGGGAACCTCGACGAAGCGTTGCTTGTTCAGCTCGTCACGGTCCACGTAGATGACCCGCGGCGGCTGGTCCATCGGGGTGGTCGAGACGAACAGCGTGGCCTCGGCCAGACCGTAGGACGGCTTGACTGCGGTCTCCTTCAGCCCATAGGGCTTGAAGGCGTTGTAGAACTTGCGCATCGACGCCGGGTTCACCGGTTCGCTGCCGTTCAGGATGCCCTTGACGTTGCTCAGGTCCAGTGGCGGCTCGTCCTCGCGCGGAACGCCACGCACCGCGGCGTGTTCGAACGCGAAGTTCGGCGCCGCCGAGTAGACCCCACCGGTGTCCTCGGGCTTGCGGGCCAGCTCACGGATCCAGCGGCCGGGCCGGCGCACGAACGCGGCTGGCGTCATGAACGTGAAGCTCTGCCCCAGCACCGGGGCCACCAGTGCCGTGATCAGGCCCATGTCGTGGAAGAACGGCAGCCAGCTCACACCGCGGTCGCCTTCGGCGCCCTCCAACGAGTTCAGCACCTGCACCACGTTGGTGGGCAGGTTGAGGTGGCTGATCTGCACGCCGGACGGGGTGCGGGTCGAGCCGGAGGTGTACTGCAGGTAAGCGATGGTGTCCTCGCCGGCCTCGGGTTCCACCCAGGTCGAGGAGACCTCGGTGGGGACGGCGTCGACGGCGATGACACGCGGCCGTTCTTTGGCCGAACGGGAGCGGATGAACTTGCGGACGCCCTCGGCCGACTCCGAGGTGGTCAGGATCGTCGACGGGGTGCAGTCGTCGAGGACGGCGTGCAACCGGCCGACGTGACCGGGCTCGGCCGGGTCGAACAGCGGCACCGCGATCCGTCCGGAGTACAGCGCCCCGAAAAACGAGATCAGGTAGTCCAGGTTCTGCGGGCACAGGATGGCGATGCGGTCACCGGGCTGGGTGACCTGCTGCAGGCGGGCTCCCACGGCTCGGTTGCGGGCGCTGAATTCCGACCACATGATGTCGCGGGGGATGCCGTCCCGTTCGGTGGAGTAATCGAGGAACCGGTAGGCCAGCTTGTCGCCGCGAACCTTGGCCCACCGCTCCACGTGGCGAACCAAGTTGGTGCCCTTGGGGAAGCGGATCTTCCCTTTCATGATGAACGGGTTGTGGTAGGTCGGTTTGTCGGTCGCCATGCCACCCTCTCCTGTCGCAAAACTCTCTAGGTCGGCCCCGGGCCGATTTTTCAGGTCGGTCTCTCGAGCCGACGGTCAAATCTGGGCGCCGGCAACGCCGGCAGTCGCCTTCGCACGCAAGCCGGTCCGGACTGGCGCGCGCTTCTCGTGGGCGCCTGTCTTAACCAGCCTCGACCCAACCGGGTCAAACACATGCTCTTAAATTTCTCTTAATGTTAAGGGGCGGTGCTCGGCAGACCAAATCACAAGGTACCGCCGAGTAGCCTCGCTACCGCCGCAACTGGGGCTGTGTCCCCCGCCCGATCAGCCGTGTTTGGGATGCGGTGCCTTTTCGATCACACCGCGGGCCCAGTTGAGTATCCATACGGTCGCGGGCTGGCCATCGGAATTCCAGAAATCGGGCGTGCCGTACAGGGCGTGGACGGGCTGACCCGCGCCGCCGGCCAACGTACTCATCGTGCTCGGCAGCCTGGCGGGGCTGAACGCCTCTTTAGGAGCCGCGCAGATCAGGTCGCCATCGGCGCAGATCTCATTGGTCCGGTCGTTCAGCGCGCCGAAGCCACCCGGCCGCGGACCGGTCATCGTCAGGCCGAGCCCGGACAGCACCGGCACCTCATGCAGCGTGATCTCCGCGCCCTCGCCCGGCGGGCTCGGCGGGACCATGTTGCCCACGCCCTGCTCGCGGCGCCCGTCGGCGAGCAACGTCACACCCAGCACCAGGTCCTCGTCCACCGGGCCACGCCCGTTGCCGATGTCGCTGGCGACGTCGCCGGCGATGACCGCGCCCTGCGAGAAGCCGACGATCACGTAGCTGGTCAACGGGCACTTGGTGTTCATGTCCGTGATCGCCTGGACGGTCGCGCGGGTGCCCTCGGCGCGGCTGTCGTTGTAGCTCATCTGGTTGTCAGCGGACATCGGGTTACGGAACTGGGCCGGGTAAGGCACCGTGTAGATCTGCACCCGAGAGCTGGGGAACTGCTGGGAGATCGGCCCGGTCACGCCAAGCAGCAGGGCGTTCGGGTTGAACGTCGGGTTGAACGGGTCGTCCTGCGACGACGATTCCCAGGTACCGGGAATCGAGATCAGCTGCACGTCCGGGCAGGACGCATCCTGGTAGGCGGGCCGCGGCTTCTTCGGTTGCGATGACGTGGGCGGACCCGACGGCAGGACGCCCGGCGGCACCGCACTGGGCGGTGCGTCGCGGTGGCGCAAAATCACGACGGCGGCCACCATGACCAGCGCAACGAGGAGCGCCACCGAGGCGGCAGCCGCCCAGGCGAGCAGTCGGTTGCGTTTACGCCGAGAGATCTTGGCCATGTTCTCCTGCTAACAGAGTCGGATGGTGCCAGCGTGGCCGCGCCGCCCTCTGCTTGCACTCAATTACACGGTACCGGCTTGGTTTAGACCGGCCCGCAGCCCGATCACGACGCAAGCGCCGGCTCGTTACGGCAAGCCGTTTAGTCCATCCTGTCCGAGCAGCTGTCCGCCGGTGCCGCCAGAGCCGGGCGTGCCATCGGTCGCGCCAGTCCCGCCGTTGCCGCCGTTGCCGCCGGTGCCGATCAGAACCGTCCCGCCGCCAACGCCGCCGTCGCCGCCGGCACCGAGGCTGGCACCGCCAGCCCCGCCGTCACCGCCGTCGCCGAACAAACCGCCCTTACCGCCCGCACCGCCGGCGCCGCCGGGGTTGGTGGCGCCCCCGTTATTGCCACCCGCTCCGCCGGCGCCGCCCGAGCCGATGAACATGCCGGCATTGCCGCCGGCGCCGCCTTGCCCTCCGGTGCCGTTCCCGTGGGATCCGCCGGCACCCCCGGCGCCGCCGAAGCCGAAGAACATGCCCGCGTCACCGCCGACCCCGCCAGCTCCGGCGACGTTGTTCGCACCACCGGCAGCGCCACCCGATCCTCCGCTGCCGCCGGCGGCGCCGAAGGCCAAAATGCCGGCATGCCCGCCGGCTCCGCCTCCTCCACCGACGTTGCCGCCGTAACCACCGAAACCGCCAACACCTCCGGCACCAAACAGGCCGCCTGCACCGCCGGCCCCGCCAGCACCCCCGGCGGAGCCCTCCCCGCCGGCACCGCCAGCACCGCCGGCCCCGAACGACCCGCCTACTCCGCCGGCCCCGCCCGCTCCGCCGACAGCCCCTTCGCCATGCCCGCCGACCCCGCCGGCACCCCCGCTGGCGAACAACCCGCCAGCCCCGCCGGCACCGCCGGCGCCTGCCTTAGAGACTATGCCCGTAGTGTCCCCGCCGGCCCCGCCGATGCCGCCACTGTTGAACAGGCCACCGGCCCCACCGTTGCCGCCCGCACCACCGACCGCGCCGTTCTGCGACACGCTCCCACCGCTGCCGCCGGTTCCGCCGGCGCCGAGCAGCGAGGCCGAGCCGCCGTTCCCGCCAGACCCTCCGTTTCCGGAGGTCGTGCCACCGCCCGCCCCGCCCGCGCCACCGGCGCCGAACAGGATCCCGCCGGGCCCGCCGGCCCCGCCATCGGACCCAGCGGCTCCGGACCCGCCGTTGCCGCCGTTGCCGAACAACCACCCACCGGCCCCACCAGCATCCCCGCTGTCCGGCGCCCCGTTGGCGCCGTTACCGATCAACGGACGCCCCGTCGCCGCCTGAATGGGCGCGTTGACCGCATTCAACAACTGCTGCTGAACAGCGTGAATTGGGGAGCCGCTCACCGGGGCGTTGGAGCCATCAAGACCCAGCAGCAACCCACTGACGCCCCCGGAACCGGTCGCGCCCATGTTCTGGCCGGTGCCGCCGTGCGCGCCGTTGCCGCCGTTACCGATCAACCCGGCGTTGCCACCCGCGCCACCGACACCGCCGTGGCCGGCCGCCGACCCGGCGCCGCCATTGCCTCCGTTGCCGCCGTTACCGAGCAACCCGGCCTTGCCACCGGCGCCGCCGGCACCCCCGATGGTCACCCCGTTAGGGCCACCCGCGCCGCCCGCGCCCCCGGCGCCGCCCGAGCCAACTAGCAGACCGGCATTGCCGCCCGCGCCCCCGGCCCCGCCGGAGTTGCTGCCGGCGCCGCCGGCCCCACCGACCCCACCGACCCCACCGTCGCCGAAGAGTAGCCCGGCATTCCCGCCAGCCCCGCCAGCCCCGGCCGCGCCAACCCCGCTGCTCCCCCCAGTCCCACCAGCGCCACCGGCACCAACGGCCAGCAATCCAGCGTTACCACCAGACCCACCAGCCCCACCGACAGCTCCGCCACCACCGGCCCGCCCGCGCCGCCCGCCAGCCACCACCACCACCCGCCAGCCTGACCCGCCGCCGCCCCACCATCGCTACCGAAGCCTTGGCCGCCAGCCCCGCCGACCCCGCCGCTGGAGGACCTCCGGACCTGCCTCCCGCCAAGCGCTGAGCCACCACCGTTGCCGCCGTTGCCCGCGGCGCCGAAGAACAGGCCTGCGGCCCCACCGGCACCGCCGGCCCCACCGATCCCTTTCGATCCGAACTCGCCCATCCCGCCGACCCCGCCAGCTCCGCCCGAACCGAACAACCACGCATTCCCTCCTGCCCCGCCAGCCCCAGCGACCCCCGCCGCCGAGGAGCCCCCGGCACCACCGGCACCACCGGAGCCGATCAGCCCCGCTGCCCCTCCGGCCCCACCTGCACCCCCAGATCCCGGTGCCCCCGACCCGCCCGCCCCGCCATTGCCTATCAACCACCCACCCGGCGCACCGGCCGCCCCAGTCCCCGGCGCCCCATTAGCGCCATTGCCGATCAACGGACGCCCCGTCAACGCCTGCACCGGCGCATTCACCACATCAATCACACTCTGCAACGGCGACGCGGCCGCGGACTCCGCAGACCCGTACGCACCCCCACCCGCCGCCAACGCCCGCACAAACTCGGCCTGAAAAGACACCGCCCGCACACTGAGCGCCTGATAGCTGTGGCCATGAGCGGAAAAGAGCGCCGCAATAGCCGCCGACACCTCATCCCCCGCCGCGGCCAACACCTGAGTGGTCGACGCCGCCGCGGCCGCATTGGCCGCGCTGACCGCAGCACCCAGAGCGGCCAACTCCGTGGCCGCTGTTCCCAACACCTCCGGCACGACGACGACGAAGGACATTTCCCGACCTCCCGATAGGCCTACGGTCGCGTTACTGCGAAGCTCGCAATCTTGGATCGTCCAAAACGCACTTTTGGTAGCAATCATATCGACCAGCACGCGGTGTTGAACTATGATGCTCCAAAATATGCCGATCGTTTATTTACCCGGCCGGAAATTCGGTGCAATCCCGTTTGAACTGCGAATTTCATTTCAGATTTGGTGATCGGTCCGCCCTCGGGAGGGTCGGCCAAGCGAAATTGAATTCATCGCACAATGGCGGCCGAAAGACACCTGCCGCGGCATTGTTGGCAGATAACGAGGACCTCGAATTACTTAACTGAGCTAGGCGATTTTCGTTGCGGGTGGAATCAGTCCGTCAAGTACCCCCGTCCGCGGGCACGTGGGCGTCTCCAAACCAGCCGCCACTGCGGCAACCCAGTAACAGGTCCCTGCCACCACAGCCAGCGATTGGCGGCAGCCGAAGCGAGTCGTCGACGCCGCAGCCGCCGCGTTGGCCCCACTGAGCGCAGCACCCAGACTGGCCAACTCCGAGGCCGCCGTTCCTAACGCATCCGGCAGTACCACGACATACGACATGTCCGACCTCCCGATAGGTCACGACGATCGAAGATTGCGGTGAAAGTAGATTTGCAACGTCGTAGACGCGCTGTCCTATGCAGATGCTATCGACCAACTCGCGGCGCTGAAATATTTTTATCGCAACCTGAGAATTTTTATTTATTTGTCGCTTGATTAGCGCCTCAACCGCTTTGAACAGCGGTTTTATGACCACACTCGGTGCGCGGCCCGCGTCGATAAGCGGCCGATCGCTGAATTCGAATTACACGATCCGGCCATTAATGTCGACAGATTTGACACCCATACCGGCATTGTTCATGGCGGTAGCCAGCCCGTCGGATAGTCAGATTCTCCAAACGAGGCGGTCGAATTTCGACCGCTGCAGCGCCTCCACCACTGTCCGAGTGCGCACGACAACGTCGCCGGACCGGACGCCGAGGCGCGGCGTGGCCGTGCGGACGCCGTGCAGGAACCCGTACGGCTACCGGATGGCGCCGACGATGTCACCGGACATCGCGGCCAGTTGACCGGACCACGAGCCCCAGCCGTTGTCACCGCCACCGGGGAAGTCGAAGTGGCCGTTGTGCCCGCCGACGCTGCGGTACTGCTGGTAGAAGGCCCTGCTGTTACCCATTGCCTCGGCCGCCGCGCCCATCATGGCGGCGGGATTGCTGGCTCCGGGGTTGGTCGGGCTCCATACCCAGACCCGGGTGTTGTTCTGCGCGAGCAGCGCGGCGTGCACCCACGGGTCGTGCCACTTCCAACGGCCCAGCTGCGGAGCGCCCCACATCCCGTTGCCGTCCACTCCGCCGAACTGCTGCAGACCGGCCAGGATCGCGCCGTTGGTGAATGTGTTCGACGGGTAGAGGAACCCGGACAGCGAGCCGGCGAAGCCGAACCGGTCAGGGTGGAAGGCCGCCAGCGCCATGGCGCCGTAGCCGCCCTGTGCGGCACCCACGGCGGCGTGGCCACCGGGTGCCAGGCCCTTGTTGGCCGCCAGCCAGTCGGGCAGCTCACTGGACAGGAAGGTGTCCCACTGCTTGCTGCCGTCCTGCTCCCAGTTGGTGTACATGCTCCAGGCGCCACCGGCCGGTGCAACCACCGAGATCCCCTTGCCGGCCAGCGTGTTGAACGCGTTGCCCGCGGTGGCCCAATTGCTGACGTCCGGGGCGGCGTCGCAGGCGTCGAGGAGGAAGACCGCGTGCGGTCCGCCGGCCAGGAACTGCACCGGGATGTCGCGGCCCATCGCCCCCGACGGAACCATCAGGGTCTCGAACGGGGCGGCATTGGCGGTCCCCACCGGGCTCGCCGGACTCCCCGCCAGCACGCCGCCGAACGCGATTGCCAGCACGGCAACGCAGAGCAGCCGTAGCAGCAACGACAGACCCCTCATGTCCACCTCCATCGTGTTCCACGCGTACTAGCGGCACAGTCAACGGCCCGCAAAGAAGCTAACCACACTGCTATCGATCCGATAAAGGGGCGATAACACGCGAATAACTAATGGCGGCGGCCCGAGAGGGCCGCCGCCATTAGTAGCGGTTCGTTCTGGTTCTAGTCGGTGACTAGTTGCCGGAGTTCCCAGCAGCGGTAGCGGTCGCCGGGCCGGCACCGGGGGTCGCGCCCAGCGTGGCCTGCAGGTCCGGCTTCATGGCGTTGAGCTGCGCACCCCAGTACTCCCAGCTGTGCGTGCCGTTGGCGTCGAAGTTGAACACCGCGTTGTGACCACCAGCTGCGTTGTACGCGTCCTGGAACTTCAGGTTGCTGGTCCGCACGAAGCCCTCCAGGAACTTGGCGGGCAGGTTGTTGCCACCGAGGTCGGACGGCTTGCCGTCACCGCAGTACACCCACAGGCGGGTGTTGTTGGCGACGAGCTTGCCAACCTGCAGCGTCGGGTCGTTGCGCGCCCAGGCCGGGTCCTCCTTCGGACCCCACATGTCCTCGCTCTTGTAGCCGCCGGCGTCACCCATCGCCAAGCCGATCAGCGTGGGACCCATCGCCTGGGACGGGTCGAGCAGAGCAGACAGCGAACCGGCGTAGATGAACTGACCGGGGTGGTCGGCCGCCAAGATCAGGGCGGACGAACCCGCCATGGACAAACCGACGGCGGCGCTGCCGGTCGGCTTGACCTGCTTGGTGGAGGCCAGGTAGCCCGGCAGCTCGCTGGTCAGGAAGGTCTCCCACTTGTAAGTGGTGCAACCGGCCTTACCGCAAGCGGGCCGGTACCAGTCGCTGTAGAAGCTGGACTGGCCACCAACCGGCATGACGACCGAGATGCCCGACTGCAGGTACCACTCGAAAGCAGGGGTGTTGATGTCCCAGCCGTTGAAGTCTTCCTGCGCGCGCATGCCGTCGAGCAGGTACAGCGCGGGTGAGTTGGCACCGCCGCTTTGGAACTGGACCTTGATTTCACGGCCCATCGCAGCCGAGGGCACCTGCAGGTACTCCACCGGCAGGCCCGGCCGCGAGAATGCCCCCGCGGTCGCCGTACCGCCGACGACGCCGACCAGACCCGACAGCAGGGCCGCACCAACGGCACCCACTACGAGCCGGCGTGGCATACCTGTCACGGCTCGGCGAAACCTGTCAACAAACTTCATCCTTGCTTCCTCATCCTCATCTTTTAGGCGCATCCTGAAGTTCTGGGCGCTTCCTGAATTAGGTAGGACTGCATGCGCAGGGCGCAGCAGTGCTCGTGTAGTCAACCACAACTTCTCCCGCCACCTCACCCCGAGCGGACCTTGCAACCCCGCCTCGGGCGGAAATCCGGGCCGATCGCCGGTTTTGAACAGGCTGCCGGAAACAACATTTCCGCAAGTGCCTGCGGCTCATGGCCATCGGGTCGCGTGACGTTCTTGTGATGTTGCTGTCAAAAGTGAGGCGCGCGTCACACTTTGGCCCCATTCGGCTCCTCCGGAACTGAACTGGTAGCAGATAAGTACTGAATCGGCGGTCAATCCCCGCGCGGCGGCGCGGGCGGCACGTCCGGCACCGGAAGGCCGCATCGGGCCAGTTCATACAGCGGAACGCGGTCGATGCGGTACTTGGTGAACGCGTAGGAATGCAGCACGTTCGACACGAACCGGCGCAAAGTCAGCGGCGCGCGCACCGAATTCAGCACCGCCCGGGTTTCTGGGCACTGCAGCGCCGCCTCTGCCTGGGCCACCCACTGCGGGTCCAGGTAGCCCGGCACGCCCGGGTACCACTTCACCCACGGGCCGTCGGCGATCACCCAGTCCGGGAAGAGGTTCTTGTCGTGGCCGATCCGGCCGTGTTTCAGCCGCTCGGTGTGTGCGGCCAGCGGGTTGGCCAACCCGATCTGGTCGATCACCCTGACGTCGAGGCCGACGTTCATGCCGACCATGCCCAGGTTGGTGAAAAAGACTGCGTGCTGTGGCTTTTGGTCCGGCGGGATGCCCGGGGTGCTACCGGGCGGGATCATCGGCACCAGATCCCACTGGGTGTAGTTGCCCGACGGCAACAACAGCGCGCCCTCCGGGGTGTTGTCGATCGCGACCAGTATCGCGGCCATCCGCGGGTAGTCGAGGTAGTCGGCAGCGGTCAAGGGATGGGCGTGCCCGGTGGCCTGCGCATAGAAGCGCCGTTCGTCGACGATCCCGGCGTAGCTGACGTGGGTGGCGTCGTCGCCCATGCCCGACGAGTTGGCCGCAAACAGTGACCAGCCCGCCACCCCCAGCCAGAGCGCGGTCACTCCCCCGGCCACCCAATAACCGGTCTGACGCGAATAGTCCTTGCCGTCCGGAATCATCACCGGAATCACCGCGACCGGCGCCAACAGACAGAACAGCGGCGCCAGCAGCACCCGGCCGTGCATGAAGTCGCCGCCCTGCCGAATCCAGTAGAGCGCCTGCAGCAGCCCGCTGACCAGGATGAAGGCCACGACGGCCGGCGGGCTCTGGACCGCCCGCGCCACTCGGCCGTACCCGGGCGCCAGCGTGGGACGAAGGTAGGACGGACGTCGCCGCGCCAGCATCAGCACGGTGCCCAACGGCACCAGCAGGACAACCGGCACCCACAGCCAATAGGGGCCGTTGAAGTTCAGCAGGTAGGTCCAGCCCTGCGACCATTTGTCGCCGGCGGCGTCCTTCGCCAAGGCGGTGCCGGGCACCAGCAGGGCGTAGTACCCCATCCGGAAGATCTGGTAGGCGACCGGCAGGAAACCGCCGGCGACGAAGATGAGCAGTCGTCGCCGCCAGGTGCGCGCCGCGATCAGCATCATGATCAGCGCGCCCCCGCCGATCAGCGCCAGTTCGGGCCGGACCAGCACGCTGCAGCCGGCGACGAAGGCCAGGGTGCCGATGAACGCCCGGCTGTCCGGCCGCGCCCGAAGCGCCTGCGACCAGCACACCAGCATCCACCACAACAGCCCCAGGTACGCCAGCACCAACCCGCTCTCCAGGCCGGAGGTGGCGAAGTCGCGGGCCGGCGGCACCGCGATGTACACCAAGGCACCGGCCGGCAGCATGATCGCCTGCCGCCCGCGCAGGCTGGGCGCGTACAACCGGCCCGTCCCCAACATGAGGAATGCGACGCCGAGCAGCGACAGCACCAGCGCGGCGGCCAGCGCCACATACTCCAAGCGCATCGGCTCGGCCACCCAGCTGAGCACGTAGAGGAGGTATGTCCAGATCGTCGACGTGTTCGCCTCGACCCGCTCCCCCTGGTTGAACACCGGCCCGTTGCCCGCCAGCAGGTTGCGCACCGTGCGCAGCACGATCAGTCCGTCGTCGGCGATCCAGCGGCGTTGCCAGGCGCCCCAACCGAACAGCACCGTGACAACGGCCACGCTGACCCACAGGCTGATCCGGACCGTCTTGTCGTACGGGAACGCCGGCCGGGTCAATTTGAGCGCAGGCCGAGCGAGCTTCGCGGGCGCCAGCCCACGAAGCTGCAGCGCCTTGAATCTCTCGCTAGCCGAAGGCAACAGCAGCACCGACGGTCCCGATCCACGCCAACGCAAGAAGCTGCAGGACCCGGTCGCGCAACGCGATGTCCTCAGGTTCACCGGCCAGCCCGCCGTCGACGTCGACGGCGTACCGCAGGATGGCGATGGTGAACGGGACCATCGATACGGCGAACCAACCCGCCGAGCCCTGGTCACGGTCGAAGGCCCACAGCCCGTAGCAGACCACCACAGCGGTGGCTGAAAGCGTCCAGACGAAGCGCAGGTATGTGCTCGTGTAGCTTTCGAGCGCCTTGCGGATCGCCGCGCCGGTGCGCTCGGTCAGCTGTAGCTCGGCGTAGCGCTTGCCGGCGACCATGAACAGCGACGCGAACGCCGCCGTCAGCAAAAACCATTGGGACAGCTGGGTATTGGTGGCCGCGCCCCCGGCGATGGCCCGCAGCAGATACGCCGACGACACGATGCAGATGTCCATCACCGCTTGGTGTTTGAGGCCGAAGCAATACGCCAGCTGCATGGCGAGGTAGACCGCCATCACCACCGCCAGGTGCGGCGTCAACCACCAGGACACGGCCAGCGAGGCCACGCCGAGCGCCGCCGCGAGGACGTACGCGAGCCACTCGGGCACCACGCCGGCCGCGATCGGGCGATACCGCTTGGTCGGGTGCTCGCGATCGGCCTCGACGTCGCGTACGTCGTTGATCAGGTAGATCGAGGAAGCGGCCAGGCTGAACACCACGAAGGCCACCCCCACCTGGACCGCCAGGTGGCTGAGGTCGTATTGCACCCCGCGGCCCGCCGCGCTCAGCGGCGCCGCCAAGACCAGGACGTTCTTCACCCACTGGCGGGGGCGGATCGCTTTGATCACCCCGGCGACCAGGTTCGTCGGCGGTCCGGTCACGGGGGGAGCCAGGTCTTCACTCAACGGGCCGTACCTCCTTGCAGACGTCCCTGCAGACCGTTGTCCACGCGCACGGCAACGCCCGCGACGGCGGCGCCGAGCGCCACACCTGCGGCCACGTCACTCGGGTAGTGCACCCCGGCAAGTATTCGCGACAGCGCCATCGGCGGCACCAAGAGCGGCACCAGCGGCAATCCGGTTGCCCTGCTCAGCAAGATGGCGGCGGCGGTGGTGGAGGTGGCGTGCGCGGACGGAAAGCTCAGCTGACTGGGCACCCCGACGTTGACCGCGACGGCGGGATGGCGCGGCCGTTGGCGTCGCACCACCCGCTTGACCACCACCGCTGCCGCATGGGCGGCGAAACTGCCCACCGCGGCCACCAGCCAGTCCCGTCGGGATCCAAAGCGGCGCGGCGCCACGACCGCGCCCAGTAGCGACACGATGACCCAGCCGAGGCTGTGTTCGCCGAAGTGCGACAGCGCCCGCGCCGCGGGCAACACTCCGGGGCGGTGGGCCAGTGCGGACTGGACGGCCACCATCGCGGCGATTTCCCCGCTTGGCGGCTCCCCCACCGGATCTAACGGCTCGGCGTCAGCCATGCTTTGCTGCCGCGTCGCCCGCCGGTAGCAGCACCGACTCCCACTTCTGCTTGCTGGACAGCACGGGCAGCGCATCCCGGTACGTCTTGCGCATCTCGTCGAATCGACGCAACAGCTGGCGCTGGCGGCGCAGCGACGCGAGCAGCAACGAGAACATCTTGGCCCGGTCGCGCTGCCGGTAGACCACCCCGCACCCATCGGCGGTGGTGACGGTCACGCCGTCGACGGTGCACAGCCGGAACCACCGGGCGTCCTGGGTCGGCACGTTGTACTCGGGACGCTGGTGCGCAGCCGGGTCGGCGGCCTTGAGGTTGTGCAGAATCCCCCGGGCCAGCCGGTAGCTGATCGACACCGGATTCACCGGCGGCTTCATCTCCCTTGTGCGGTTCGATGGTGGCGGCAGCTCGGTCGCCGCCGGCAGCACCACTGCGTCGGGGTACTCCTTGCGCAGTCGATGTACCTCCGGCAACCCGGATTCCAGGATGGAGAAGATGTGCTCGGGTCCGGCCAGGAAGTCGTCGATGGCCCGGTTCTGAATCGCCACCGTTGAATATTCAAGGCAGGCAAGGTGTTTCAGAGTCGCCTTGAGGTGGCTGCGGACCAGGCCGCGGACGTCGCCGTCCCAGTGCATCGCCGCGACCACCAGCCGGTTGCGCAGGTGGAAGTAGGCCTGCCAGTCGATGGCGTCGTCCTTGTCGCTCCAGGCCATGTGCCAGATCGCCGCGCCGGGCAGCGTGGCGGTGGGGTAGCCGTGTTCGGCGGCCCGCAGCCCGTAGTCGGCGTCGTCCCACTTGATGAACAACGGCAGCGGCTGGCCCAGCTCTTCGGCCACCTGCCGCGGGATCATGCACGTCCACCAGCCGTTGTAGTCGACGTCGATGCGCCGGTGCAGCAGCTTGCTCTTCTCGTCTTTGTCGTTGAGCGGGTATTCGGCGAAGTCGTGGTCGTATTCGGTGTGCGGTGCCGCGGTCCACATGAAGTTGGACCGGTCCACGACCTCGCCCATGATGTGCAGGTGCGACGGCTCCTGCAGGTTCAGCATCTGGCCGCCCACCAGCATCGGGGTCTTGGCGAACCGACTCAGCGCGAGCACCCGCAGGATCGAGTCCGGCTCGATGCGGATGTCGTCGTCCATGAACAGGATCTGTTGGCAGTCGGTGTTTTTCAGCGCCTCGTACATGACCCGGCTGTAGCCGCCGGAGCCACCTAGGTTGGGTTGGTCGTGAATGGAGAGCCGGTTGCCCAGCCGCGCGGACGCGACCGGGAAGTCCGGATGGTCGCGCACCTTGCGGGTGCCCTGGTCCGGCACGATCACCGCACCGATCACCTCGTCGACCAACGGGTCGGCGGTCAGTTCGAGCAGCGCGTTGGCGCAGTCCGCGGGCCGGTTGAACGTCGGGATCCCGACGGCGACGTTGGCGTGCCCCGGCGCTGGGATGGGTGCGTACCAGCCGCCGCTGTGCAGAGTGACATCGGTGTCGGTGGTGATGTCGAACCAGATCCAGCCGCCGTCTTCGAACGGCTTCAACGGCACCTCGACCTCGACGGTCGCGGGAGTCTCTTCGCTGCCGACGAAGCTGCGGCCTCCGATGGAGATCCGCGCCCCGGTGGCCTTGGTCCGGTAGAGGTCGACGCGGCCGGAGCCGGACAGTTCGACGCGCAGCACCACGGACTCGCAGATCGACCAGCGCCGCCAGTAGCTGGCCGGGAAGGCGTTGAAGTACGTCGCGAACGACACTTCGGATTCCTTGCCGATCTCCAGCGACGTGCGACTGGTGGCGTGGGCCCGCCGGGCGTTGGTGGTCGACTCCTCGAGGTACAGCTTGCGTACGTCGAGGGGTTCACCGGGCCGCGGCAGGATTATTCGGGAAATCAGGCTTACGGCAGTCATCAGGAGGGTTCTCCGGTCGGTGACGATGCAGGCCGCGCAGCGGCCTGAGGTGGAGGCGGCCCATCCGCCTCCGCTAGCGGCACGCCGTCGCGCAGGTGGGGCGCAAGGACGTTGTCGTACATGTTCAAGGCGCTGGCAATGGCCATGTGCATATCCAGGTATTGATAAGTACCCAAACGGCCGCCGAATAGGACCTTCGCCGAAGCCGTCTCGGCCTTGGCTCTGGCCCGATACGCGGCCAGCAGCGCACGGTCGCCTTCGGTGTTGATCGGATAGTAGGGCTCGTCGTCGTCTTTGGCGAAGCGGGAGTACTCGCGCATGATGACCGTCTTGTCGGTCGGGTAACTGCGCTCGGGGTGGAAGTGCCGGAACTCGTGGATGCGGGTGTAGGGCACGTCGAGGTCGTTGTAGTTCATCACCGGGGTGCCCTGAAAATCCCCGGTCGGGAGCACTTCCAGTTCGAAGTCCAAGGTGCGCCAGCCCAGCCGTCCCTCGGCGTAGTCGAAGTAGCGATCCAACGGGCCGGTGTACACGACGGGTGCCTCCGGGTTGGCCGCGCGCAGTTCGTCGCGAACCTCGAACCAGTCCGTGTCCAGTCGCACCTCGATGCGCTCGTCGGCGGCCATGTTCTTCAGCCAGGCCGTGTAACCGTCGACCGGCAGGCCCTCGTAGGTGTCGTTGAAGTAGCGGTTGTCGAAGGTGTAGCGCACGGGCAGCCGGGTGATGTTGGCCGCCGGCAGCTCTTTGGGGTCGGTTTGCCACTGCTTGGCGGTGTATCCCTTGACGAACGCCTCGTAGAGCGGCCGGCCGATCAGCGAGATGGCCTTTTCCTCGAGGTTCTGCGCGTCGGCCGTGTCGATCTCAGCGGCCTGTTCGGCGATCAGCTTGCGCGCCTCGTCGGGCGAGAAGTATCTGCCGAAGAACTGCGAGACCAGGCCCAGGCCCATCGGGAACTGGTAGGCCTGCCCGTTGTGCATGGCGTAGACGCGGTGCTGGTACCCGGTGAAGTCGGTGAACTGCCGCACGTAGTCCCACACCTTCTTATTAGAGGTATGGAAAAGATGCGCGCCGTACTTGTGGACCTCGATGCCGGTTTGCGGCTCGGACTCGGAATAGGCATTGCCGCCGATGTGCGGTCGCCGCTCCACGACGAGTACGCGCTTGCCCAGCTGGGTAGCAACGCGCTCGGCGACGGTCAGGCCGAAAAATCCGGAGCCGACAACATAGAGGTCAAAGCGACCAGAAGGTGAAGTCATCGGTTGCCTAGGGTATCTGACCTTGCTGCCAAAACCCGCTTGCGGCGACGTCCCACGCGAGGTTCATCACACGTCACGCTTATGAACCGCTCCCGTAGCGATTGCCTCACGATTCGATCTCGCCACTCTAGTCACATGAATCTCACTCGTACCATCGATCCTGTGGGTTTGAGCTGACGCCACATCTGTAATTTCAAATGCTTAGGAGACTTTCGTGCCGAACCGACGCCGACGCAAGCTTTCGAAAGCCATGAGCGCGGTCGCAGCCCTGGCAGTCGCAAGTCCGTGTGCATACTTCCTCGTCTACTCAGCGACCGAGGCCAACAAGCCAACGGAGCACCACGAGTTCAAGCAGGCCGCCAACATCGCTGACCTGCCGAACGAGCTGATCGGGGCGCTCTCGCAGGGGTTGTCGCAGTTCGGGATCAACATTCCACCGGTGCCCGCGCTGGGCACCACCGGAACCACCGGTCTGGGCACGACCCCCGGCCTGGGCACCAGCCCTGGTCTGGGCGTCAGTCCGGGCCTCGGCACCACCCCTGGGCTCGGGACGACCCCCGGCCTCACCAGTCCGAGCCTGGCTAGCCCTGGCCTGCCCCCGGTGGACCCGTACGGAACGGTCGGTGCGCCGGGAGCCACGCTGTCGCCGACTACGGGCCTGCCCGCAACCGGCCTACCCACCGCGGGCCTGCCGGCCGCCGGAGTCGACCCCTCGCTCACCAGCCCGGTCGGCATCGCGCCCGGTGCCGCCACCGGCCTCGGCGAGGTGCCCATCACCACTCCGGTCGGACTGGACCCCGGCCTCGATGGCACGTACCCGATCCTGGGTGACCCGTCATTGGGCGCCGGCACGGGCCTTTACCCGGTGACGCCCACCGGCGGCGCAGGCGGCAGCAGCGGCGGCGGACTCGTCAACGACGTCATGCAATTGGCGAACCAGTTGGGCGCCACTCAGGCGATCGACCTGATCAAGGGCCTGGTCATGCCGGCGATGATGCAGGGCATCCAAAACGCCGGCGGGGCCGCTCCGGCGGGCGCCGCACCTGCCATTCCTGGCGCGCCGGCGCTGCCGGTCCCCGGCGCACCCGCGGTGCCCGGTGCACCGGCCGTGGCGGCGGCGGTGCCCGCAGCTCCCGCCCCCACGGACCTCATCCCGGTCACCTAACAACTCCACCGACCTGTCACCTGACGACACCGCAGAGTCACGCTCGGCAACCCCCGCCCAGCACCTAATCCTCTGCGGTGTCGTCGACATGTTTGGTCCCACAAATGCCGTGTCGTCTCACGTGAAACATTAGGCACACAAGTAACATCGCCTGGTGCTCTCCCGTAGCCGCGCACCGACGATGCTGCTCACCGCTGTAGCGACAACGGTGGTCATCGTCTCGGGGCTGCTGCACACCCCGCCCTTCGGGAACAACCACGCGCGGCCGACCACGAACCAAGACACTCGGCTCAACGAGCAGCCGCTGGTGGGACTCGGTGGCGGCGAGACCGTGCGCGAACTCACCCAGGACACCCCGTTCTCCCTGGTCGCGCTCACCGGCGACCTGTCCGGCACCTCCACCCGGGTGCGCGCGAAGAGGCCGGACGGGTCGTGGGGACCCTGGTACCAGGCCGAGTACGAGACTGCAACGCTAGACGCCGTCGACGGCACCGGCGGCGGTGCGGAGGAGGCCCGGGGGACCTCTCCGGTGTTCGTCGGCAGCACAACGACCGTGCAGATCGCGGTGACCCGCCCGGCGGACGCTCCGGTGACGCAGGCCCCGCCCGGGTCGTCTCCTTCGTCGCACGACTCCTCGCGTGACAGGGGTCTCGGTTACCGTCCCGCCACCAAGGAACAGCCCTTCGGGCAGAACTTGTCCGCCATCCTGATCTCCCCGCCGCCGCTGGCGCCGTCCGAAATCCACTGGACGCCGCCGACCGGGGTGACCATGCCGGGCCAGGCGCCGCCGATCATCAGCCGAGCGGAATGGGGTGCCGACGAGTCACTGCGCTGCGGAAGCCCGCGGTACGACAGGGGAGTACGCGCCGCCGTCGTCCACCACACCGCGGGCAGCAACGACTACTCGCCGCTGGAATCCGCCGGGATCGTCAAGGCGATTTACACGTATCACAGCAAGACCCTGGGCTGGTGCGACATCGCCTATAACGCGCTGGTCGACAAGTACGGCCAGGTGTTCGAGGGCAGCGCCGGCGGGCTCACCAAGGCGGTCGAGGCCTCCCACACCGGGGGCTTCAACCGCGACACCTGGGGTGTGGCGATGCTCGGCAATTTCGATGACATGCCGCCCACGCCGGTCCAACTGCGTGCCGTCGGCCGGCTGTTGGGCTGGCGGCTGAGCCTCAACGACGTCGACCCCAAGGGCGAGGTGGACCTGCAATCGGCGGGCAGTTCCTACACCGTGTTCCCGGCCGGTGCGGTGGCCAAGTTGCCGACGATCTTCTCGCACCGCGACGTCAGCAACACCCACTGTCCCGGCAATGCCGCCTACGGACTGATGGACGAGATCCGCGAAATCGCGGCGCATGTCAACGATCCGCCGCCAGAGCTGATCAAAGCGCTGGAGGGCGGCGCGATCTACCAGCACTGGCAGGAAATGGGCGGGATGAAGAGCTATCTCGGACCCCCGACCTCAGCGGAGGCCGACGCCGAGGGCGACGCCGTCTTTGTGACCTTCGGCAAGGGCGCGATGTACTGGTCGCCGGCGACCGGCCCGCAACCGATCACCGGCGCGCTCTATGACGCCTGGGCGTCACTGAGCTACGAACGCGGCCCGCTCGGGTTGCCGACCGGCGCCGAATTCCAGGAGCCGCTGTACATCGCCCAGAACTTCCAGCACGGCACGCTGAACTTCGAGCGGCTCACCGGCAACGTCTTCGCGGTCGTCGACGGGATCAGTACGCCGGTGGTCACCCAACCGCCCGCCGGTTCGACGGTGCCGGCCGAGCACTTCACGCCGCCGACGAATCCGGAGCCCTGAGTCAGCTGCCCACTGGCGCTAGTCTGCGTCGTGTGCCCGAGACGCCGTATCTGAAGATCGACCTCGAGCGGGCGCGCGAGAACTTCGTCGCGTTGCAGGGCCTGTTGCCGCAGGCGCGAATCCGTTACGCGGTGAAGGCCAACCCCGCCGGGGAGATCTTGTCGCTGCTCGCGGCGCAGGGCGCCGAGTTCGACGTCGCCTCGCTCGGCGAGATCGACGCATGCCGTGCCGCCGGCATCGACGGCGGGCTGCTGACCTTCGGCAACACCATCAAGAAGGCGTCGGCGGTGCGGACGGCGTATGCCCGCGGGGTGCGGCGGTTTGCGTTCGACACAGCCGATGGCGCGAGCACGTTGGCCGAGCACGCACCCGGCGCGAGCGTGGAATGCCGTATCGCACCGGCGTTTCCGTCGTCCGTCACGCCCTTCGGCCACAAGTTCGGCTGCGATCCGGATGACGCCGCTGCGCTGCTCGAGGGCGCGCGGAGCCTGGGGCTGCGCCCCGAGGGAGTGTGCTTCCACGTCGGCTCCCAGCAGCTTGACCCGGCGGCGTGGGATCTCGGGATACGTTGTGCTGCCGAAGTCTTCGCTCGGGTGGGCGACCTCGCCACGATCAACGTCGGCGGCGGGTTCCCAATTGCCTACGCGGATGCGGTGCCCGAGTTGTCGGCGGTTGCCGACGCGATCAGTGCCGCACTGACCCGCCACTTCGGCGACGGCGTGCCACATCTGGTGATCGAACCCGGCCGGGCACTTGTCGGTTCGGCCGGGACGATCCATTCTGAGGTGGTCGCGGTGCGCGCCGGCACCGACGGGCGGCGCTGGGTGTATCTCGACATCGGACGCTACGGCGGTCTTGCCGAGACCGAGAACGAGTACATCCGATACCGGCTGCACTCCGACCGCGACGCCGATCCCGTTGCCGACGCCGTTGTCGCCGGCCCGACGTGCGACGGCGACGACGTGCTGTACCGGAACTACCCGTTGCCGATCACGCTGCGACCCGGCGACAGGGTGCAGATCGAGGCGGCGGGCGCGTATACGGCGAGCTACGCGTCGACCGAATTCAACGGATTCGCCCCGCTGCCAACATATTTCGATGGTAGTGCTGCGCTGCCGCTCCACCCGGCCAGGGAGATCGTCGAGCCGCTCGGGCCGGGCCTGACCCGCAATTGGCACCTGTCCGAGGTGGTGTGCGACGTGCGCACCGAGTTCCAGGATCTGGTGATCGCCCGGACCGAACAGGGCGTCGCGTTGTTCAGCGACGGCGAACGCCAGAGCACCGAATTCAGTCAGCTCGTCTACCACGAGGCACTGCTCGTGCCGGCGCTGCTGCTCGCGGACAAGCTGGAACGGGTATTGGTGATTGGCTCCGGGGAAGGCGTGGTGAGTCAACTGGCGGTGGCCGCCGGGGCCACGCACGTCGACCACGTCGACATCGACCGCGAAGCCGTCCGGCTGTGCGCGGAGCACCTGCCGTATGGCTACAGCGTCGACGAATTGCGCAGGGCGGAACAGGGTCTCGGCCCGGTGACCATGCACTATCGAGATGGCTGGGACTTCGTGGACCGGTCCACCGTGGCCTACGACATCGTCGTCGTCGACCTGCCCGATGAGCGAAGCGAACCCGCCCAACACAATCGGCTGTACGACGTTGGGTTCCTGGAAAGGTGCCGCAAGATCGGCCATGTGGTGGTCGGGCAGGCCGGTTGTCCGACGCTGTGGCGCAACGAGACGCTGCATTGGTCCTGGCGACGCTTTCGCGAAACCTTCGACACCGTCGTCTATTTCGGTAGCGACGAGCACGAGTGGGCGTTTCTGTCCGGGCTGTCCGGACCCGTCCGGGACGATCCCGTGGCGACCATGTCGGCGCGATTGTCGGCGCTTCCCTACCAGCCCCGCACCATTGACGCCGATTCGCTGGTCGCCTGCACCGTGCCGCCGAAGGCATTGCGCGGCTAGGAGCTCAGGGGTCTGGCACCCCGCCGCCACATTGACTCTGCGCCCAGGGCGACGAAGTGCGAGTAACCACCGCCCAAACCGCAGCATCAACGCAGGACAGGCACGATCGGCTATTCCCATTACACGTACCAGGCCTTAGCGTCTTCGGCGTGGCGACCGATCTGCTCAAGCCGCCGCCGCGGGCCCTCGTCTCGGCGGCGCGCAGCTCCGTAGGCGACATCTGGCGTCCGGTGGCGACCGGCGGCTACCGCGATCTGCGTCGGCCGCATCCGCGCTCGGCGCCCGCGGCGCTGCCGCGCACGACATTCGACCCCACGCTGGCGCGGAACATCCCGGACCCGTACCCCGATTTCCGGCGGATTCGTGAGCACCCCGTGGTGGTCAATGAGCGGTTGGGCGTGTGGATGCTCGGCCGCTATGACGACGTGCACGCCGCCGTCCGCGCCAACGACAAACTCTCGTCGCGAGACGGCGTCATGCTGCGTTCTTTCGTGGCCAACATGGTGGTATTCGCCGATCCCCCGGATCACACCCGGTTGCGGCACGTCGTCGCGCCGATGTTCAACAAGCGCGCCGTCCAGATCTGGACGACCGACATCCGCGAGTTGGCCCATGAGGCGATCGCGGGGCTGAACGCCGGCAACGTCGTCGACATGGTCCCGGCGCTGACCGTCCCCATGCCGATCAACGTGATCGCCAGAATTCTCGGAATTCCCCGCGAGCAGTGGCCGGGATTTCGGGCGGTGTCGGAAAAGTTCGCGCAGATCTTCGGTCCCCAATCCTTGTCCGGCATGGTGCGCCTCATGGGGAACGCCATGCAGGCGTATCTGCGCCTGCGGTGCTTTTCGGACGCTGAAATGCGCTGCCGCGCAACGGAGCCCGCTGATGATCTGTTGACTCGCCTGCAGGCGGCAACGGTGTCCGGTGAACTCACGGAGCAGGAGGCTTTTCTCTACGTCCTGGTACTGCTGGTGGCCGGCAACGAGACGACCACCAACCTGTTGGGGATGCTGCTCATCAGGCTGGCCGAGGATCCAGAGTTGTTCGCCGAACTCAAGTCCGACCGCAGCCTGCTCCCCGCCGCGGTCGAGGAGACGGCACGCTGGGGCTCGCCGGTTCAGTGGGCGGCCAGGACGGCGATCACCGACTATCACGTCGGCGACACGGTGATTCCCAGGGGCGCAAAGGTGCTGCTGTTCTATGGATCGGCCAACCGCGATCCCGCCAAGTTCGACGACCCCGACCGCTTCGACGTCCACCGCGACACCACCGGACACGTCGCCTTCGGTCACGGGCTGCACTTCTGCATGGGCGCTCATCTCGCCCGGCTTGAGGCGGCTACGGCCATCGACTGCCTGCTCGACGAAGTCGACAGTCTCGAACTGGCCGGTCCCGTGCGGTGGAGCACAACGCCGTCGTTGCGTGGCCCGGTGTCCGTGCCGTTGCGACTCAACCGGCGCTGACGGTCGGGTCTCGCCTGACGGTTGGGACCGTGCGGGCGTGGTTGGCGACGCTAGCATCCCTGCGCCTTGCCACCGAACACGCTGCACCCTAGGGGATTTCATCGTCGTCCCCGTTGCGTAGGAGTTTTTGTGGGTGGTGGAAGGTGTTGGTTCGGGGTTGGCCGTGGTCGAGGTGGGGTGGGGGGATCCATTCGGTGTCGTTGGTGGTGTTTTTGCGGGTGGTCCAGCCTTTGTCGAGCAGGCGGTGGTCGGGGCCGCAGGCGAAGGTCAGGTTGTTGACCTCGGTGGTGTGGCATTGGGCCCAGGCGGTGACGTGGTGGACTTCGCAGTAGTAGCCGGAGACCTCGCAGCCGGGTGCGGAGCAGCCGTGTTCTTTGCCGTAGAGCACGATGCGTTGTCCGGGGGAGGCCAGGCGTTTGCTGTGGTGCAGGGCGATGGCTTTGCCGTTGTCGAATACGGCCAGGTAGTGGTGGGAGTGGCGGGCGAGGCGGATCACATCGGACATGGGTAGCAGGGTGCCGCCGCCGGTGAGGCCGGTGCCGGCGGCGGCTTCGAGTTCCTGCAGGGTGGTGGTGATGATGATGGTGGCCGGCAGCCCGTTGTGCTGGCCGAGGTCGCCGCTGGCCAGCAGGGCGCGCAAACCGGCCAGCAGCCCGTCGTGGTTGCGTTGCCCGGGGCTGCGGGTGTCGGCGGTGATGGCCTCTTGGGAGGGGGTGCCGTCAACGCAGGGTTTCTTCTCGGCGGCGTTGCACATGCCAGGGGCGGCGAGTTTGGCCAGCACCGTTTCGAAGGTGGCGCGCGCTTCGGGGCTCAGGTAGCCGCTGATCGGTGACATTTTGTCGGGGCCTTGTTTGCCGATGATGATGCAGCGTTTGCGGGCGCGGTCTTGTTCTTCGGTGTAGTCGCCGTCGGGGTTGATGGCGTCCATGGTCTTTTGCGCGAGCTTTTCCAGTTGATCGGGCCGGTAGTCACCACCGAGCTTCGACAGGTCGCGGTCGGCTTTGGCGCAGGTGTCCAGATCGACCCCGGTGGGCAGGTGGGCGAAGAACTTGCGGATGATCCGGACGTGGGATTCATCCAGGCGGCCCTGGCGTTGGGCTTCGGCGGTGGCCGGCAACAACGGTTCCAGGGGTTCGCCGTTGATGGCCCGGCGGGGTCCGAGGTCGGCGGCTTCGCCGATCCAGCGGTTGGCTTCCCCGCGGGTGATGCGCACCCGGTTGGCCAGCACCCGCGCCAGCTTGCCGCCCAACTCTTCTTCGCTGGTTTGGGTTTGCAGGTGATGGATCAACGCGTGCCGCGCCACCGGCAACCGGCGCACCTCGGTGATCAACGCCTCTAAGTACTGCAAGCTTTCCCGCCCACTCAACATCTCCGGGCACAGTTCGAGCACGGCCGACACCGCCTCATGCAGCGCGTCATACGCCGCGGCGAACGCCCCTTGGCTACTCGAACTCATGTTCGAATTGTACGTCCGAGGTACGACATTGATGCTGATAAAGCGGCCTGGTCGATGATGGTCGTGGCAGCCGCTGCCCGCGGCGACCCTGCGTCTGACTGACGTCCTGTTGGGTCGTCCTCCAACTGATCTGTCCCACCGGTAAGCGCGTGCTGATCTTTAGCCCCTACGGGACGGACATGACTGTTGATCACCCTGAGTCTGGTTGTCACGGGTGCGGCTTGACGGTACGGAAAGTCCGCTGCGCGAACACTATGCGGCAATTAGGACAAGAGACGCGCATTATCCGACGCGGACGGGCCGGGTGAGACTACGCTCCATTTGCCTTGGCTATCAGAGTCGTCAATAAGACCATCAGGAGGACCGGGCCATGTCGTTCGTGGTCACAGCGCCGGAGGCAGTGACGGCTGCGGCCGGCAACTTGGCCGGCATCGGCTCGACGCTGCAGGAGGCAGCGACCGCCGCCGCTGGCTCCACCACCGGCATCGCCACCGCTGCCGCCGACGAGGTGTCGGTGGCCATCTCGCGGCTGTTCAGCAGCTTCGGCGCGGAATTTCAAGCCGTTAACAACCAAGCGGCCAACTTCCATGCCGAATTCGTACGTTTGCTCAACGGCGGGGCGGCCGCGTACGTCAACGCCGAACTCGCCAACGCCAGGCAGACGGCGAGCGCACTGACCGGGCAAGTCCAGACATTCCTCAACGGCGGAGGCGTGGCCACCGCGGAGACCGCCACCGGCGGCGCCTACGTGCGGCTCTTCGAAAACACGTCTACCAACCTGCGGGCGCTCTTCGCCGCCTGGGAGGCGTACCCGTTCCCGATGCTCCAGGCGGTCGGCGGCAACTGGCTGCGCTACTCGCAGATGATCTCCTACGGAGTTCGCAGCTTCATCGAGAACTTCCCCCAGAACCTCGTCAATCTGCCGTCGGCCGTCCAGACCGGCATCCAAGGGCTCATCAACTTCCCGTTTGCGCAGTACACCCAACAGTTCATCGGCCAGCAGGTCGCCTTCGCCCAGGCCTTCGGCCACACCTTCAACCAGATGATGAACGGCCTGTGGAACGGGCTGCCCGCGTTCCGCACCGGGGTTCACACGTCGATACAGCAGTTCTTCGCGGGCGACTTCAACGCCTCGGTGGCCACCCTCGGTCAGGCCACCGCGAACCTGCTGATCACCGGGTTCGACACCAGCAACGTCGTGGTGACCACTCCGGGTGACAATTCGGTGCTCGCCATAGCCAAACCCGTGCCGCTCGGGCCGCTGGCAGATTTCTTCGCCCTGCTCGACATCGGCGGGCAAGAGGCGCAATACCTGACGAACCTGACATCGGTACCCATCCTCAAGCAGATGTCGCAGAATCTCACCAACGTGCTCGTCGTCTCCACTACCCCGAGCATCGAGGCGGAAATGTACATACCGCCGACGCCCCCGAACCCACCCACTCCATCGATTCCTGACTTCGCCGCCGGAACCCTCAGCGCCTTCTTCGGGATGCCGTTGGTTCTCTCCTATGCGGCGGTGGGTGCGCCGTTCGCCGGACTGAATGCCTTCGCCACCAGCCTGGAGTCGATTCAGCAGGCCCTATGGGCCGGCAACGGTCTGGGCGCACTGGGTGCGCTCATCGACCTTCCGGCGAACACGCTGAACGGCTACCTCAACCTCGCCACCACTTTGGACGTGGCGGTACCGGTCCCGACGGGCCTCCTAGCACCGTTACCGACGGAAATACTGATCACCCTGCACTTGCCGTTCGACGGGATTCTCGTTCCACCCCACCCTGTGACCGCGACGATGACCTTCCCCGGCTGGGTCCCCCCGAATCCGCCTTTCCCACCCCCAAATCCGGTGGAAATCACCGTCTTCGGCACGCCGTTCATGGGGCTGGTTCCCCTGCTGGTCAACTACATACCTCAGCAAGTCGCGCTAGCCATCAGACCGACCGCGTAGCAACAAAACTCACAGGATCGCGACCGCGACCACGAGCCCCAACGCGATCTGCGCTGAAGCCACGATGCGCGACTCGTAGCGGTACTCCTCGGCATGGAACAACGCGTCGACGTCGATGCCGAGCACCAGCGTCGCGATCCGCATCATCCCAACCTGTGCGACGATCCCGACCAACCCGTAGAGCGCCGCGGCCAACAATCCCTCAACCAATTGGCCCGATGCCGAGTAGATGGCCAGCACCACGATCAGCGCCATACTGACCATCCCCGCCGCGGTCACGATGATCGCGTTCGGATTTCCCGCGCTGACCAAACGGCGCAGATGCCCGGGCGTGGTCCAGTCGATGGCATAGAAGCCGATGATCATCAGCACCAGCCCGAGGATCGCGTACAAAACGATGGCACTGACCCCGTGGCCGAGCCGACTCCAATATTCCGGCGCCAGCGCCACGATGGTTGTCGTCATCGATGATCTCCGTTCACTTCAAAGGGATTCGGTGTGGGACGAAAGCTGCGCCGTCGTCGGTGATCAAACCCGCGGTCTCGCGGATGCCCAGGCCGGCGGACGAATCACCGACGATCCAGGCACCCAGCGCGGGTCGCATTCCGTCGAATTCTGGTAAGGGATCCAGCAATTGGTAGACAAAGCCCTCTTCGCCGTAGACGCCCCCGGTCGCCGTCTCCATCCCGGCGCCCACGATGGTGACATTCGCTCCCTCGCGGCCGAGCTTCGGCTTGCGCACGTATTCGGTCAGCTCGTGCGGGTCGTCCAGGTAGGCGGGCAACAGATTCGGATGTCCCGGGTACATCTCCCACAACACCGCCAAGATCGCCTTGTTGGAAAGCAGTGTCTTCCACAACGGCTCGATCCACATCGTCTGCGGCAGACTCGACACCGCGTACTTGCCGAACTCGTCGTCGAGCACCCACTCCCAGGGATACAGCTTGAACATCGCGTGGATCGGCGCCTCTTCCAGGTCGACGAACCGTTCCAGGGCGTTGTCCCAGCCGATGTCCTCGATTATCAGGCCGATGGTCTCGAAGCCGGCTTCGGCCGCGGTCTCCTGCATGTAGGTCGTCGTAATCTGGTCCTCGCCAGTGTATTCCACGCCCGACCAACTCAGATGCAGGTGGTTGGTGGGCAATTGATCGCCCACGACCTTCCATCGGTCAACCAGTTGTTCGTGCAGCGAGTTCCACTGGTCGTCATCGGGGAACTTGTCCTTGAGCCAATACCATTGCAGGATCGCGGCTTCCAACAAGGTCGTCGGCGTATCGGCGTTGTACTCGAGCAGCACCGCCGGCCGTCGCCCGTCGTATCGCAAGTCGAAGCGGCCATAGACATGCGGATCGGAGCGCCGCCATGATTCGGCGATCGCGGGCCAACTCCATTCCGGCAGTCCGAAATCCGCGTACCGCTCCATCAGCACCACTTGCTCGACGGCGTTGAGGCACATCGAGTGGAGCAGTTCGACGTCGGCCTCGAGGGCCAGGATCTCGTCCATCTCGAACTCGTAGTACACCGACTCGTCCCAGTACGGCCGGGCGGCGCCGCTCGCGTCACGTGCCGGCGTGCCATACACCAACCCTTGCGATTCGACGATCGACTGCCAATTAGGCCGCGGGGTCGTCCTGCCGCGCCTCACGAGCCGCTGCTCCCCTTGCCCCCGCCTCCGCCGAAGCCACCGCGCTGAACCGTGGTGCCCGACTTGGTAGTGATGTGTGCGCCCGGGGGACGGGCGGTGGTTCCGCCGATCGGTCGCTGCCCGACCGAACCCCTGCTGCCGTAGTAGTAGCGGTACTGGTGTCCGCCCCAGAAGAAGAACCCGTTCATGCCCGCGGTGTGGCCGGTGCAGTAGCTGTCCGGGACGACCACCGGTTGGCCGTTGGGATCGTCCTGCACACATTGCGCGGTGACATGCTCCGGGGAAAACATCCAATACCCGAAGGCCGCCACCAGACCCACCACGCCCACCGCGGCCGCCGAGCCCATCAGGACCCGCTTCTGCTTGCGACGCTTCTCCTCCGCCGCGCGCCGCGCCTCCTCGAATGCGCGCTGCTTCTCCTCGAACTTCCTGCGTGCCCGCAGCTCCGCTGGTGTCGGCGGGCGGGGCTTGGTCGTCTCCGCGTCCTGGAACTTGACGCTGCCGGGGGTCCCCGGCGGACGTGACTTGGTGGGTCTGGCCCGCTTATCTTGGTCGGCCGACTTCCATGGCTGCGATATCCTCGGCCCCTCCGACGGCTCATCCGTCGACTTGAGCCCCTCCGGTGTTTTGTCCCCCGACTGAGGCGGTTGCGCGTCAGGTTGTTCGCTGGACGCGCTCTCCTCGGACCCGCCCTTGCCTGGTGGGTCTTCGTCGTCCCCCACTAGCTGTCCTCCGGTCGATTCGGGCCGTGCGCGGCGACATCACGCACGCGGGCTCTCTTCCATACCACCATTGGCTGCCGACCTAACGCCACCACCGCTCCAGAACTCGTGCGACGCCGTCCTCGCTGTTGGGGGCCGTGACCTCGTCGGCGGCGGCGAGCGCGGCGGGGTGCGCATTGGCCATCGCCACCCCACGACCCGCCCACAGCAGCATCGGCACGTCATTGGGCATATCGCCGAACGCCACCACGGCCGCGTCCGGAATGCCCAGCGGATCGGCGACCTCGCGGACACCCGTGGCTTTGCTGATGCCGCGCGGCACGATCTCTATCAAGCCGTTGTTGGTCGAGTACGTCAGGTCGCCCTCGGTACCGATATGCCCAGCCAGTTCGGCCGCCATATCGGCGCTGGTTGCGCCCGCCTTGCGGATCAGCAGCTTGATCGCCGGCGCACTGAGCAAGTCCTCGACGGACACCTCGGTGTTGTCCGGATTGAGCCAGGCGTGCTCGTAGCCCGGTGAGCTGACGAACTGGGGGGACGCCGTGTCGTGCGCGCGTTCACCGATCCGCTCGACGGCCAGCCCAGCGCCGGGTATCACCCGCGTCGCGATCTCCGCCAACTGCGCCAAGGTGTCGACGGACAGCGTGCGCGCTGACACCACGGTGTCGGTGGAGGGGTCATAGATGACTGCGCCATTGGCGCACACCGCCATCGGAGCAAAGCCGAGCTCCTCGACGACGGGCCGGATCCAGCGCGGCGGGCGGCCGGTGGCTATGACGAACTGGGCGCCGTCGGCAACCGCGGCGTGCACCGCGGCCCGAGTGCGGGGGGAGACGGTTTCGTCGTGATTGAACAAAGTGCCGTCTACGTCGCAGGCGATGAGAGCCGGCCGCTGGGCCGGCGACGCGTTTGATGTTGTCAGCGCGATCTACCTCGGTCGGGTTTGGCTCGGCTCACGCCGTCGTGCCCGCGCTTCTGCATCCGCTCCGCGAGTTCGGCGATGCGGAATTCCCTGGACTCCTCGGGGGTCGGCGCGCTGCCGCCCAGTCGGCGCGGCACCCAATATTCCCCCGGCGGATGCGGGTATTCCTCCTGCACCTGGTAGAGCATCGTGTTCATCACCTGGCGCAAGGCGCGATTGAACGTTTCAAGGTCGCCTTGCGGCCACATCGGGGCTCCGATTTTCACGGCGATCGGAACCTTGTTGCGGAACAGCTTCTTCGGGTGGTCTTTAGGCCAAATCCGGTGTGCCCCCCAAACAATCATCGGGATAATCGGCACCCGCGCCTCGATCGCCATCCGCGCCGCACCGGTCTTGAATTCGCGCAGTTCGTAACTGCGACTGATCGTTGCCTCCGGATGCAACCCGACGATTTCGCCCTCGCGTAACCGCTGCACCGCAACGGCGTACGCCTCGTGGCCCAGAGAGCGGTCGACCGGGATGAGCTGGGTGTGCTTGATCACGTAGTTGACGGCTTTGACGTCCTGCATTTCCGCCTTGATCATGAATCGAAGCCGCCGCTTGCGCTCCAGCGCGGCCAGCGAGGCGGGAATCCAGTCCACGTAGCTGGTGTGATTCAGCGTGATCAGGGCGCCACCGTGGCTAGGAATGTGCTCGAGGCCCTCGTAATTGATCTTGTTCCCGTTCAGCGCAACTACCGATGGAACAAAAAATTCCATGAATCGGAAAAACGGTTCCGCCATGCCCTGATTATCCTTCCCCCGACCTTGAATGATGCTGTGAACGGCTAACCAACTCGGCCGCGTCCAACTGAGCCGCCTCGGCCAGCGTGGGGGCACTACCACCGAGCCGGCGCGGCACCCACCACGCGCCGGCCTCCATTGGATAGCTCTCCTGCACGCGGTGCAGGAGCGTGTTCATCGCGTCACGCAGCATTTGGTTGGTCGTCGCGATGTCCTCGGCGGCCCGAAACGGCGGACCAGCCGCCACCGTCACCGGTATCTTCTTGCGGCCTAGTTGACGTGGATGGTCCTTGGTCCAGATCCGCTGTGCACCCCAGACGATCAGCGGGATGATCGGGACGTCCGCTTCGATGGCCATGCGCGCGGCGCCCGTCTTGAAATCCTTCAGCTCGAAGCTACGGCTGATCGTGGCCTCCGGATAGACCGCGACCAACTCGCCGTCCCGTAGCGCCTGCACCGCGTGGACGTACGCATCCGCGCCCGAGCTGCGTTCGACGGGAATGGCCCCGTTCTTCTTGATCAGAAAGTTGACGATCTTCACCTTCTGCATCTCGGCCTTGAGCATGTACCTCAACCGGCGGTGTCGGCGGCGCATGATCAACCCAGCCGGGAGAAAGTCGACGTAGCTGGTGTGGTTGATCGCGATCACGGCGCCCCCGCGTTCGGGGATGTTTTCTTCCCCGACGTAGGTGATCTGCGCTCTGGTCGCCAGCACCAGCAGCTTGGCCAGCTCTTCGCAGGCGCGGTAAATCGGCTCCGCCACGGATCACTGCTCCGGTGCTCGGGCGGGATGAGCCCGCTCGGCGCGCAGCGCCGCCTTCATTGCCGCCTCCTCCGCGTCCATTTGCGCCGCCTCGGCCAGCGTGGGGGCACTACCACCCAACCGGCGCGGCACCCAGAACTCACCCGCCGGATGCGGCCCGTACTGTTCCTGCGCCTGGAGAAGCAAGTGCTGCATTCGCGAATGCAGCAGAGCACTCAGTTCGCCGACCGGGAGGGTGGGTTCGATCGGTTCGCCGACCACCACCTGAATCGGCACCTTCGGGCGAAGCAGTTTTTTCGGGTGGCCCTTGGTCCACACGCGCTGCGCGCCCCAGACGATGTGCGGAAGAATCGGCACCCCGGCCTCGATCGCCATTCGGGCGGCGCCGCTCTTGAACTCCTTGATCTCGAAGCTGCGGCTGATCGTCGCCTCCGGGTAGACGCCCACCAACTCGCCGGCTTTGAGCCTCTCGACCGCCGCATCAAACGAAGCGCCACCGCTCGCTCGATCCACCGGAATGTGCCGCAGCGAACGCATGATCGGCCCGGTGATCTTGTGGTCGAACACCTCCTGCTTGGCCATGAACCGCACTTTGCGATGCAGGCCCTGCTGATAGAAGGGCAGGCCCGCCAGCATGAAGTCGAGGTAGCCGGTGTGGTTGATGGCGACGACGGCGCCGCCGCTGGTCGGCAGGTTCTCCACGCCGGTCACAGTGATCTTGAGACCCTGTACTCGAAATATCAGGCGGGCGATCTGGATGACAGTGCCGTATACCGGTTCCACAGCAGTTCAGCCTAGTGCTCGTGCCAGAAGTGGGTAAAACCCGAAGTCGGAGGGGGTGGCGGTTGTCCTTTCCGTCGTCGCCGCCGGAGGTGCCTGAGGTCGTACACCGGCTGGCCGCCGGGCGGCCGGTGCGCGCAATCTGGCTCAACGAGTTGGGCGGCGTCACCTTCCGGGTGGGCGCCGGCGCCGAGTACATCAAGGTTGCCAAGGAGTGGGCCGACTTCCCGAACGAAGCACGACGGCTCCGCTGGGCCGGCCAGTACATCCCGGTGCCGGAGGTCCTGGATTTCGGGGCCGACGGGGACTGGTCGTGGCTGCGCACCCGCGGCCTGCCCGGCTTGTCCGCGGTGCACCCCCGCTGGCGGGCCAACCCGGAGCTCGCGGTCCGCGCGATCGGGGTGGGGTTGCGCACCCTGCACGACAGCCTGCCCGTGTCGTCGTGTCCGTTCGACTGGTCGGTCCAGGCGCGGCTGCCGGTGCTGCACCCGGCGCACCGCGCCAACCTTCCCGAACCACCGCCGATCGATCGGCTGGTCGTCTGCCACGGTGACGCGTGCGCGCCGAACACCTTGCTCGACGAGGCCGGCCGGTACTGCGGCCACGTCGACTTCGGCGAGCTCGGCGTGGCTGACCGGTGGGCCGATCTGGCGGTGGCCGCCCTTTCGCTGGGCTGGAACTACCCCGGCCGCAACTGGGAGGCGGAACTGTTCGCCGCCTACGGCATCGAGCCCGACCCGCCGCGCATCGACTACTACCAGCGGCTGTGGCAAGACCCCGACCTTTGAGATTCAAGCTAAGCTCGTGGCGGAATCCAACCGTCTTTGAAAACGGATTTGAAAGGCATTTGTGCAGGTCACAAGCGTCGGCCACGCCGGCTTTCTGATTCAGACCCGGGCGGGCAGCATCCTCTGCGACCCCTGGGTCAACCCCGCGTACTTCGCGTCGTGGTTTCCCTTTCCCGACAACAGCACGCTGGATTGGGACGCCCTGGGCGACTGCGACTACCTGTACGTCTCGCATCTGCACAAGGACCACTTCGACGCCAAGCTGCTCACCGAGCACGTCAACAAGGACGCGGTCGTCCTGCTGCCCGATTTCCCGGTGCCCGACCTGCAAAACGAGTTGCGGAAGCTGGGCTTTCACCGGTTCTTCGAGACCACGGACTCCGTCCAGCACCAGCTGTCGGGCCCCAAGGGCGACCTCGACATCATGATCATCGCCCTGCGCGCCCCCGCCGACGGCCCGATCGGTGACTCGGCACTGGTCGTTTCCGACGGCGAGACGACGGTCTTCAACATGAACGACGCGCGCCCCGTCGAGTTGGACGTGCTGGCAGCGGACTTCGGCCACATCGACGTGCATCTGCTGCAGTACTCGGGCGCGATCTGGTACCCGATGGTCTACGACATGCCCGCCCGCGCCAAGGAGGCGTTCGGCACCCAAAAGCGGCAGCGCCAGATGGACCGCGCGCGCCAATACATCGCGCAGGTGGGCGCGACGTGGGTGGTGCCGTCGGCCGGACCTCCCTGCTTCCTGGACCCCGAGTTGCGCCAACTCAACGACGACCAGGGTGACCCGGCCAACATCTTCCCTGACCAGATGGTGTTCCTCGACCAGATGCGCACCCACGGCCACGATGGCGGCCTGTTGATGATCCCCGGGTCCGTCGCGGATTTCACCGGCACCACACTGAATTCGCTCACGCACCCGCTGCCCACCGATCAGGTCGAGGCGATCTTCACCACGGGCAAGTCGGCGTACATCGCGGACTATGCCGAACGGATGGCACCGGTGCTGGCAGCGGAGAAGGCCACCTGGGCGCCGGCGTCCGGGGAGCCGCTGCTGGAACCGCTGCGGGCGCTGTTCGAACCGATCATGTTGCAGAGCAACGAGATCTGCGACGGCATCGGCTATCCCGTGGAATTGGTCCTCGGCCTTGAAACCGTCGTCCTGGACTTTCCGAAACGTACGGTGCGAGAACGCATTCCCGACGAGAAGTTCCGGTACGGGTTTGCCATCGAGCCCGAACTCGTTCGCACCGTGTTGCGCGACCAGGAACCCGACTGGGTCAACACGATATTCCTGTCCACCCGGTTCAAGGCCTGGCGGGTCGGCGGCTACAACGAATATCTGTACACGTTCTTCAAGTGCCTGACCGATGAGCGAATCGCCTACGCCGACGGCTGGTTCGCCGAGACCCATGACGATTCCGCCTCGATCACCTTGGACGGCTGGGAGATTCAGCGCCGCTGCCCGCACCTCAAGGCTGATCTGTCGAAATTTGGTGTGGTGGAAGGGAACACGCTAACCTGCAACCTCCACGGTTGGCAGTGGCGACTCGATGACGGTCGCTGCCTTACCACCCGCGGTCACGAGTTACGGAGTTCGCGCGCATGATGCAGTTCTATGACGACGGCGTGATTCAGGCTGACCGCCAGGCCATTACGCTGCGTCGGTACGACTTCCCGTCCGGCACCGCCAAGGTCATCCCGGTGAGTAAGATCCGCGGCTATAAGGCCGAACCGCTGGGTCTGCTGATGGCTCGGTTCAACATCTGGGGTAGCCCCGACCTCAACCGGCGCCGTTGGCTGCCGCTGGATGTGTACCGGCCGTTGAAGTCGATGCTGATTACCTTCGACATCCCCGGTGAGCGGCCGCAGCCCGCCTGCACGCCGGCACGCCCCGACGACTTCACCGCCCTGTTGGACGATCTGCTCAAGCGGGAGAACGACCGGGCTTAGCTCGACCCCTTCTCGCCAACGTAGAACTACGGCGGGCGGAATTCTCTGCCAGAACAGCCGCGGATCGGCCGCGATCAAGCGCGCGGGCCTCCCCCGAGCTCGGAAATTGTGCAGGCAAGGTTATCGCGAGCCTGAAACCTGGCAGGTCGCCACTCGATCTTTTCCTGCAGAGATTCAGGCTCGCGCGCCGCGGGCTTGCACGCGGCCACGCGGCCACGCGGCGGCCAGGCGGCGGCCAGGTGACGGGCCGCGGCTGATCCGCGGCTAATCGCGAGCCTGAAACCTGGCAGGTCGCCACTCGATCTTTTCCTGCAGAGATTCAGGCTCGCGCGCCGCGGGCTTGCACGCGGCCACGCGGCCACGCGGCGGCCAGGCGGCGGCCAGGTGACGGGCCGCGTCGGGAGACTGGCGCGGCCTGGCGGCCGCGGCTAGCGGTCGGCCAGGGCCGCGCGGCCCGCGTTGTAGCCGGGGGTGAAGGTGATGCCCGGTCCACCGTGGCACCCGGCGCTGCCCAGGTACAGACCCTCGACCGGGATCGGTTGGCCGATAAAGCCTTTCGGGCCCGGCCGATTCTGACCGATCTGGTCAGAGTGCAACAGCCCGTGGCAGTAGTCACCACCGGGAGCCCCGAACATCACCCCCATGTGCCGGGGGGTGAAGGTGGTGTGCCGAATGATGCTCGACTCGAAGTTCGGCGCCAACCGGTTGATCTTGTCGATCACCCGTTGGCCCATCTCGATCTTCGCCTGGCCGTAGTCGGCACCGCCTTCGATCGGGAAGAACAACGCGAACGCCGAAGCGGCGTGCTTGCCCGGCGGCGCTAGGTCCGGATCGTGCACGGACGGGACCTGCAGCACGACGGTCGGGTCGGCGGGCACGATTCCCCGGCGGGCGTCCTCCCACTGCTGCTGGACTTCCTCGGGTGTGCAGAAGATGCCGATCGATGCCTGCATGCTCGGGTCGTTGAGCGCCTCGTAGGGCGCGACGAAACGGGGCGCCTCGTTCAGCGCGAAGTGCATCTGTAGGTAGCTGCCGCGGTGGTCGATGCGCGCGTAGCGGTCCCGGATTTCCGACGGCACCGCCGCGGGGTCGATCAGTTCGTTGATGGTGACGTCGGGGGCGATGGCCGAAACCACGATGGGCGCGCTCAGCGTGTCACCGGCCTCGGTGCGGACGCCGCTGACCCTGGCCCCGGACGGACCACTGTCGACCAGGATCTCGGTGACCTTGGAACGGAGTCGGACCTCGCCGCCGTCGGCCTCCAACAGGTGGGCCAGGTGTGCGGTGAGCGCGCCGATGCCGCCGCGCAGCTTCTTCATCTGCACGAAGTCGCCCTCCGGCATCCCGAGGCCGAAGGCCAGGGCCGCGGCGCTGCCCGGCGTCGACGGTCCGCGGTACAGGGTGTTGACCGCCAGCATGGTCATCGAGCCGCGGATGGCACCGTGCTTCTCGCGGTCCGGGAGGTAGCGGTCCAACACTTCGGTGACCGACCCGAACAGCATGTCGTCGATCGCCGATCGCTCGAATTCGTTGGTGGCGCAGGCATACATCTCGTCGAAGGTCTTCGGCAGGGTGCCGGCCTCGAAGCGGCCCAGTGCGCGCGTCGGCGCCTGGGCCCACATCATCAACCCGCCCATGCCGGCCACGGCGTCGGCGCCGTGCACCTCGTTGAGGTGAGCGAACATCTTCATCGGGTCGCTGTACTGGACCAGCGGGTCGTCGCCGACACCGCGCAGCGCTACCGCCATCACCTCGAGGTCGACCGTCGGCAGCGTGTCCAGACCGAGTTCGCCGATGACCTCGGCCGAGGTGGGGAACTGCACCGATCCCGCGATCTCGAAGTGGTAGCCGTCGAACAGCTCCACGGTGGAGGCCATGCCGCCGGCGTAGAGCTTGGCATCCAGGCATACGGTCCGCAGGCCGGCCCGCTGCAACAGCACCGCTGCCGTCAGCCCGTTGTGGCCCGCACCAATGACGATCGCGTCGTAGTCAGACATTTTTTTTCGAGACCTCCCAGACGATCCCAGACGCCCTCCCAGACTTGGAGGCTGGCACGACGCCGCAAGTTTTGTCAATTATGACGAAACTTCTCCCGGCCGCCAGGTGTCGGTGATGCCGTTCCGCAGGGCCTCCAGAGCAAGGTGGCTCACCCGGGCCAGTTCGCCGAGCGAGCGGTCCTCCCCCAACATCCACGCCTCCATCGCCCCGAACACCGCGGCCGCGATACAACGCGCCGTCACCGTGGCGCGCAGCTTGGCATCGGGCAGCTGTTCTGCCGATCGGTTGCGCTTCTGTAGTTGCACCTGAATGGCGTCGGCAAGGTCGGCCTGGACGTCTCGGATGTGTCGCACGATTCGGCTCGGGTCTATCTCGCCACCCCGCAGCGCCGCGATCTTCGTCACCGCTTCTACGTCGTACGGGAAGGCGAAAATGGCGGCTTGGACGGAGTCGATCACCGGTTCGTCGACGGGTCTGGCGTCAAGCGCGGCGCGGAACCAGTTCAACCCGGTGTAGTCGGCGAACAGCAGGTCGTGCTTGGAGCTGAAGTGGCGGTAGAACGTGCGCAGCGAGACGCCGGCATCCGCGGCGATCTGCTCGGCGGACGTGTTCTCTACTCCCTGGGCCAGGAACCGAACCAGCGCCGCCTGGCGCAGCGCCTCGCGGGTGCGTTCGCTGCGCGCGGTCTGTGCGGGCCTGACCATTCGAGCAAGATACCAAGTCTGCTATGAGTCCTTTTTGACAATATTGACAAAACTTTGGCCGCGGGGTGAGACTGCGCCAATGGTGTCGCTACTCCTCCACGCTGTCCTCGGTATCGCCGTCATCCTCTGGATCGTCAGGTCGAATCCCGCGGTCTACGCCAGACCCTCGGGCGGACCGGCTTTCTCGCCATTGGAGCTGGTGTACTACGGGGTCGGCATCGCCTCGATCGCCCTGGGCTGGTACTTCAACATCCGCTTCGTGCAGGAGTACGCGCCGCACGGGATTACCGGGGTGCACAACCCGATCTGGGGTCCCGGGAGCTGGACGCAGTACATCCAGTTGATGTTCGTCAACCCGGCCGCGGGGTCGGCGGGGCAGGACTACACGATCGCGAATGTCATTCTGCTGCCCCTGTTTTCGACCATCGACGGGTATCGGCGTGGCTTCAAGCGGCCGTGGCTGTTCTTCGTCAGCAGCCTGTTCACCAGCTTCGCCTTCGCGTTTGCCTTCTACTTCGCCACCATCGAACGGCAGCGCCGGCACGAGCAAGCGCGCCAGACGGTCGACGCCTGACCCGGCTTTCGCGGCGGGCACCGCTCGCCGAACGTGCGGCCTGGGCACCCCCCGCCGCGAATCCAGGGCAATACGCCACACACTCGGCGCGCCCGCCAGCGGGCCCGGCCCGCCGAAGGTGAGGCCTAGTCACCCGCCGCCGCGGATCCAGGGCAATACGCCACACACTGGGCGCGCATGCCACCGGCGAAAGTAGTCTTGCGGCCGTGATCGACCTGAAGCAGCTCCGGGAAGACCCTGACGCCGTACGCCGCTCCCAACTCAGCCGGGGGGAAGATCCGGCGCTGGTGGACGCGCTGCTGACCGCGGACGCGCAGCGCCGGGCGGCGATCTCTTCTGCGGATGCATTGCGCGCCGAGCAGAAGGCCGCCAGTAAGAGCGTCGGCAAGGCGTCACCTGACGAGCGCCCGGCGTTGCTGCAACGCGCCAAGGAATTGGCCGAGCAGGTCAAGGCCGCCGAAGCCAGCCAGGCCGAAGCGGAGGCGGCTTTCGTCGCGGCGCACATGGCGATCTCGAACGTGATCCTGGACGGCGTTCCCGCTGGCGGCGAGGACGACTACGCGGTGCTCGACGTGGTCGGCGAGCCCAAGACGCTGGACACTCCGAAGGACCACCTGGAACTCGGGGAGTCGTTGGGCCTGATCGACATGCAGCGTGGCGCCAAGGTGTCCGGCTCGCGGTTCTACTTCCTGACCGGACGCGGCGCGCTGTTGCAGTTGGGTCTGTTGCAGCTGGCGCTGAAGGTGGCCGTCGACAACGGCTTCATTCCGATGATCCCGCCCGTGCTGGTCCGCCCCGAAGTCATGGCCGGCACCGGATTCCTGGGCGCCCACGCAGACGAGGTGTACCGGGTGGAGGCCGACGACCTGTACCTGGTCGGCACCTCCGAAGTACCGCTGGCCGGTTATCACGCCGATGAGATCCTGGACCTCTCCGGTGGGCCGCTGCGCTATGCGGGCTGGTCTTCATGTTTCCGACGGGAGGCCGGCAGCTACGGCAAGGACACCCGCGGCATCATCCGGGTGCACCAGTTCGACAAGGTGGAAGGGTTCGTCTACTGCAAGCCCGCCGATGCCGAGGCCGAACACGAGCGGTTACTGGGTTGGCAGCGCGAGATGCTGGCGCACATCGAGGTGCCGTACCGGGTGATCGACGTGGCGGCGGGCGACCTGGGGTCGTCAGCTGCGCGGAAGTTCGACTGCGAGGCGTGGGTGCCGACGCAGGGTGCGTACCGCGAGCTGACGTCGACGTCGAACTGCACCACCTTCCAGGCGCGCCGACTGTCCACCCGCTACCGCGACGACAACGGCAAGCCGCAGACCGCCGCCACCCTCAACGGGACGCTCGGCACCACCCGCTGGCTGGTCGCCATCCTGGAGAACCACCAGCAGCCGGACGGCAGTGTGCGTGTGCCCGCGGCGCTGGTGCCCTTCGTGGGCACGGAGGTGTTGGAGCCGACGGGCCGCCGCTAGTCTCGCGCGCCGAGTGTGGGGCCTGCGGCCCGGGAATCGCCTCGACGGGTGCAAGAGCCACACGTTCGGCGGGCGAGGGCCGACGCCAGGCGCGCCGAGTGTATGGCCTGCGGCCCCGGGAATCGCCTCGACGGGTACACAGGCCACACGTTCGGCGGGCGGGGGTCGACGGCACGCGCGCCGAGTGTGTGGCTTGCGGCCCAGGAATCGCGTCAAGCGGTACACAGGCCACACGTTCGGCGAGAAGGGCCGCCGGCCCCCCCACGCTCGGCGGCCCAACCCGTGACCTCACGTCTCACATCTGCAACATCTGTTACATCGCTGTTTCCGCCCTGTCAGAATGGAGCGGATGTTGGAAGCTCCAGAGAAGGATCCCGCGCCGGTGGAGACACCCGCGGGAGAGCCTGCCGCCCCTGCCGCCGAGGCGAAACAGCCCTCGGCGGGGGGTCGCTGGCGGCGGGCCCTGCAGCCGTCGTCAACCAGGCGTGCGCTGCTCCTCACGGCGCTGGGCGGCCTACTGATCGCCGGACTGGTGACCGCGCTGCCGGAGGTCGGCAACGCGCCGGGGCGACTGCTCGGCCTGACCGATGCCAACTCCACGCCCAGCACCGCCGGCAAGACAAACTCCACCTTCGGCCGTGCCACCAGCGGCAGCTGCCTGACCTGGCCGGAGGGCACCCCGGACGCGGCGACCCTCGTGCCCTGCACCGACGACCACCGTTTCGAGGTCGCAGAGCCCATCGACATGCGGACCTTCCCCGGCTCGGAGTACGGTCCCAGCGCCGCCCCGCCCTCTCCGGCGCGCATTCAGCAGATCAACGAGGAGCAGTGCGTGCCGGCGGTGCGCCGCTACATGGGCCCCAAGTTCGATCCCAACAGCAAGTTCAGCATCAGCATGCTGTGGGCCGGTGACAACGCCTGGCGGCACGCGGGCGAGCGCCGCATGCTGTGCGGCCTGCAATTGCCCGGGCCGAACAATCAACAGCTTGCCTTCAAGGGGAAGGTCGCCGAGATCAACCAGTCCAAGGTCTGGCCGGCCGGCACCTGCCTGGGCATCGACTCCACCACGAATCAACCGGTAGACGTTCCCGTCGATTGCGCGGCGCCCCACGCGATGGAGGTCACCGGCACGGTCAACCTGGCCGAGAAGTTCCCCGACGTGCTGCCCTCCGAACAGGAGCAGGACGCCTTCATCAAAGACGCCTGCACCCGGATGACCGACGCATTCCTGGCGCCGATCAAGCTGCGGACCACCACGCTGACCCTGATCTACCCCACGCTGTCGCTGGCCAGCTGGTCGGCGGGCAGCCGTGAGGTCGCGTGCAGTGTTGGCGCGACGCTGGGCAACGGCGGCTGGGCGACGTTGGTCAACAGCGCGAAGGGGCCGCTGCTGATCAACGGTCAGGCGCCGGTACCGCCACCCGACATTCCCGAGGAGCGGCTCAACCTGCCGCCGATTCCCGTCCAGGCGCCTACCCAGGCCGCCACGCCGCCGGCGCAGCAGACCCCGACCATCCCGCCGGGCAACCAGCACCTGCCCAACCAGCAGCCGGTGGTGACGCCGACGCGAGCGCCGTCGTCGCCTGCCACCCAAGCCCCTCCCGCCAACCAAGCTCCTCCGGCCGCTCCGCATGGACCGCCGGCGAACCCGCCGCCCGCGAACCCCCCACCGCCGGAGGGCGGCGCGCCGCCGCCGGCCCCAGCACCCGAAGGACAGGTTCCCGAGGGCGAACCGGTGAGCTAGCCCCCGTGGCGGTACGGATGGACCCGCAGCGGTTCGACGAGTTGGTTTCGGACGCGCTGGACATGCTCCCGCCCGAACTGGCCGACGCCATGGACAACGTCGTGGTGCTCGTCGAAGATCGCCACCCTGAGGAGGACGGTCTGCTCGGCCTCTACGAGGGTGTGGCGTTGACCGAGCGGGATTCCGACTATGCCGGGGCCTTGCCGGACGCCATCACCATCTATCGCGACGCCCTGCTGGACTTCTGCGACTCCGAGGAGGAAGTCGTCGAGCAGGTGGCGATCACGGTGCTGCATGAAATCGCCCACCATTTCGGCATCGACGACGACCGACTCGACGAATTGGGCTGGGGTTGAGGGGCGCGCCTCTCCGATTTGTCGGAGCACGGTGCTATGAACGGCTTATGAGCACAGGCTGCCGCGACTGCCGGGCAGGCTTGGATCACTGCCACGGCACCGTCATCGTTCACTCGCTGCATCGGTCGGAGTGCACCGAGCCTGACTGCACCACCCCGGAGTTGTTCGCGCACGACTTCGTCATCGACTGCGACGCCGTTGGGTGCGCCTGTGGCGAGGAGCTCGCCAACTCAGCCCATCGGATCGGTGCTTGACCCGACCGCATCCGCGACGGGATCGACAGTCTCCGCGGCCGGTGGCCAGAACGGCGGAGTGTGGGCGCCCCAGCGCAGGCAACTCCACCGTCCATCGGTGATCGGCGCCAGCACCACCGATTGGGCGTTTTCCAGATGGTTGTCCAGCACGAAGTTGCCGTCCACACCGGCCAGCACGGCGGAGGCCAACCGGATAGCCGCGCCATGGCTCACCACCACGATGTCGCCGTCCCAGTCGTCGTTGTCGAGGTAGCGCATGCGCAGTTCGGTCAGCACCGGCACGTAGCGCTCTAGGACGTCGTTACCCGTCTCGCCACCCGGCAGCGCCACATCCAGCTCACCCCGATGCCACCGTTCGTAGATGGCGTTGAACTCCGCGACCGCTTCGTCGTCGTTGCGGTTTTCCAGCGACCCGACCTGCACCTCGTGGACGCCGACCACTGCCTGAACGGGCAGGGCAAGCTCGGCACCGATCACCGATGCCGTTTCCGACGCCCGGATGGCCACCGAGTGCGTCAGCAGCACTGGCCGATGACTACCGGCCCGCGCGAACGCCCGCGCCTGGTCGCGCCCCAGCGGGGTCAGCGCCGCGCCAGGGGGACGGGTGTCCAGCCGGCGCTCGACGTTGCCGTACGACTGGCCGTGCCGCATCAGCACCAGACGCCCGCTCATGGCCCGGCCACCGCATCGGCTTGGCCCTTGCGCAACCGCTCCAACCAACTCTCCGCCGTGTCCGGCGGTGGCGGCACCGGGGAGTTCGGATCGGGGGCCGCTCCCGTCGGCCAGGAACCCAGGTATCTCACGTCAGCACAACGGCGGTGCAGCGCTTTGAGTGCCTCGGCGACGGCGTAGTCGTCGATGTGGCCGTTGCAGTCGACGAAAAACATGTAGGTGCCCAGTTCCGTGCGGGTGGGCCGAGATTCGATCCGGGTGAGGTCAATGCCGCGCATGCCGAACTCGGTCAGCGCTTCCACCAGCGCCCCGGGCTTGTTGTCGATGCGCAGCACCGCCGACGTGCGGTCGGCTCCGGTGCGCGGTGGCGGCGGGCCGGGCAAGCCGATCAGCACGAACCTGGTGCGGGCGTTGTTCTCGTCGACGACGCCTTCGGCCAGCGTGTCCAGGGACCAGTGCTTGGCGGCCAACGGCGATGTCACCGCGGCGTCGACCTGGCCATCGGCGACCTGACGCGCCGCGTCGGCGTTGGAATACGCCGGGCACAGCTCGACGTCGGGCAGGTGGGCGGTGAGCCAACGGCGCACCTGCGCGGCAGCCACTGGAAACGCCGCCACCGTCCGCACGTCGGCGGCTGCGTACCCCGCCCGCACCACGATGCTGAACGCCACATCGAGCGTCGTCTCGGCGAACACCTGCAGGGGCGAACCGATGGCCAGGCTGTCCAGTGTCTGCGCGAGCGATCCGTCGATGGAGTTCTCGATCGGCACGCACGCGTAGTCCGCGGAACCGGCGCGGACGGCGTCGAGCGCGGCGGGTGTGCTTTCGACCGGTATCCGCTCGACGGTTTCCGCCGCGTTCGCGGGGATCAGCCCGGCGGCAGAGATCTGCAGCAGCGCCGCCTCGGTGAATGTCCCCTCCGGACCGAGATATGCGATGCGGGCCACCCTGACAACCCTAATGGCGCGCCCACGATGCCCCCCCTTGCGACGCGTCGCAGTCGTAAGTTAACTTAGGCTTACCTAAGCCAAGGAGGTATGCGTGCCAACCGTCACAACGCCGACGCCGACGACTGCCGAACGCATCCGCAGCGCGTGTGTGCGGGCCGATAGCGCACTGCTGGCCGTGGACGGTGATGGCCCGATCGCCACCCCCGTGCATCACCTGCTCCACGACGGGACCTTCGCGGTGGCCGTGCCCGTCGAGCACGGCGCCGGCCTCGTTTGCGGGACGCAGGCGTTGCTGGAGCTGACCGACTATGCGCCGCTGCCGGTGCGGGAACCGGTCCGATCGTTGGTGTGGGTCCGCGGCCGCCTGCACCGCATACCGCCGGGAGCGGTGGCCAAGATCCTCGACCTGATCGCCACCGAGGACCCGAATCCGGCCTTGCTACAAGTGGAGACGCCGAAGTCCGCCCCGGCCGACGCCGACGAGCCGCGCTACGCATTGCTGCGACTCGAGGTGGCGTCGGTGGTGGTGACGGACGCGACGGGCGCCGAAGCGGTTCGCGTCGAGGACCTGCTGGCCGCCCGGCCCGACCCGTTCTGCGAAGTCGAGGCGACTTTGCTGTGGCACCTGGCCACCGTCCACGACGACGTCGTCGCCCGGCTGGTTTCCCGGCTGCCCGCACCCTTGCGCCGCGGCCAGGTCCGCCCGCTCGGGCTCGACCGGTACGGCGTCCGTTTCCGTGTCGAGGGCAACGACGGTGACCGCGACGTACGGCTGGCGTTTCACAAGCCGGTGGACGATATGAACGGTCTCAGTCAGGCCATTCGGGTGCTCATGGGTTGCCCGTTCCTCAACGGACTGCGCGCGCGTCGGTAGGCGCAGACGATCAAGGCCCGGCTCCGGCCGACACCGCTAGGTGACCGGGCGATAGCGAGCCTCGGCAAATGAGAACAGTCCGTAGGCGAACAGGCCGATGGCGATCAGCCAGAGGACGAGCTGTCCCCAACTCTGGCCGGCGAGTTCGGCCAACAACCCGGACAATCCCTTGGCTTCGTCAGGGTCGAAGGTCAGGCCGGCGACGACGAGGAAGAAGCCGACGCCGATCGTCACCAGTCCGCTGCCCGCGTAACCCGCCCGGCCCAGTGCTTCGACGGGCCTGCGCTTGTCGTAGTCCAGCTGTCCCAGCCGCTTCATGAAGTCGCGATTGACGGTGTGCTTGTAGATTTCGTAGCCGCCGAACGCGATCGCGGCGAGGCCGGCGAGCATGACGATCCACTGTCCACCGGGCAGGCCCATGACCGCCGCGGTGGCGTGCTGTTTGCCGTCGCCGCTTCCGCCGGGGACCGTCTCGGCATTGCCGCCCCAGTTCGCGATAAGGACTGAGAGCGACGCGAGCGCCGCACCGCTGTACAGCACGGCCTTGGCGGCGCACTTCGCCCGGTGACTGCCGTCTGAGCCTTCAATCGGGTCACCGGAGATGGCCTGGGTCACCAGCCACACCACCAGCGCGATCAAGGCTGCCGTCAAGGCAATCAGTAGGAACTTGCCCAACGGGGCTTGCGCGACGGTCTGGATCGCCCCCACCTCACTGGCGCCATCCGACGAGCGGTTACCCAGCGCGACGTTGATCGCCAAAAACCCCAGAAGCGCGTACAGCGCTCCTTTGCCGAACAGGCCGATCCGTGCGACTTTGGATCTGACGTCTCCGGCATGATTTTGCGCTCGAACAGCGGGTCTGGTCATTGCTTGCTCGCCTTCGTTTAGTGAACCGATGTGCAATGAGCAATACCCAGAGTGAAGACTCTCGATGCCACCCGAATTTCAACTGGTACTTGACTCAGCGGCCGCGGGCACCACCGTGCGCCGGAGACGGGCGGGCACGTAAATTGACCGGGTGAACGGCGGTCGACCACCGGATCTCCCGGAATCCGGGAGACCACGGCAAAGACCGCGCTTTTCGCAACCGCCAGCTCGGCCAGCCCAGTCGGAGCCCCCTCCGGTGATCCACCGCCGGGATCCTCCTCCGCGCCCGCCGGCCCCCACGGCTCCCCCCGCGCCTCCACCACCTCGACGTCCCGCGCCACCACCGCGTCCCGTCACCCCAAAAGCGAAGCGCCAGAAAAGTAAGCGCCGCTGGGGACGCCGGGTCGCACTGACCCTGCTGATCGTCGTGATCCTGGTCGGCGCGGGCGTCGTGGGCGGGACGGTGTGGCTGGACGCTTCGCTACACCGCGTGTCGGTGTTCACCGCCGGCACCGACCGCCCGGCTCCCGGCCGCGGCACGAACTGGCTCCTGGTCGGTTCGGACAGTCGCCAAGACCTGACCGACCAGCAGCAGGAAGAGCTGGCGACGGGCGGCGACATGGGCACCGGCCGGACCGACACCATCCTGCTGGTGCACGTTCCGGCGTTCGATTCCAGCAACCCGACGACGTTGGTGTCCATCCCCCGTGATTCGTACGTGCCGATCCCGGGGCACGGCAAGGACAAGATCAACTCCGCCTTTACGACGGGCGGCCCAACTCTGCTGGCCCAGACCGTCGAGCAGGCCACCGGCCTGCGTCTAGACCACTACATCGAGATCGGGTTCACCGGATTCGCGGGCATGGTCGACGCGCTGGGCGGGATCACGGTGTGCCCGTCATCGCCCATCAACGACCCGTTGGCCGGCATAGATCTGCCCGCCGGATGCCAGGAGCTCACCGGCCGCAACGCGTTGGGCTTTGTCCGCAGCCGGGCGACACCGCGTGCCGACCTGGACCGGATGATCAACCAGCGCCAGGCGATGTCGGCGCTGATGCAGCGCGCCGCGAGCCCGGCCGTCTGGTTGAATCCGTGGCGCTGGTACACGGTGTCGCACGCGGTGGTCAACGCCCTCCTCGTGGACCGCGACGATCACGCCTGGGACCTGGCCCGGCTCGGCCTGGCGCTGCGCGGGCAGACTCGTAATCTGACCGTTCCGATCGGCGAGTTCACCAACGGAGACGTCGGCTCGGTCGTGGTGTGGAACCACGACGCCGCCAGCAAGTTGTTCGACGCATTGGCCGCCGACGCGGAGGTCCCCGCCGAAGTTGTCGATGAGCAGCCGTGAATTCAACGTCAGAGTTGAGTTTCCCGTCTGCATAGGCTTACTTAACTTAGGTAAAGCTGGCCGAAAATTGCGCGCGGGTACTTAGGAAAACCTCTCCTGACTAAGCGCAACCTTCGTTGCAGACCCCTTCCACCTGCTATAACCTGCGGTCATGACCGACTTTGACGGACCAAAGACGAAATTCCATGCATTAATGCAGGAACAGATTTTCAACGAATTCACCGCCGCCCAGCAATATGTCGCTATTGCGGTTTATTTCGACAGCGAAGACTTGCCGCAATTGGCCAAGCATTTCTACAGCCAGGCCGTCGAGGAACGCAATCACGCGATGATGCTGGTGCAGCACTTACTCGACCGAAGCCTGCATGTCGAAATCCCCGGGGTGGACGCGGTGCGTAACCAGTTCGACCGGCCGCGCGATGCGTTGGCGCTGGCCTTGGACCAGGAGCGGGCGGTCACCGAACAGGTCAGCCGGCTCGCGGCGGTGGCCCGCGACGAGGGCGACTTCCTCGGCGAGCAATTCATGCAGTGGTTCCTCAAGGAGCAGGTCGAGGAAGTCGCGCTGATGTCGACGCTGCTACGGGTTGCCGATCGCGCGGGGGACAACCTGTTCGAGCTGGAGAACTTCGTCGCCCGTGAGGTGGGACGGGCTCCGGCCACTGCGGGAGCCCCGCCGGTGGCCGGCGGCCAGCTCTAGCTGCTCCCCTCGGCGGCTCGGTTCTCCAGCCAGGCTTTGGCGCGACCGGGGTGATCGGTGGCGATCCAGGCGACGCCGACGTCCCGGCAGAACTCGACGTCCTCTTTCTCGTCGACGTCCCAGCAGTACACCGCGCGACCCTGAGCGGCGGCGCGGTCGACGAGTTGCGGATATTCCTTCAGTGCAGGCAACCAGGGCCCGACGGCGGTCGCCCCCACGGCCGTGGCCGCGCTGCTGGCGAGGTAGCGAGCGTTCTTGCCCAACAGCACTGTCGGCAACATCGGGGCGGCGCGCCGGATCCGCCACACCGCCGCGGCGGAGAACGACATCACCACCGCGCGTGAGATATCGGCCGACGCGGGCGTGGCGATGCCGTAGCGCTGCAGCAGCGCCAGCAGCTTGGTCTCCACCAAGGAGCCGTACCGGACGGGGTGCTTGGTCTCGATGAAGATTTTCACCGGCCGATGCCAATCCAGCACCAGGGAGACGAGCGCGTCCAGCGTCAGCAGGCGGGTGTCGCCATGAGTGCCGTCCGGCCGCCAACTTTCGTGCCAGGCGCCGAATTCCAATTCACGCAACTGGTCGAGGGTCATCGTGCTGACCAAACCCGCCCCCGACGAGGTGCGGTCCAGACGCCGGTCGTGAACGCACACCAGATGCCCGTCCCGGGTCAGCCGGACGTCGCACTCCAACCCGTCGGCGCCTTCCTTGAGCGCCAAATCATAAGCAGCCAGGGTGTGTTCGGGTCGCGCAACCGAGGAACCCCGGTGGGCAACCACGAACGGATGCCCGGCGAGCACCTCGTCGGCCCACGGCATGCCCACTATGCTGCCGGTTCCTGGCCCTCCAACTCAACCGGAGACTCCAAAGAGGGCGCCGGCGCCGGCCGCTCCGGCCCGTCGGCGCTGACGACGACCCAACGATGCACGGGCCGTTCGACGGGTTTGCGCTCGAATCCCTCGAAGACCCGCGCCGTCGCGGACACCGCGACCGCCGCGCCCAGGTAGGCCACCACCATCGTGACGGTGTTGTTCGCGATGCCTTGCGCGTCGGAAGCAAAGCTCGTGGCGATGGCGAAAATCGAGATCGCGGTGCTGACAACCCAGATCAGCCACCACCGCAGGATGAGACTGCGCAACCGGTGGTAGTAGTCCTCGATGCGCGCCAGTTCGATGACGTACACGGGCGCCCAGAGCAGGTTGACCACGGGCACCAGGCACCCGGCCCACAACGCGCGCTCGGAACGCGGTTCGGGCAGGCCCACGTGCTTGAAAGCCGCGGCCCGTCGCGCAATCAACCAGGACACCAGCAGCACAGCGGTGATACCCACCGCCAAGAGCGCCGCCACGCTGGCGAGATACCCGAGCCACACCGACGCCAGAGCCACCAGCGAGGGGAGCAGGGTGTCACGGTTGATGATCAGCAGCGCGTACCGCAGCACAAACACCAGCGCCGCCCCGGCGAGGACCAACAGCGTCGCGAACAGCGCGGTGCGCACCAGTCCGACCGCCGGCCCCGGCTTGGTGGGTGCCTGCTGCTGCGGCCCGGCGGACCCCTGATCGACCCGGTCCACCAGTCCCCAGCGCGGTATGACGGTGTAGCGGGGCGTGGGTCCGCGGTGGCGCCGCGGGCGTCGTACCGGGGGCGCCGCACCTGGTCGCACCGCGATCCAGCGAAATCCCGGTGGCAGCCGCGGGGCGGTGGGACGCATGGCCGGGGCCGCCGGGATCTGCGGTCCGGCGGGCATGCCCCAGCGGGGGTCCGGGGGCGGCCCGTCCATCAGCGGTGCCATCAGCGCGCCGCGGCAGCGAGGGCACCACTCGCGGCGCCGCTCGCGGACATTCCACCGAGTGCCGCATTGAGAGCACACCTGGATCACCGGACCAGCCTACTAACCGCAGGCGGGTGCGCTAAGCCGCAAACACACTCCGTCGCAAATCGGACCCGGCGCCAGGGCGCACTACACCATCAAGAGTCAGCTACCAAGAGCTATCCACAGTTTCCACAGCTTTATCCACAGGTGGTGGAAATTGACGGAAGTGTCTAGTTGCCATCTATCGGCCAATCTGCCGCCGGACCTGGCCCACGACTGTGGATAACACGCCAGATACCGGGCGCTTCGATCGACAGCCTGGCAAGTCTCTGAGCGAAATCTGTTGTCTCGCTAAGAACGAGCTACCCGATCGCCGGTGCGGGAAACCAGCAACGCTGCGGTGACAACCAGGGCAAACAGAGCGATTTGGATGACCACCGGTCAACTTTTCCACGGCAAGTACGAGGCGATATGATCTGCGACGCTAGGATGGTGTTGTGATTCACCTCACTGTGGTGTGTCACGTCGCTCCTGCAGCAAGGCAAGGACGTAGTTGAAAGGCGCTTGATGGCGACCCATTCGTTCGGACCGGGACAGCCGCCACGGCCGAGCCAGTACACCGGCTCGCCCGCCTGGAACTCTGCCTACGCCCTGGCCGCTCTTCGCGCGGGCCTCGTCGCGCTCGCGTTGCTGGGCATCCTTGCGCTCATAGCGTTGTCCTGAACTTTGTCTTGAATTCCGCCCCAGCGGGTACCCCGGGCGAGCGCCCATAGGGAAGTCCCTTTCGGCGCACGCGCTCAGGGACAGGGTTGAATGGTGCCGGGGCCGCCGCACGGCGGAACCCTGCGACTGATGAGCTAGAACGATCACCAATCGATCACCGAAGGAAGGAATGCCGTGGCTGAATACACCCTGCCCGACCTGGACTGGGACTACGCAGCGCTGGAACCGCACATTTCGGGCCAGATCAACGAGCTCCACCACAGCAAGCACCACGCCACGTACGTCAAGGGACTCAACGACGCGATCGCCAAGCTCGAAGAGGCACGCGCCAAGGAGGACCACTCAGCGATCTTTTTGAACGAGAAGAATTTGGCGTTCCACCTCGGTGGTCACGTCAACCACTCCATCTGGTGGAAGAACCTGTCGCCGGACGGTGGCGACAAGCCGGAGGGCGAACTGGCCGCCGCCATCGACGACGCGTTCGGCTCGTTCGACAAGTTCCGGGCTCAGTTCACCGCCGCCGCCAACGGCTTGCAGGGATCGGGTTGGGCCGTCCTGGGGTACGACACCCTGGGCGGCAAGCTGCTCACCTTCCAGTTGTACGACCAGCAGGCCAACGTGCCGCTCGGCATCATTCCCCTGTTGCAGGTGGACATGTGGGAGCACGCCTTCTACCTGCAATACAAGAACGTCAAGGCGGACTACGTCAAGGCGTTCTGGAACGTCGTCAATTGGGCCGACGTACAAGCGCGCTATGCGGCCGCGACCTCCAAGACATCGGGTTTGATTTTCCCCTGACCCGATAACAGGCAAGGCAGCAGGGCGCCGCGCGTAATCGCGCGGCGCCCTCCTTGTTTAGACCTTTGCGACGCCGGAAAGTTGCGCCGACGGCGCTCAAATATTGCGACTATATGAACTCCATTAGGTGATGCCGTGTCGAGTTGCACGAGCGTAAATACGCCCTCATCCTTGAATTCTCGGAGCTACCATTTTGTTAGCTACCAGTGCAGTTACTTCGAATGGAGGCGTGGCGGAGGGTCGACATGGATGCCGGGTCTGATCGTTCGATAGGGGTGTCCCCGTTTCATTCTCGCGGGACCCTCAAAGGGTTCGTGATCTCTGGGCGATGGCCGGATTCGACCAAGGAATGGGCCCAGTTGCTGATGGTCGCGGTCCGCGTGGCGTCCTTGCCCGGATTGCTTTCCACCACAACGGTATTCGGCGCCCGCGAAGAACTGCCCGACGAGCCCGCACCGGGCACCGTCGGCCTGGTTTTGGCTGAGGGCACCGTGTTCGGCGAATCCGCCATCCAGCCAGGCTATTTCGCGGATCATCAACCGCCCGCACTGCTGATGCTGCACCCCCCGTCGGAAACAACGCCGTCGTTGCCGGAATGCACGGGAGCGGCGTCGGGATGTGTCCTGTTGCCCGGGTTGCCCTATCTGGGATTGGAACACCGGGCCGCGTGGGTGGAAGCCGAAGCCGACGGCACCATCACGTCGATGGTGAGCCGCGTCGGCGTCGACCCGATCAGCCACCCCGACACCGCGATTCTGGCGATGCTGCTTGCCGCATAAGGGAATTCGAACCGATTAATTCGGTGCCCGAATCGAGGAATACGGGTACCCGAACTTCGCCGCTTAGCTGGCGTGCGCCAAATCCGGCCGCTAGCCTGGAAAACGTAAGCGAAGGGGAGTAGCCCCCAATCGTCGTGTCGACATACTGGCGAATAGCCCGGCCGGCGAACCGTTTCGATCCGAGACGGTGGGTGAGACCTTCGACCGATGTGCGATGACCCAACGGTCGCCGCCGCGTGTCGAAAGGTCGTCCCTATGCTCGCAGCCATCCTGCTGAGTCTCTCGGTGGTGTTCGTCGCCGAACTCGGCGACCGATCCCAGCTGCTCACGGTGACCTACGCCTTGCGGTACCGCTGGTGGGTCGTGCTCTCCGGAGTGGCCATCGCATCGGCTCTGGCGCACGGCGTCTCGGTGGCCATTGGCCACTATCTCGGCGCCACCCTGCCGACTCGTCCCATGGCGTTTGCATCCGCGGCCGCCTTCCTGATTTTCGCCGTCTGGACCTGGCGTGAGGGCGCTGCCGACACGGAGGACGAGGTGGCGGCTCCGCGTGAACCCCGCTTCGCGCTGCTCACCGTGATTTCGTCTTTCATGCTGGCTGAGCTCGGCGACAAGACCACGCTGGCGACGATCACCCTGGCCAGCGACCACAACTGGATCGGGGTCTGGATCGGCACCACGTTGGGCATGATCCTGGCCGACGGTCTGGCAATCGGCGCAGGCCTGCTGCTGCACCAGCGACTCCCCGAGCGGTTGCTGCACGCATTGGCCAGCCTGCTGTTCCTGTTGTTCGGTTTGTGGATGCTGTTCGACAACGCGCTCGGCTGGCGTTCGGTAGCCGTCGGAGTGACCGCCGCTGTCGCATTCGCCGCGTTGGCAGGCGTCGTCTCCAGGCAGCTGGCGCAAACTCTTCGGCGCCGTCGTGAGACCGCCGCAATCGCCGCCGGCTCAGCGCGCAATGTCTGACTGACCCCACTGTTGTACCCGCGTCAACATGGCGCTCTGGCCGACTGTTAACGTCATGGACACAGGGGGTTCGTAGCCTTTTTCAATATCGTCTGGTGTCGCCCGCGGTCTGTCGAGGTTCATGGGCAGCAAATGGTGGCTCAGCACTGGGTGCAGGTTGCCCGGAAGTCCGCGAATCCGCTCGAACCTGCCGGCCGGTTGGTCTCGTCAACCGTCGCGCCGGCGTCTTGTCGCGCCCTTATTCTCGACGGATTCTGCGGATAACCTGTGAAGTTCTTTCTTTTTATGGACAGCGTACCGTTTTGGCTACAGGCTCGACGGGGGCGTCTCGGTCGGGTTGTTTGCCTGCCTCAGACCAAGAGGCCCAGGTTTGCACTTGGTTGTTGACATAACTGTCGCTACCATGATCAGCAAATAACGTATTGATAACATTCGCCCTGCCAGCCCGCTGGAGGTCATATCGATGAGCACGACTTTCGCCGCCCGCCTGAACCGCCTATTCGATACGGTGTATCCGCCCGGTCGTGGACAACACACCTCCGCGGAGGTGATTGCGGCGCTCAAGGCAGAGGGCATCACGATGTCGGCTCCGTACCTATCGCAGCTACGTTCGGGCAACCGCACCAACCCCTCGGCGGCGACCATGGCCGCTCTGGCGAATTTTTTCCGGATCAAGCCGGCGTACTTCACCGACGACGAGTACTACGAGAAGCTCGACAAGGAACTGCAGTTCCTGGCCGCCGTCCGGGATGACGGCGTGCGGCGCATCGTGACCCGGACTCAGGGACTGTCCCCGGAGGCACAGGCAAAGGTCGTGGACCACATCGACGAGCTGCGCCGCGCCGAAGGCCTCGACGACTAGCCCCGCTGACCTGACGGGTTGTCCAAGGTCCACTCCGATTAGGGTTGGCCCAGCGATCGCGTACAAGTAACGCGGTAGTCCACGAGATGACCGGGAGGCGGCCGGGAATGGGCCTGTTCCGCAAGCGAAAGAGCCGTGCGACACGTCGCGCCGAAGCGCGAGCGTTGAAGGCGGGCGCCAAGCTGGAAGCCAAGCTGTCGGCCAAGAACGAGAAGAAGCGGATCAAGGCCGCTCAGAAGGCCGAGGAGAAGGCTCTCCGGGCGCAGCTGAAGGCCCAGCGGGAAAGCGACCGGGTGGCGTTGAAAGTCGCCGAGACCGAGCTCAAGGCGGTACGGGAAGGTAAGTTGTTGTCGCCCACCCGGATTCGTCGAGCCCTCACGGTGTCCAGGCTGCTCGCCCCAATCCTGACGCCGGTGATCTACCGCGCGGCCGTCGCGGCCCGCGGCCTGATCGATCAGCGCCGGGCCGACCGGCTGGGCATTCCGTTGGCGCAGCTCGGGCGGTTCTCCGGGCACGGCGCGCGGCTGTCGGCCCGGATTGCGGGCGCGGAGCAGTCGTTGCGAGTGGTCCAGGAGAAGAAGCCGAAGGACCCGGAGACGAGGCAATTCGTCTCGGCGATCTCCGAGCGGCTGGCCGATCTGTCGGCGGCCATCACCGCGGCCGAAAATATGCCGACGGCCCGTCGCCGGGAGGCCCACAACGCCATTTCGGCGCAACTCGACGGTATCGAGGCCGACCTGTTGGCCCGGCTGGGATTGAGCTGATTCGCGTGCGCCCTGCGCTGGGTTCGGTACTGGCCCCGGTACTGGCCTCGGTACTGGTCTCGGTGCTGGTGACCCTCGTCTTGAGCGCCTCGCTTGGTTTGGCAACGGCGAATGCGGCAATCACCGCCGTGGTCGCCGCTCCTGCCGATGACGGCGGCGACGTTCCGACCTGGCCGTTCGCGGTCGGCACGATCGCGGCGGTCGCCGTGGTCGCGCTCTGGGCGGCACGACGGGGTCGCTAATCGCCGTCCTGGCATGATGGGACTCGATTGATTCGCGACTGAGCGACAGCGACCAAGGAAGCAGCTACAAGGAGCGGCCGCATGGCAGACCCGCAGGATCGACCCGACAGCCAGGCCCAACCGGCCCCACCGGCCGCAGCGGCGCCCGGTCCGTCGGCAGAGCCGGCCCCGTCCGCGGAGCCGGCCCCGCCGGCCAAGAAGCAGCCCGCCAAGAAGGCTGCGAAAGCGCCCGCGAAGAAGGCTCCAGCCAAGAAAGTCCCTGCCAAGAAGGCCCCCGCTAAGAAGGCGCCCGCCGAGAAGGCACCGGAGAAGGCGGCACCCCCGGCCACCGCGGAATCCGCCCCACCGAAGCTGGCCGACGAGGTCTTCGGCGTCCAGCACCGGGCCGACACCAATGGTGAACTCGCCGCCGCCGCCAAGGCCGCCGCAGCGCACGCGAAGTCGACCGTGGAGAAGGCCCCCGACCCGCTTCCTCGCTCGGAGCCGAGCCTGACGGGTGGCCACTCCCCCGTGCCGCTGGTGGTCGCCATCGCCCTGAGCTTGCTGGCGCTTCTGCTGGTCCGGCAGCTGCGCCGCCACTAACGCCGATGACGGTCTCGTTCCGGCCCACGGCCGACCTGGTCGACGACATCGGTCCCGACGTGCGCAGCTGCGACCTTCAGTTCCGCCAATTTGGCGGGCGCACCGAGTTCGCCGGCCCCATCAGCACCGTGCGCTGCTTCCAGGACAACGCCCTGCTCAAGTCGGTGCTTTCGCAGCCAGGTGAGGGCGGAGTGCTGGTGATCGACGGCGCGGGCTCGGTGCACACCGCGTTGGTTGGTGATCTGATCGCTGAGTTGGCGCGCTCGAATGGCTGGGCCGGCTTGATCGTGCACGGTGCGGTGCGCGACTCCGCCGCGCTGCGTGGCATCGACATCGGCATCAAGGCGTTGGGCACCAATCCACGCAAGAGCACCAAGACCGGCGCCGGTGATCGCGACGTCGAAATCAGCTTGGGCGGAATAACCTTCGCGCCAGGCGACATCGCCTACAGCGACGACGACGGCATTGTCGTCGTGACGCCGTAGCGACCCGAGCCCAAACCGGTTACGAAACCGCCACAGCGGCAGGCTTTTTCGTGAACAGCAAGCCTTCATCCTCGAGCTTGCCTCGACGAATCAGGCGGATGTCGCGCAGGTAGTTCTGGTTGAGCCGCCACGGGGTGCGCGAACCCTGCTTCGGCAATTCATCCAGCGAGCGCAGCACGTACCCGGGCGTGAACTCCATGAACGGCCGCTCCTCGACGTCGGGACCCGGCCGGTCCACCACCACCGTGTCAAACCCGTTGGCGTCCATGTGGTTCAACAGACGGCAGACGAACTCCGACACCAGGTCGGCCTTCAGGGTCCAGGACGCGTTGGTGTAACCCACCGTGTAGGCCATGTTCGGGATGCCGGAGAGCATCATGCCCTTGTAGGCAATCGACTTGGTGATATCCACCGGTTCGCCATCGATCGAGGTGGTCGCCCCGCCGAACAACTGCAGGTTCAAACCCGTTGCGGTGACGATGATGTCGGCCGCAAGTTCCTGTCCGGAGTTCAGCCGGATGCCGTTCGGGGTGAACCGGTCGATGGTGTCGGTGACCACGTCGACCTTGCCGTGCCGGATGGCGCGGAACAGATCGCCGTTGGGCACCAGGCACAACCGCTGCTCCCACGGGTTGTAGTGCGGGCCGAAATGCTTTCGCACGTCATAACCCTCGGGCAGTTGCTTCTTGGCCAGCCCCATGAACATCTTCCGCATGCGGCGCGGCCACTTCTGGCACGCGCCGTACAAAGCTGCACCACGGACCACGTTCTTCCACCGGACCACGGTGTAGGCCATCCGCTCGGGCAGATAGCGGTTGAGTCGCTCCGCGACGGAGTCGCGCTCGGGTTGCGACACGATGTAGGTGGGCGAGCGTTGCAGCATCGTCACGTGCTTGGCGCCCGAGTTGGCCAGTGCCGGAACCAGGGTGACGGCCGTAGCGCCACTGCCGATCACGACGATGTTCTTGCCTTCGTAGTCGAGATCCTCGGGCCAGTGCTGCGGGTGAATGATCGGGCCGGTGAAGTCTTCCGAGCCGGCGAACTTAGGCGAGTAACCCTCTTCGTAGTTGTAGTAACCACTGCACAGGAACAGGAACGAGCAGGTGATACTGCTCTGCTCGCCGTTGCTGTCGATCTGGACCGTCCAGCGGTTCTCCGCGCTCGACCAGTCAACGTTGACAACTTTCTGGTTGTACCGAATGTGCTTGTCGATGCCGTACATGGCCGCGGTGCTCTTGACGTACTCCAGGATCGGTCCGCCGTCGGCAATTGCCTGGCGTTCCGTCCACGGCCGAAAGCGAAAGCCCAGGGTGTGCATGTCGGAGTCGGAGCGAATGCCCGGGTAGCGGAACAGGTCCCAGGTGCCGCCCATGGCCGCGCGCTTTTCCAGGATCGCGTAGCTCTTGGTCGGGCAACGATCCTGCAGGTGCCAGGCCGCACTGACCCCCGAGATGCCAGCGCCGACGATGACGACGTCGAGGTGCTCAGTCATGCCGACACGCTATCAACGCTGTGTTGAGGGGGTCAACACTCTGTCGAGTTTCTCAACACCGAGGTAAGCTGCCCGTCGTGACCTCCTCCGCCGCCAGCCAGGTATCGCCGCGCCGGGGCCGGCGTACCGCCCGGCCGTCCGGCGACGATCGCGAGTTGGCGATCCTGGCCACCGCCGAGCGGCTGCTCGAGGACCGTCCGCTCAGTGACATCTCCGTCGACGACCTGGCCAAGGGCGCCGGCATTTCGCGACCCACGTTCTACTTCTATTTCCCGTCCAAGGAAGCGGTGCTGCTGACGCTGTTCGACCAGGTGGTCAACGAGGCCGACTCCGCGCTGGAAGCGCTCAGCGAGAGCATGGCCGAGCAAGGGGAGAACCGCTGGCGGATCGGGATCAACGTGTTCTTCGAGACGTTCGGATCCCACAAGGCGGTGACCCGGGCCAGTGTGGCCGCCGGCGGCACCAACCCCGAGCTGCGCGAATTGTTGTCGACGTTCATGCAGAAGTGGATCAGCTTCTGTGCCGCGGCAATCGACGCCGAGCGGGAGCGCGGCGCCGCACCACGCACCCTGCCCAGCGAGGAGTTGGCCACGGCGCTCAATCTGATGAACGAACGCACGTTGATCGCATCCTTCTCCGGCGAGAAGCCGTCGATTCCGGAAGAGCATGTGCTGGACAACCTCGTGCACATCTGGATGAGCAGCATCTACGGCGAGGCCCGCTAGCACGTCGCCTTGCGACAATGGCTTTATGGGCGAAGAAAGCCTCTGGATGCGCAAGGTCGCGGCCGATCCCGGGCACTCACATTGGTACGTCGAGCGGTTCCGTTCAATGGCGCGCGCCGGTGAGGATCTGGCCGGCGAGGCGCGCCTCATCGACGCGATGGCTCCCCGCGGCGCCCGCATCCTCGATGCCGGCTGCGGTCCCGGCCGGTTGAGTGGGTATCTGGCAGCCGCCGGTCACGACGTCGTCGGCGTCGACGTCGACCCCGTGCTCATCGAGGCTGCCGAACAGGATCATCCTGGGCCGCGCTATCTCGTCGGCGACCTCGCCGAACTCGACTTGCCCGCCCGCGGCATCGCCGACCCGTTCGACGTGATCGTGCTGGCCGGCAACGTCATGACGTTCCTTGCGCCGAGCACCCGGGTCACGGTGCTGGGCAGGGTGCGTGCCCACCTCGCCGCCGGCGGACGCGCCGTGATCGGCTTCGGCGCCGGGCGCGGGTACCCGTTCACCCAATTTCTTGACGACACCGCGGAAGCCGGGCTCACGCCCGACCTGCTGTTGTCCACCTGGGACCTGCGGCCGTTCACCGAAGACTCCGACTTTCTGGTCGCGCTGCTTCGGGCGGCTTAAGGCCCGGTTGTTGCGAGATTGTGGGCACCCTAGGCCAACGACCACACCGAGCCTGAAACCCTGCAGAAAAAGATTGAGTGAAGGCCTGCGTCGTTACAGGCTCGTCGCCCCGGCCAGTCCCCTACGTCGCTCGCCGCAAGCCTGAAACCCTGCAGGAAAACGCGGGCGCACACCCGTTGTCGGACCCGCATGCGAACATATGTTCGTGCGGTGCGAGGCGTCCATCCTGCACGCGGACCTGGACTCGTTTTACGCCTCCGTCGAGCAACGCGACGACCCCTCGTTGCGGGGTCGCCCGGTGATCGTCGGCGGAGGTGTCGTGCTGGCGGCCAGCTACGAGGCCAAGGCCTACGGCGTGCGGACCGCCATGGGAGGCGGGCAGGCGCGGCGGTTGTGCCCGCACGCCGTGGTGGTCCCGCCCCGCATGCGCGCATATTCGCAGGCCAGCGACGCGGTGTTCGAGGTGTTCCGCAACTGCTCGCCCATTGTGGAGCCGCTCTCGGTCGACGAGGCCTTCCTCGATGTCAGCGGGCTACGCCGGACAAGTGGCCGCGTTTCGGGCAGCCCGGTGCAGATCGCCGCGCAACTGCGCGCCGACGTCCGCGAGCAAGTGGGCCTGCCCATCACCGTGGGCATCGCCCGGACGAAGTTCCTTGCGAAGGTGGCCAGCCAGGAAGCCAAGCCCGACGGGTTGCTCCTCGTGCCGCCCGACGGGGAGCTGGAGTTTCTGCGGCCGTTGCCGGTGCGCCGGCTCTGGGGCGTCGGCGAGAAAACGGCGGAGAAATTGCACGCGCACGGCATCAGAACCGTGGCCGATGTCGCCGAGCTCAGTGAGTCCACTTTGGCCTCGATGCTGGGCGGCGCCATGGGCCGCCAGCTGTACGCGTTGTCCCGCAATATCGACCGTCGTCGAGTCACCACCGGCGTCCGGCGTCGGTCGATCGGTGCCCAGCGTGCACTCGGGAGTCGCGGCAACACCATGTCCCCCGCCGAACTCGACGCCGTCGTGGTCACCCTGATCGACCGGATCACCGGGCGGATGCGCAAGGCTGGGCGCACCGGGCGGACGGTGGTCCTGCGGTTGCGTTTCGACGATTTCAGCCGCGCCACCCGATCGCACACCCTGCCGTGGGCCACGTCGTCGACGGAGACCATCCTCGCCGCTGCTCGCCGGCTCGTCTCCTCGGCGGCGCCGCTCATCACCGAGAAGGGCCTGACGCTGGTCGGCTTCGCCGTGTCCGGCATCGACCGCGACGGCGCGCAACAGCTGATGCTGCCGTTCAGCGGCGAATCGCTGGCGGTGGACGCCGCCGTCGACCAGATCCGCCGGCGCTTCGGCAACACCGCGGTGACCCGCGCGGTGCTGGTCGGCCGCGACCCCGGCCTGGAGATGCCCCACCTACCTGACTGACCGGCGACAAATGGGGCAAATGCCCCATGGGTATTCGTCCCGATCCCCATACGCTCCTGCCTTACTGACCTGTATTGGCGACTCACCGGGTCCCGCGGGTCGGACTGACTTCTGCGCCAATTGCCTTGGGAGGTACCAAATGTCATTCGTCATTGCGCTGCCGGAATACATGGGCGCGGCGGCAACAGACCTGGCTGGGATCGGATCGGCGGTGGAGTCGGCCACTGCCGCGGCAGCGGCCCACACAACCGGTCTGCTGGCGGCGGCGCAGGATGAGGTGTCCGTGGCCATCGCTGAACTCTTCGGCACGTTCGGTCAGCAATACCAGAGCGTGAGCGCGCAGGCGGCGTCGTTCCATGCGCAATTCGTGCAGGCGTTGACCGGTAGTGCCGGATCGTATGCCTCGGCCGAATCGGCTGCGGCACAGCCATTGCAGAGCCTGCTGGATGTGGTCAATGCACAGTTTGTCGCCCAGACCGGGCGCCCGCTGATCGGCAATGGCGCCAACGGCGCTCCCGGGACGGGCCAAAACGGCGGTGCCGGTGGATGGTTGATCGGCAACGGCGGGGCCGGCGGTTCGGGCACCTCGACCGCGGGCGCCGACGGCGGGCCCGGCGGGGCCGGCGGAGCGAGCGGGCTGTTCGGCAGCGGCGGCGCCGGCGGGGCCGGGGGTGTGGCCACCACCGCGGGCAAGGCCGGCGGAGCTGGCGGCGCGGGTGGCAACGCCATGCTGTGGGGCTCAGGCGGCGCCGGCGGGGCGGGCGGTGCCTCCACCGATGGCGCCGGCGCGGGCGGTGGTGCGGGTGGCCGCGGCGGCAATGCCGGCTTGTTGTTCGGCGCGGCCGGGGCCGGTGGGCCGGGCGGCTTCACCTTCGGAGGTGCCACCGGCGGCGCCGGTGGGGCCGGCGGCAATGGCGGGTTGTTCACCGACGGCGGGGCCGGTGGGGCGGGCGGGCCCGGAGCCACGGGTGGGGCCGGCGGCGCTGGTGGGACCGGCGGCATGTTCGGCGCCGGAGGGACCGGCGGGGCCGGGGGCATCGGGACCTCGACCACCGCCGGGACCACCGGAGGTGCCGGCGGGGCCGGCGGGGCGGGCGGCATGTTCGGCGCCGGCGGCACCGGCGGTTCCGGTGGGTCGAGCTTGGGTAGCGCCGGCGGCGCCGGCGGCGCTGGCGGTGACGCGGGCATGTTCTCCTTCGGCGATGGTGGTGCCGGTGGAGCCGGCGGCGAGGGCCTCAACAATGCGCAGACCGCCGGCGGCGCCGGCGGGGCCGGTGGAAACGCGGGCCTGCTGGTTGGCAATGGCGGCGCCGGCGGGGCCGGCGGGCAAGGCCGCACTGCCGGCGGCGTCGGCGGGGCGGGCGGTAACGCCGGGCAACTGCTGGGTTCGGGCGGCTCGGGCGGCACCGGTGGGGCCGGGATCGCCACCGGCGGTGCCGGTGGGGCCGGCGGGAACTCCGGAGTGTTCGGCAACGGCGGCAACGGCGGCAACGGCGGCGCCGGCGTCACCACCGGCGGCAACGGCGGCACCGGCGGCAACGGGGTGCTGATCGGCAATGGCGGCAATGCCGGTAGCGGCGGCACCGGCACAACCGCCGGCAAGGCCGGCCTCGGCGGCACCAGCGGGCTGCTGCTGGGCGCCGACGGGATCGGCGCGCCGATCAGCACCAACCCGATCCACATGCTGCAACAAGACGCACTCAACATCGTCAACCAGCCCGTGCAGGCGTTGACCGGGCGCCCGCTGATCGGCAACGGCGCCAACGGAACCCCGGGAACCGGGGCCGCCGGCGGCGACGGCGGCTGGCTGTTCGGCAACGGCGGCAACGGCGCGCACGGGGCCACCAACACCGCGGCCGCCGGGGCCGGCGGCAACGGTGGCGCCGGTGGCGCCGGCGGCGGCTTGTTCGGCAACGGCGGCACCGGCGGGGCCGGCGGGATCGCCAACGGCGCGGGCGGAGTCGGCGGCACCGGTGGCACGGGTGGCTCGGCGCTACTGAACGGCTCCGGCGGCGCCGGCGGGGCCGGCGGACAGGCGATCAACGCCGGCAAGGGCGGCGCGGGCGGACGTGGGGGCAACGCCGGATTCCTCGGCGGCGCCGCCGGCAGCGGCGGCTACGGTGCCGGCTCCGGGCCCACCGGCGTGGGCGGGGCCGGCGGCACCGGCGGGCTGTTCAGCAATGGTGGAGTCGGCGGGTCTGGTGGCGCGGGCGCCGGGGGCGGGGCCGGTGGCAACGGGTTGCTGTTCGGCGCTGGCGGCACCGGCGGGGCGGGCGGCTTGGCCGGTAGCGGCGGCGCCGGGGGCACGGGCGGGCTGTTCGGCTCCGGCGGCGACGGCGGGTCCGGCGGCTACACGGCCGGTACCGGCGGCAGCGGCGGGGCCGGGGGTAACGCCGGGGCGCTGTCCTTCGGAACGGGCGGTGCCGGCGGCTCCGGTGGGGCCGGCGTCTCGACCGGCGGCGCCGGCGGGGCAGGCGGCAATGCCAGCCTGCTGTTCGGTTCGGGCGGGGCCGGTGGCATCGGCGGTCACGGCGGCGCCGGCGGGAGCGGCACCCAACAAGGCGGCGCCGGGGGTGCGGGCGGCAACGCCGGGCTGCTCTCGGGCTCCGGTGGTGCCGGTGGTGCCGGCGGGTCCGGCGCCAACGCGAACGGCCAGGGCACCGGCGGCGCAGGCGGCACCGGCGGTAAGGCCGGCGTCACCGGCAGCGGCGGCGACGGCGGTGCCGGCGGCTTCGGCGCCACCACGGCCGGCAAGGGCGGCAACGGCGGTAACGCAGTCCTCGTCGGCAACGGTGGTAACGGCGGCAACGCCGGCAAGGCCGGTGGCACCGCGGGTACCGGCGGCACTGGCGGGCTCCTGCTGGGCGACGACGGCGAGAACGGCAAGGCGTGATCAGCAGTCTCGACGCCTGACCGGCCCAGGCTGCTAGGTGGCAGCCCACTCCAGAAGTTGCTCGGCCGGCCAGGCGTTGACGATGCGATCGGCCCCGATGCCGGCGTCCAACGCCTGCTGCGCGCCGTAACCGAGGAAGTCCAGCTGGCCGGGCGCGTGCGCGTCGGTGTCGATGCTGAAGACACAGCCGATGTCCCGCGCCAGGTTCAGCAGCCGGGTCGGCGGATCCCTGCGCTCGGGACGCGAGTTGATCTCCACGGCGGTGCCGTGGTCACGGCAGGCGGTGAACACCGCTTCGGCGTCGAACTTCGATTCGGGCCGGATTCCGCGGTTTCCGGAAACCAGTCGGCCGGTGCAGTGGCCCAGCACGTCCGTGTGCGGGTTGGAGACGGCGTTGAGCATCCGCCGGGTCATGGCGGCGCCGTCCATCGCCAGCTTCGAATGAACGCTCGCCACCACGATGTCGAGCCGCTCCAACAGCTCGGGCTCCTGATCCAGGCTGCCGTCCTCGAGGATGTCCACCTCGATTCCGGTCAGAATGCGCATCGCGAACTTGTCCCGCAGCGCGTCGATCTCGTCGAGTTGCCTGCGCAGCCGCTCCGGCGATAGGCCGTTGGCGATGGTCAATCGGGGTGAATGGTCGGTCAGCGCGCAGTACTCGTGGCCGAGCTCCGCCGCGGTCGTCATCATCTCCTCGATCGGCGCGGATCCGTCGGACCAGTTCGAATGCAGGTGCAGATCTCCCCGCAGCGCGGCGCGGATCTCTCCGCCACCCAAATCCTTTGCCTCAGACCGCAATTCGACCAGTTGGTCAGGTTCTTGTCCGGCCCACGCCTGCGCGATGACCTTGGCGGTCTTGGGCCCGATGCCCGGGATCGATTGCCAACTGTTGGCCTGGCCGTGGCGTTCCAAAGCGGCCTCATCCATGCCCTCGAGGATGTCGGCGGCGTTGCGATAGGCCATTACCCGCCTGGGGTCCTGGCGGCTGCGGTCCTTGTAGTAGGCGATCTGCCGCAGGGCCACTACCGGGTCCACTACCCGGTCCACAATTGCCCCGCGATGAACCCGGCGAACACCACGGCGAAGCCGCCCATCTCGCCCACGATGAGCGCGGTCATCGCCAGCCGGGTGCCGCGTACCGGCGGATCGAATTGATTCTCGGTGTCGCGCAGCGCGCCGTGCAGGATGTAGCTACCGATCGCGGCGACGAAGAAGAACACCGTCACCATGGCCGCGGACAGGTTCACCCACGTCGGCCAGGCGCTGAGTTCGACGAACGCCGCGATCAGCAGCGTCGCGAACGCGTACAGCAGCGCCGCGCGGTGGGCTATGTCGACATACGGGTGCGCGCGGTGGTCATCGCTGACCATGATCTGGCGGTACTTCCACACCCCGAGACCAAGCGCCAGAAGAAAGATAAGTCCCGTCGCCAGCAGGGTGATTTTGGTGTCGAATCCGAGGGCACAGCTCATCGTTGGTCCGAGTGTAGTTGTGCCACAGGAACGGGGCCTAACGTCGCAGGTATGCGATTCGCGTTCAAAACCTCACCGCAGAACACCACCTGGCCGGAGATGCTGGCCGTTTGGCAGGCCGCCGACGACATCGACGTCTACGAATCCGGTTGGACCTTCGACCACTTCTACCCGATCTTCAGCGACTCCAGCGGACCCTGCCTCGAGGGCTGGACGACCCTGACGGCGTTGGCCCAGGCGACGAAACGGCTGCGGCTGGGCACCTTGGTCACCGGGATCCACTACCGCCACCCCGCCGTGCTGGCCAACATGGCCGCCGCGCTCGACATCATCTCCAACGGCCGGCTCGAACTGGGCATCGGCGCCGGGTGGAACGAGGAGGAGTCGAACGCCTACGGCATCGAACTGGGCACCATCAAGGAGCGCTTCGACCGCTTCGAAGAGGCGTGCGAGGTGTTGATCGGGCTGCTCAGCCAGGAGACGACCGACTTTGACGGCAAGTACTACCAACTCAAAGGTGCCCGCAACGAGCCGAAGGGTCCGCAGCGACCACACCCGCCCATCTGCATCGGCGGCAGCGGCGAGAAGCGCACGCTGCGCATCGTCGCGCGCTATGCCCAGCACTGGAATTTCGCCGGCGGCACGCCCGAGGAGTTCGCCCGCAAGCGCGACGTGCTGGCGTCGCACTGCTCGGATATCGGACGCGATCCCAAGGAAATCACCCTGTCGGCGCATCTGCGCTTGGGTCCGGAACGTGACTACAGCCAAACCATCGCGGACGCCGCTGCGCTGGCCGCCGAAGGCTTGGAGTTGGGGATCGTCTACATCAATCCCCCGCACGACCCGAGCGTGCTGGAACCGATGGCGGAAGCGATCCGGGAATCTGGACTTCTCTAGATAACCGCCTGATCAACCGAGAGCAAACCTGCTATGCGCTCGAGTCGCACCGGCGTCGCGCTCACATGGCGAAGCGGAGTAAATCCTCGGCGGTAACCAGGCGCTCGTGCTTGGCCGGGAACTCATGGCTTCTCACCGGGTGACGAAGCCATGACCAGGCGATTCGGCTGACGCGTGACCGGGGCACTCGGTTGCTACGCACAGTGACACTCCTGCGATCTTGGAACTTTTGCGGGATTCCCATGTGACGAATCCCACAGTTGCCCATTAGACACCTTGCGTCTGGCAAACGTTCAGCGACGCGCCGAGCAATTTATCAAATGTTTCTGGTGTGACTGGTGTGACTAAACGAGCGGCCGAGCCGTCGGCTTGATCGGCGCCGGCAGCGCACTTGAGCCCATCAGATACCGATCCACTCCCGCGGCCGCGGCCCGTCCCTCGGCGATCGCCCAGACGATCAGCGACTGCCCGCGGCCCATGTCGCCGGCAACGAAGACACCCGGCACCGAGGTCTCGAAGTCGTCGCCCCGGTCCACGTTGCCGCGCTCGGTGAACTTCACCCCGAGGTCGGTGAGCAGGCCCTCCTTCTCCGGCCCGACGAAGCCCATCGCCAGCAACACCAGATCCGCCTCGAGCTCGAAGTCCGTGCCTTCGACCTTGACGAACTTGCCGTTCTCCATGGTCACTTCGTGCGCCTTGAGCGCGGTGACGTGCCCGTCCTTGCCGACGAATTGCTCGGTGTTGACGGAGAAGACCCGCTCGCCGCCCTCTTCGTGCGCCGACGACACCCGGTACATCAGTGGGTAGGTCGGCCACGGTGTCGACTCTGCGCGAGTTTCCGGCGGTCGCGGCATGATCTCGAACTGGTGGATGCTGACCGCACCCTGACGGTGCGCGGTGCCCAAGCAGTCGGCCCCGGTGTCGCCACCACCGATGATGACGACCTTCTTGCCCTTGGCGGTGATCGGCGGCTGGCCATCCTCGTCCAGGATGTCGTCGCCCTCCTGCACGCGGTTACCCCACGGCAGGTACTCCATCGCCTGGTGAATGCCGTCCAGATCGCGCCCCGGGATCGGCAGGTCGCGCCACGCGGTGGCCCCGCCCGCCAGCACGACGGCGTCGAAATCGGCGAGCAGCTGCTCGGCGGTGATGTCGACGCCGACGTTGACGTTCGGCCGGAACTCGGTGCCCTCGGCCCGCATCTGATCCAACCGCCGGTCCAAAACGCGCTTTTCCATCTTGAACTCGGGGATGCCGTAGCGCAGCAGTCCCCCGATGCGGTCGTCACGCTCGAAGACGGTGACGACATGTCCCGCGCGCGTGAGCTGCTGGGCGGCGGCCAGACCCGCTGGGCCCGAACCGATGACGGCCACCGTCTTACCGGTTTCGCAGTGCGGTCGCACCGGCTCGACCCAACCCTCGTCGAAGGCCCGGTCGATGATCTCCAGCTCGATCTGTTTGATCGTCACCGGGTCCTGGTTGATGCCCAGCACGCACGCCGGCTCACACGGCGCCGGGCAGAGCCGGCCGGTGAAGTCCGGGAAGTTGTTGGTGGCGTGCAGTCGCTCGATGGCGTCGCGGAAGCGACCGCGGCGCACCAGGTCATTCCACTCCGGGATCAAGTTGCCCAGCGGACATCCGTTATGGCAGAACGGGATACCGCAGTCCATGCAACGAGTGGCCTGCTCGCGCAGGGTCCCCTCGTCGAATTCCTCGTATACCTCGTGCCAGTCACGCAGCCGAATCGGCACGGGCCGCCGCTTGGGCAGTTCCCGCTTGGTGTACTTCAGAAAGCCACGTGGATCAGCCATGTGCCGCCGCCATTATCGCCTCGTCGACATCGGTGCCGTCGCGTTCCGCTTGGGCAATCGCCTGCAGCACCTTCTTGTAGTCACGGGGCATCACCTTGACGAAGTGCCGAAGCTGGTTACTCCAGTCAGCCAGGATCCGCTGCCCGACAGCGGAATCGGTGTTGTCCACGTGCGCCTGAATGATGCCGTGCAGGAATTCCGCGTCGTCCTCGTCAGGTGTTTCTACGTCAACCATTTCCGTGTTGAGGTTGTTGGGTAGCTCGTTGTCGGGGTCGTACAGGTAGGCCACGCCGCCCGACATGCCGGCGGCGAAGTTGCGGCCCGTACGGCCCAGGATGACCACCCGGCCGCCGGTCATGTATTCGCAGCCGTGGTCACCCACGCCCTCGACGACCGCATGCGCGCCCGAGTTGCGGACCGCGAAACGTTCCCCGACCACGCCGCGCAGGAAGACCTCGCCGCTGGTCGCGCCGAACAGAATCACGTTGCCGCCGATGATGTTTTCCTCGGCCACGTAGTCCGGCGGCGCATTGTCCGAGGGCCGCACCACAATTCGGCCACCGGACAGACCCTTGCCGACGTAGTCGTTGGCGTCACCGTAGATCCGCAGGGTGATCCCCTTGGGCACGAACGCGCCGAAGCTGTTGCCCGCCGACCCGTCGAACGTGATGTCGATGGTGCCGTCCGGCAGCCCTTGGCCGCCATAGGCTTTGGTGACCTCGTGGCCGAGCATGGTGCCCACCGTGCGGTTCACGTTGCTGATCTTGGTGGAGAAGCGAACCGGCTTCTGCGAGTCCAGGGCTTCCCTGCTCATCACGATCAGCTGCTGGTCCAGCGCCTTGTCCAGGCCGTGGTCCTGTCGCGAACTGCAGTACAGGTCCTGGTTCATGAACGCCGATTCCGGCTCGTGCAGCACCGGCGTCAGATCCAGGCGGTGGGCCTTCCAGTGCGCGCGCGCCAGCGTGGTGTCCAACGCACCGGCCTGGCCGATCGCTTCGTTCAGGGTGCGGAAACCCAACTGCGCCATGTATTCCCGGACTTCTTCGGCGATGAACATGAAGAAGTTCTCGACGAACTCGGGCTTACCGGTGAAGCGCTCACGCAGCACCGGGTTCTGGGTGGCCACACCGACCGGGCAGGTGTCGAGGTGACATACCCGCATCATGATGCAGCCGGCCACCACCAGCGGCGCTGTGGCGAAGCCGAATTCCTCGGCGCCCAGCAGCGCGGCGATCATCACGTCGCGTCCGGTCTTGAGCTGACCGTCGACCTGAACCACGATGCGATCGCGTAATCCGTTGAGCAGCAACGTCTGCTGCGTCTCGGCCAGTCCCAGCTCCCACGGGGCGCCGGCGTGCTTCATCGACGTCAGCGGCGTGGCCCCGGTGCCGCCGTCGTGCCCGGAAATCAGCACCACGTCGGCGTGCGCTTTGGAGACACCGGCCGCAACCGTGCCCACCCCGTTCTCCGAGACGAGCTTGACGTGCACCCGTGCCTGCGGGTTGGCATTCTTCAGGTCGTGGATCAGCTGCGCCAGATCCTCGATCGAATAGATGTCGTGGTGCGGCGGTGGCGAGATCAGGCCCACACCCGGGGTCGAGTGCCGGACCGAGGCGACCCACGGGTACACCTTGTGACCCGGAAGCTGGCCGCCCTCACCGGGTTTCGCACCCTGGGCCATCTTGATCTGGATGTCGGTGCAGTTGGTCAGGTAATGCGACGTGACACCGAACCGCGCGGACGCGACCTGCTTGATGGCGCTGCGGCGCCAGTCGCCGTTGGGGTCGCGCTCGAATCGTTTGACGTCCTCGCCACCTTCACCGCTGTTGGACCGACCGCCCAGCCGGTTCATCGCGATGGCGAGCGTTTCGTGCGCTTCGGCCGAAATCGAGCCGTAGCTCATCGCGCCCGTCGAGAAGCGCTTGACGATCTCGCTGGCCGGCTCCACCTCTTCCAGCGAAACCGGCGGACGTACGCCGGCACGGAACTTCAGCAGACCGCGCAGCGACGCCATCCGCTCGCTCTGGTCGTCGACCAGCCGCGTGTACTCCTTGAAGATCTTGTATTGGCCGGTACGCGTGGAGTGTTGGAGCTTGAACACCGTCTCCGGGTTGAACAGGTGGTACTCACCCTCCCGGCGCCACTGGTATTCCCCGCCCACTTCCAGCTCGCGGTGCGCGCGTTCGTCGGGCCGGTCCAGGTAGGCCAGCGCGTGGCGCGCGGCGACGTCCGCGGCGATGTCGTCCAGCGTGATTCCGCCAGTGGGACAGGAGAGTCCGGTGAAGTACTCGTCCAGAACCTCTTCGGAGACCCCGACCGCCTGGAACAGCTGCGCGCCGGTGTAGGACGCCAACGTCGAGATGCCCATCTTGGACATGACTTTCAGCACGCCCTTGCCGGCGGCCTTCACGTAGTTCTGCAGCGCGGTGTTGCGGTCGATCCCGTCCCCGAGACCGTCCAAGACGCCGCGGTCGAGCATGTCCTCGATCGACTCGAACACCAGGTAGGGGTTGATCGCGGCAGCACCGCAACCGATCAGCATCGCCATGTGGTGCACCTCGCGGGCATCGCCGGATTCGACGACGAGCCCCACGTGGGTGCGGGTCCGCTCGCGGACCAGGTGGTGGTGCACGCCCGCGACGGCGAGCAGCGACGGGATCGGGGCCAGCTCCTCATCGGAGCCGCGGTCGGACAGGATGATCATCCGGGCGCCGTCGGCGATCGCCGCCGAGGCCTGCGCCCGCACCTCATCCATGGCGGCGGCCAGCCCGGCGCCGCCCTCGGCGACCGGGTACAGACATCGGATCACCTTGGACCGCATGCCGTGCGGACGCCCGTTGACCTCGTCCTCAGGGTTGAGGTTGATCAGCTTGGCCAGCTCGTAGTTGCGCAGGATCGGCTGCGGCAGCGAGATCTGGTGGCAGGAGTCCGGCTCCGGGTTGAGCAGGTCCCGCTCGCCGCCGGTGGTGCCCTGCAGGCTCGTCACCACCTCCTCGCGGATGGCGTCCAACGGCGGGTTGGTCACCTGCGCGAACAACTGGTGGAAGTAGTCGTAGAGCATCCTCGGACGCTTCGACAGCACCGCGATCGGGGTGTCGGTGCCCATCGAGCCGATCGGCTCGGCGCCGGTGCGCACCATCGGTGCCACCAGCAGGTTGAGTTCCTCGTAGGTGTAGCCGAAGGCCTGCTGCCGCATGACCAGCCGGTGGTGCGGCATCCGCACGTACTTGTTGGCCGGCAGCTTCTCGATGGGAACCAGGCCCTGGTCGAGCCACTCCTGGTACGGGTGCTCGGCCGCCAACTGCGCTTTGATCTCTTCGTCGGCGACGATGCGGCCCTGCGTGGTGTCCACCAGGAACATGCGGCCGGGCTGCAGCCGCATGCGCTGCACCACGGTCGAGGGGTCCAGGTCGAGCACGCCGGCCTCGGAGGCCATGACGACCAGGCCGTCGCTGGTGACCCAGATGCGGGACGGCCGCAGGCCGTTGCGGTCCAGCACCGCGCCGACGATGGTGCCGTCGGTGAAGGTGATCGACGCCGGGCCGTCCCACGGCTCCATCAACGAAGCGTGGTACTGGTAGAACGCCCGTCGCGCGGGGTCCATCGACTCGTGTCGTTCCCAAGCCTCGGGGATCATCATCAGGACCGCGTGGGCCAGGCTGCGTCCACCGAGGTGCAGCAATTCGACGACCTCGTCGAAGCGCGCGGTGTCCGAAGCGCCGGGCGTGCAGATCGGGAACAGCTTCTCGACATCGGCTTCGGATCCGAAGACGTCGGTCTTGATCAGGGCCTCCCGGGCCCGCATCCAGTTCTCGTTGCCGGTGACCGTGTTGATCTCGCCGTTGTGGGCCACCCGCCGGAAGGGATGCGCCAGCGGCCACGACGGGAAGGTGTTCGTGGAGAAGCGCGAGTGCACGATGCCGAGCGCGCTGGTGAGCCGCTCATCCTGCAGGTCCAGGTAGAACGCCTTGAGCTGCGGGGTGGTCAGCATGCCCTTGTAGACGAAGGTGCGGCCGGACAGGCTGGGGAAATACACCGTTTCCCGACCGGGCCCGTCCTGGCCGGGGCCCTTGGTGCCGAGTTCATGCTCGGCGCGCTTGCGGACGACGTAGGCGCGGCGCTCCAGCGTCATGCCCTCCGCGCCCGCAATAAAGACCTGGCGGAAGGTGGGCATCGCGTCGCGCGACAACGCGCCCAGCGACGAGTCGTCGATGGGGACGTTGCGCCAGCCGAGCACCTGCAGGCCCTCGGCCTCGACAATCTTCTCGACCGCCTCGCAGGCCGCTGCGGCGTCCCGAGACGACTGCGGCAGGAACGCGATGCCGGTGGCGTAGCTCCCCGCCGGCGGCAGCTCGAACTCCACCACCTCGCGCAGGAACGCATCCGGGACCTGGATCAGGATCCCGGCGCCGTCACCACTGCGCGGCTCGGCGCCCTGCGCACCCCGGTGTTCCAGGTTGAGCAACGCAGTGATCGCTTTGTCCACAATGTCCCGGGACTGCCGGCCGTGCATATCGACGACCATGGCAACCCCGCACGAATCATGTTCGAACGCGGGGTTGTACAACCCGACGCGCTTGGGCGCCATTCCCACCTAACCCTTCACAAGACTCTTTGCACGGCCTTCATCAGCGCCTCCGATGAGGATGTACCCGAAGGTTGCGGGCCCTACCCCTTCGGCCCCTGCCGATAGGCTGGTCGACAGGCGGTGATGATCTCGTTAGTAATTCGTCCGTGCAGCGCTGAACGGTGGCCTTTTAACCGATTTCGACAAGTCGTAAAACGATATGACAAAACCCGCCTGACATGCCAACTTACCAATAGTAACCCGCAAGCTGGCGGCAACGTAAATTCGCTGTAACCGCTGTTAGACAACCGCTTGACGCGGGCCGATGGGTTGCCGGGAGCTGGGCCAACGCCTTTCTTGTGACGAGGCTCACCGGCCGGCCGCGCGGCCGCGAACAAATTTGCTGAGATCGAGCTGCCGGGTCACCCGGGGGACCGCTTGCCGTCGACCTCGACCGTCACTCCAGCAACATCGCCGACGATAATGCATGGCAGCGTTGGGTTGAATTCATCGTCCCCCCGGCCATGGCCCCGCGGGCCCAGCTGATGTGGCCGGCCCGACCGAAGTTTGCACAGTCCAGCCGGGGATGGGACGGTGATCGATACTGGACTAATACTGACTGAGCGTCCGACGTTGTCCGGCGGTGCGAGGGCTACCCAAGGCGCGCGAGAACGGTCGGCGCCAGTCAGCCGAGGAGCCATGAACGAGCGCGAAGAATTCCTCCGGGACCGGATGCGCCCCGACGGGTCGAACACCCCGGTGGCCGACGCGCCAGCCAGCGCTGCGCGCACTCCGCCCGTCGCACCGGCGGGCCCGCCTTATCCGCCTCCTCAACCGCCAGCGCACCCAACTCGCCAACCGCAACCGCACCCGCCTCGCTCGCAGGCGCCTCTTCCCCACCGCATAGACGCAACCGTGCACGAGGCACCGCCCCTCCCGCACCGGCAGCCGGCAGCGCCGCAGCGACCCGTACCTCCACCCCCTCCCCCGCGCCCACTTGACGCGACCGCGCAGCAGGCACGCCCCGGGCCCTTCCCACCGCCCGCTGCGCCACGCCCGCCCGGGCCTCCGCCACCTCCCGCCGGCCCGCCGCAGGTGCACGAAGCACGACCGAGCCCCCCGCCGTCGGCAACCCAGTCATACCCAGCGCCGCCTCCGCCTCTTGCACCGCGCTCACCAGCGGGGACGGGGCACGAAGCGGTACGCGCGCCGCTCCCGCCGACGCCGCCGGCCCCAACGCCGGTGGTCACGGTGCACGACGAACCACTCCCGCCGCCGCCAGCTCCCGCCGTGACCGTCCACGAGGAACCCGTCCCCCAACCCGACGTCACCGTCCACGACGAACCAATCCCCCGTCCGGCCACCACCGTGCACGACGTTCCGATCCCGCCGCTGCCCCCACCGGCGCCCACCCTGCACGACGAACCGATCCCGCCGTTGCCACCGCCTGCAACGACGGTGCACGAGGTGCCGGTCCCCCCGTTGCCGCCGACAGCCCCGCAGCAAGAGCACCCGCACTGGCCGGGGTCGCCGGCCGGTCCGCCACCACCCACGTGGCGACTGCACACCCCGCCGCATCCGGGCGCCCCGCCACACCCAGGTGCGCCACCGCAGCCATTTCAGCCGTTCCCAAGCGCACCGCAGCGGCCGGAGTCACCGCCGCACGGACCGCCGCACGGCCCCCCACAGCAGGAGCCGTGGACCGACGACTTCGCCGAACCAGCACCGGCTCGGCGGGAGTACGACGACCGCGGCTGGCGGCGCGCTGTCCGAAAGGCCAGCGGGGGGCTGATCAAGCCGGGGCCGTCAGCCGCGCAACGCGAAGCCGCTCAACTCGAAGCGGCGATACGCGTGCCCCTGCACGGCACCCACAAAGTCGGCGTCCTTGGTAAAGGCGGGGTGGGCAAGACCTCGGTGGCCGCCAGCGTCGGATCCATCTTGGCTGAGCTGCGCCAACAGGATCGCGTCGTCGCCATCGACGCAGACACCGCGTTCGGCCGGCTGAGCAGCCGTATCGACCCTGGGACAACGGGGTCGTTCTGGGAGCTCACGGCCGACAAGAACCTGCAGTCGTTCAGCGATATGACCGCCCGAGTGGGCCAGAACGCCGTCGGCCTCTACGTTCTGGGCGGTGAACCGGCGTCCGGTCCACGCCGGGTGCTCGATCCGGCCGTCTACCGGGAAGCCGTGTTGCGGCTGGATCGTTACTTCGCGATCTCGGTCATCGACTGTGGCTCGACCATGGACGCCGGGGTGACCCAGGAAGTCCTGCGCGACCTCGATGCGCTGCTCGTGGTGTCCTCGCCGTGGGCCGACGGGGCTGCCGCCGCCGCGAAGACGCTGGAATGGTTGTCCGACCACGGGCAAACCGATCTACTGCACCGCAGCATCGTGGTGCTCAACGATTCCGACGGCCACGCCGACAAGCGCACCCGATCACAGTTGGCGCGCGAATTCGTCGATCACGGGCGACCCGTGGTCGAGGTGCCGTTCGATCCCCATCTGCGGCCCGGCGGCGTCATCGACGTCACACAAGGGATGGCGCCGCCGACAAGGCTGAAGTTCTTGCAGGTGACGGCGGCGATTACGGGCCACTTTGCGGCGGGTGCGGACGCGCCGAACCCGCCGCGTTGAGTGTTGCCGCGGCCCGCGCAGCGGGGTCGGCCGTCGCCTCGAGCTTGCACACCAGGCCCCCGCGGATCGTCAGCACGACCACGGCGAACAGCCGTCGGTCGGCGAACGCAAGCAGCACTGGTACGCCGGCGGGACCGCTGACCAGCGTCACTCCCGGTGACAGATAACGCAGCAGGTTCGTGGCGACCGCGTGCGGCCCATGGTTGATCTGGGGCGGCGGCGCCGGGTCCGCAAGAACCGTCCCGATCCCCCACACCGCCGGGTCCAAGACCGCGGTCAGCGCGGCGATATCGCCGTTGGCGCACGCGGTGATGAACTTCTCGGTGACCAGTTGGTGCTCGCTCGGGGCGACCTCGTTGAAGGTCGGCTGCGCCGCGCTGAACTTGGCCCGTGCGCGGCGCGCGAGTTGGCGGCAGGTACCCACCGGGCGGCCGACGGTCTGGGCGATGGAATCGAATGGGACGCCGAAGACATCGTGCAGCACGAACGCCACCCGCTCCCCTGGGCTGAGTCGGCGCAAGACTTCCCGGAGCGCGGCACCGACCTCGTCGTCCAGCGTGATCCGGTCGGCAGGATCGGCGGGGTCGGCTGACCGTGGTCGACCGGCGACCGCCGCGTCGGCGTCCGCGCTGGGGCGCTCGTACCGGACCCGGGCCGACCGCACCTGATCGAGGCAGAGCCGACTCGTGACCACCGTGAGCCAACCGCGAACATCGTCGATCTGGTCTGTGTCGGCTCGGGATAGCCGCAGAAACGCCTCCTGCACCGCATCCTCGGCGTCGCCGACATCGCCGACGATTTGATACCCGAGATTCACCAGATACGGGCGGTGCAGACGCCACGCCTCGCCAACGTGGTCACTGCTCGACGGCGGCTGGTTCATACCTGTACGACGATTCGGCGGCGAAGAAAGTTAGGCCTGACGACTCTATGCCTCCGGTATGACTGTAACTTTCCGGTCCCGCGGACCGTCCTAGCTGCGGAACCCTTTTCGACGCACCTCAACAAAGGAGCAACGCATGCTCGACCTCCAACCGCCGCGATTCCTCAAGCCGATGAACAAGGTGATGCTGGCGGTGCAGAAGCTCGGCATCCCCACGGGTCCCGCGATGGTCTTGACCGTGCCGGGCCGCAAGTCGGGCCGTCCCCGCAGCACGCCGATGACACCGTTCACCTTTCGGGGCGGGCTCTATGTGGTGGCTGGATATCCGGGCGCGGACTGGGCTGCGAACGCCCGGGCCGCCGGCACCGGCATCCTGTCGCGTGGTCGCAAGTCACGAAAGGTCAACATCGTCGAGCTCAGCGCCGACGAAGCGCGTCCGGTGCTGCGGGAGTTCCCCCGGCAGGTGCCGGTGGGGGTCGGTTTCGCCAAGCGATCGGGGATCGTCCGCGACGGCACCCCAGACGAGTTCGAGGCGCTGGCCGGACAGCTCGCCGTGTTCCGATTCGATTCCGCCACAACGACTTAACTAACAGGCCCCGAACAGCAAACAGCGCGAGGAATCATCGACTCCTCGCGCTGTCGCGTGACCGCTCTTGCGCCAGTTAGGCGGTCACTCGCTCACGTGCTGGGTGGCCGTTGCGCTCGGCCAGAGACCGCAACTGACCGAGCGCGAAGGCACGGCCGCGGCCACTCTCAGGGATGACGACGCCGGCCCAGAGGCCCTCTGCGCCCGGCAACTCGACCGCCTCGCGAGCGCATGCCCACCGCCGCGGGCACGCCCGGCACAGCATCTTCGCCTCGGCGTCGGGCGTTTCCGTCCAACGGTCGGGGTCTTGCGTGCACACGCCCAGCGGAACCTCGAACAAAGTTGTAGCGGTCATGTCGTTGCATCCTCCAAAAGGCGTTGCGGCTATCCGGCCGCTGCTGCGAACTGTATAGCACTAACTGTTGCAGTGCAACAGTTCTGATCCGCAGTGATCGAGCAGTGCTACGGCTTTCAGTTATGAGCCCCGAGCATACGTGGTGTTGCGTCATTTACCAGGGAATAGTCGCTGTCAATTAGCTGTGGATTGGCTCGGGAAACGCTGCAGTTTGGGCTCGACTACCGAACTGATGCGACACAACCCGTTCCGATTTCGATCGGTTCCAGGTACAGTCAACCGTAGCGTCAGTCGGGTTCACCTGAGCTTTGGGTGGACCAGAACCCGCCGCAGCTACGGCTACAAAAACGTAGCGATGTGACAGCCACACGAAGGGTGCAACGGTTAGCATGGCAGGAAGCGGAAACGAGCTGCTGCCCCCGCTGCTGGCCGGGTCCCAGACGGTCGGGCCCCAGCCGGGCGGGCCTCAGCAATCTCCGCATCGGCCGACCGCCGGTCCACACATCTCTCAGCCACACCTGCACCCCACTTCCGCAGACGGTCAGTGGCGGCTCGCCGACAACCGGCCCAACGGTATGTTCGTCGACGGCCGTCACGAGAATTCGGTAACCGCAAGCGGCACAACGGTCCGGTTCGGCGATCCCACTGGAGGCAATGCGTTGGCGTTCGAATCCAAGGAGCCCGCGGTCGACGGCCAGTCGGGGGATCACGACAACGAGACCGATCCGGGACTAGTGCGCGCCGGGGCAGCCGCGGCGGCACGTCGTCGCGAGCTCGACATCAGCCAGCGCAGTCTGGCGGCCGACGGGATCATCAACGCCGGCGCGCTCATCGCTTTCGAGAAGGGCCGCAGTTGGCCGCGCGAACGCACCCGAGCCAAGCTCGAGGCAGTGCTCCAATGGCCGCGCGGCACCATCGCCCGTATCCGCGAGGGCGATCGCGCCGTCCCGCAACAAGACCTTCCGACGGTCCCGCCGACGCCGACGTCCCCGCCCAAGGCCCCGGCGGCCAGCCCATCGCCACAGCCGTCGTCCAAGGAATCCGGCCCGGTGTCGTTGATTGCGCAAGCCGTGGCCGCGGCGGTCGACACCTGCACGCTCGCCATCGCAGCGCTGCCCCAGCCTCGAGATCCTGCCTTCACCGAACGGGCCGCGCCGATCCTCGCGGACTTGCGCCAGCTCGAGACGATCGCCGTCCAAGCGACCCGTATCAGCCGGATCACCCCGGAGCTGATCAAAGCCCTCGGCTCGGTGCGCCGTCTGCGCGACAAATTGATGACACTCGGAGCCACTGCCCCGGATGCGCCGTTGGCCCAGCGTTTATACGCCGCCCGCCGGCGCGCGAATCTTTCCACTCTCGAAACTGCCCAAGCGGCCGGGGTGAGTGAGGACACCATCATCCGCGCCGAGGCCGAGGAGGCTTTGTCGGCCAGCGATATCGAGGCGATCGAAACGCTGATTCGTCAGATCAACTAGGAGGCTCCGGGCAACCGCCAAAGCGGTGTGCTGGGGTCAAGCGGTCCGCGGAACGGCGGCGCCACGCTGGGCCTTCTGCTATCCGCACAACGGTCTTGCCGCGCGCGAAAAGTATTGCGCCCCTGCAAAATTCGTGAAGTTACCGCTATCATGCCGCTGTCCGGCTCAATGTGCGGGCCAAAGGTGCACACCCCCGAGCATCATCACCCGTTCGGGCTGACAACCCATAACGTCAAGAGCTGCAGTTCGGGGAACCGCCGGCAGGTGTCACCCAGTTTCTGGGCGCCGACCTCTCGCTCATCACCTATTTGAGTAGCCGACTACTGCATCTCGCGTCCTCGCCTGGGTTGACGCTCAGGGTGTGAGGTCTCTGCTTGGCCCAATTAAGTAGGTGGATAAGCAATGTCGTATCTCATCGCGGCTCCGGAGATCATGGCAGCGGCGGCAACAGAGTTTGCTCGCATTCATTCGGCAATGGAGGTGGCCTACCGGTCGGCTGCCCCCTCGGTTCTGGCGATGGCCCCTGCGTCCGCCGACGAGGTGTCGGTGGCGATCGCGCAGCTGTTCTCGCAGCAGGCCCACGACTATCAGGCGGCCGCCGTGCGGGCAGCGGCATTTCACGAGCAATTCCTGCAAACCCTGGCAACCAGCGCCAGTTCCTATGCCTCCGCGGAGGCGTTCGGCGTGGAGCAGTTGGTGCTTGGGGTGATTAACGCCCCCACGCAGTTGCTGTGGGGGCGTTCGCTTATCGGCGATGGAACCAACGGGACGCCGGGCACCGGGCAGGCCGGCGGGCCGGGCGGTTTGTTGTGGGGCAATGGCGGCAACGGCGGGTCTGGGGCGCCGGACGGGGTTGGTGGTAGAGGCGGGGACGCGGGATTGTTCGGCAACGGTGGTGCCGGTGGGGCCGGAGCGCCGGGTCAAGCCGGTGGTTGGGGCGGGCACGCGCAATTGTTCGGTAACGGCGGCAGGGGTGGAGCCGGCGGCGCTGGCCTCCCGGGGGCGGCCGGTGCGCCTGGTGAGCCGGGTGGGTTCGGTGGCCTCGGCGGTATGGGTGGCGGCGGCGGTGCTGGCGGGTTGCTGTGGGGCTACGGCGGGGCCGGTGGGGTGGGCGGACCGGGTGGTGTCGGCGGTACGGGCGGAGCCGGCGTAACAGGTGCGCCGGGGGTGTCTGGGGTCAACGGCGGCATGGGCGGCACCGGTGGCACCGGCGCACCGGGCGGCATGGGTGGTAACGGTGGCGGTGCGGGGATGCCAGGACAGACTCGGGCGTGGTGGACGTTGTTCGGCGGGGATGTAGCCAGCGGTGCGGCCGGGGCCGGCGGGCAAGGCGGCGAGGGCGGGGTCGGCGGCGACGGCGGTCCTAGCGCGGTGGGTCAGGGTGGTCATGGGGGACTGGGTGGACCGGGTGGTGAGGGCGGGGCCGGAGGCTACGGGTGGACCACGGCCCTCGATGTCACCGGCGGGCGGCCCGACAATGTCGCCGGCGGACAGGGTGGAATAGGTGGTGCCGGCGGTCAGGGTGGGGACGGCGGCGTCGGGTTTACTGCGAACCCGGGGGGCAGCGGCGCGGCCGGTGTCACCGGTGCGGCGGGCACGGGCCCGACCGGGCCCCTCGGCGGTCTGGGAGGTGCGGGTGGGGGCGGCGGCAATGGCGCCATCGGTAGCGGTGGCGTCACCGCAGTCATACCCGCCGGCGATCTCCCATTCCAGGTGGCGGTCAGCGCGGATACCGGCGCGGTCTACGTCACCAGCAACTCCTCTACCGGCGCGGTAACGGTGATCGATCCCGCCACTAACACCGTCACCGCCACCATTCCCGTCGGCTCCGTGCTGGACGGGGTGGCGGTCAGCCCCTCTGGGCCGAACGCTGGAACCGTTTACGTCGCTAGCCAATTCACCGATACGGTTGCGGTGATCGACCCCACCACCAACACCGTCACCGCCACGATCCCAGTTGGTGTCGCCCCCTTCGGTTTGGCGAGCAGCCCCACCGGCCCCGCCCCCGGCACCGTCTATGTCACCAACTATTCCAGCGACTCCGTGTCGGTGATCAACCCCACCACCAACACCGTCATCGCCACCGTCCCTGTCGGTGAAGCCCCGTACGGGGTGGCGGTCAGCCCCACCGGCCCCGCCGCCGGCAGCGTCTATGTCACCAACCAAATCGGCAACACGGTGTCCGTCATCGATCCTGCGACCAATACCGTCACCGCCACCATCGCCGTCGGCAACTTCCCGTCGGGATTGGCCATCAGGCCCGACACCGGCGCCATCTATGTGGCCAACCAATTCGGCAATACGGTGTCGGTGATCGACCCCGCCACCAACACTGTCACCGCCACTATCCCCGTCGGCAACTTCCCGACCGGGGTGGCCATCAGCCCCACCGCCATCTTCGTCACCAACACATTCAGCGGCACAATGTCGGTGATCGACCCGACCACCAACATGGTCACGGCCACCATCCCCGTCGGCAGCTTCCCATCCGGGGTGGCGGTCAGCCCCACCGGATCTGGCTTCGGCACCATCTACGTCACGAACGGAAGCACCAACAACGTGTCAGTGATCACCTAACCTAACGTTCAAAGCTGCACCGGCACATGCTTTTCCGCGCACGCGTCGGCGACGGCGGCAATCACGTCCTCGGCGCGTACCTGTTGCAGATCATCGACTGTCACCGAGCCCTTCGCGCTGCGGTGCTGGGCGGCCACCCGCGAGTCCCGTAGCCGCTCTGCCCGCTCGACGACGTTGCGGGCGAAGCGCCCGTTCTGCATGACGTCGATGCCGTGCGTGCCGTCCGCCGCGGTGTACGCACGCAGCGCCGTACACGCCTCGTTCAGCGCCTCGGCGGCCGCCGGCTCTACGGTGGTGGCGCGCGGCCGGCCGTACCGTACCGCGATTTCCACCAACTCGTTGGGTGTGTAGGACTCGAACCGCAGCTTGCGGTTGAAGCGGCCCGCCAAACCTGGGTTGACGGTGAGGAATTCGTCGATCTCTTTCTCATACCCCGCGCCGATGAAGCAGAAGTCGAACCGGTGCACCTCCAAGGCAACGAGCAGTTGGTTGACCGCCTCCATGCCGATCATGTCCGGGCGACCATCCTGGTGACGTTCGACCAGTGAATAAAACTCGTCCATGAACAGGATCCGGCCCAGCGATCGATCGATCAGTTCGTTGGTCTTGGGGCCCGATGCCCCGATGTGTTCGCCGCAGAAGTCGGCTCGCTTGACCTCGATGATCTCGGGATGGCGGACGATTCCGAGTCCGGCGTAGATCTTGCCCAAGGCCTCGGCGGTGGTCGTCTTTCCGGTGCCGGGCGGGCCCACCAACAGCATGTGGTTGGTCTGATTGGTCACCGGCAGGCCCGCCGCCAGGCGTAGCGCCCGCACCTCGATCTGGTCCTCGAGTTCGGCGACGGCGCGCTTGACCTCGGCCAAGCCCACCTGGTTGTCCAGCAGCGCACGACCTTCCCGCAGGAGTTCGTTACGCCGCTCTTCGCGTTCGGCTTCGCTTCGCTGCTGCGCCGAGCGCTGCGTGCTCACGTCCCACTTGTCGGTCCGGCTACGGATGGCTTCCTCGTCGGTGACCACCAGCTGCAGTCCGGGATCGGCCAGCGCCCGTTTGGCGGATTCGACGAGCGCCCCGTTGATCGTCGCCTTGGACAACCAGACCTGCGCCGCTTGCTCCTCACCGAGTTGGCGGTGCGCCATCCCGCGGATGTAGGCGAGGTCGGCCGCGATCAGCGGGAACTCGTTGGAATCGATGGCAGTGATGGCGGACTCGTTGCGTTGGCGATCCGATGGCGCGCGGCCGGAACGCACCTCGACCCGGTTGGTCCAGTCGAGTGCGACGCGCGCCTGGCCAAGGTGAGCCGCCGCGTGCGCCGCCAACGCACAGGTCGCCGCCGTCACCGCCGACATGATGATGGCCCGTGGCGGCAGGGTCGCGGCGGCAACCGCAACAACGTCCGACCAGCGTTGCGCCGCGTACATCAAGTAGACCTCGATGTACTGCTTCCACTGGTGATTCTCCCAAGTATCGAGCAAGGCTGAATCCGCCAACAGCGCTTCGGCTTTCGCGTATTGCCGATCATCGACGAGTGCACTCGCCAGCGCCAGCCCGGCATGTGAGGCCTCCGTCACCGAGATCGACAGGTACGGGCCCGCTTTGATCGGCGCGGACAACCGCACACCGAGTCGATTGGTCTCGCGGTGCAGCCGGCTTCCGTACGCGTAAAGCTGCTGCAACGTTGTCAGCGCGTCGTCCCCGGTGCCGACTCGGCCCAGCCACGCGTCGGCCATCGACGGGTCGATGTCGGTAGCATCACGAAAGCGTGCGCGGGCCGCCCCGGGATCGTTGTCTAGCAACGCCATCGCCTGGTCGAAGCACTTACGCGCGGCGGCCGTGGTGGTGCTGCTCGTCCTCATTGGTAGATGTCCACGGGCTCGCGCTCCAAGCTTGGCGACATGCTCGGGTCAGCAGAGACATAGCGGTTTTCGGCCCGAAAGAACTCAACCTCGACCGTGTGCCGTCGACCGGCGGCACGTACGTCCAGCGTTGCCGGATCAGTCTGGGCAATAAGCACATCGGCCATTCCTCGATACGGAACATCGGGGTTCCCCACGGAGATCAAGGTATTCGGGCGGGGCGAGGGTGTGACGGTGCCGTCCACCACGCTGACGGTGGTCCCGGCCGCCGGCTTGCTCCGATCGCTGACCACCACATCGGGCATGCGAACGCCGCTCCATCGCTGTGGGTTTCGCGTGTGAACGGTGATCCGTTCGCCGGCCCCGGCCAACCGGACCACGATGCGCTGGGCCACGGCGTCCTCCGCGGCGATGTGTACGCGGCTGAAATCCCCCGGGTCGTCTAGCGGCAGCATCAGCCGGTTACCGCCTTCGACCTTGCCGAGCAGCACGCCCGACGGGCCGATGGGGATGACGAGTGGACCCGTGAGCAAACCCCGACGGACGCCGCGCAACGCCGGCATCGGTCCGCACATGTTGGCCGCGATCGCCTGCGCCTGCTCGCCAGGCAGCGTCCGCATCAGCAAACTCGGGGGCGCCGTGGGCGGCTGAGCGCTGCGCACCGTCACGCTGGCGGTGACGGAGCCGTCTGCGAAAAGGCTTACGTTGTGCGTGATCCCGTCGGTTCGAAGTGACCAAGCCTGGGCCAACTTCTCCGTGGTGATGACGTCCGGTCGATACCAATATGTCGTCAGCCAACCGCCGTCGCCACGCACCGAGCGCCATCGGCGGTTCATGACCTGCAACGCGGAGCGCCCCAATCTGCGTTCCAGCTCGAGGATGTCGGTGGCTGTGGCCACCCTCGCCCGCAAGCCGCGCTGACGCATGGCGGCGCTGATCCGTTGTGCCGCCGCCACGGTGGCGGTGGCCACCGAACTACGCCACCGCAGCGCCTCGGCGTTGTCCGCCGCTTTGACGCGGATGATGAGCCACGTTTCGCGCCGTCCGGCGTAGGGCGGTGTGCCGATCAATGTGTCGTACACCCGTGGGTAGTCCCCGGTGCTACGCCGGCGAGATCCCGTCCCGACGACACTCAGTGAGTCCAGCCGCAATCCGAGGCTTTGCCTTAACAGCTCTCGTAATTCGGTGATGTCGACGGCATTCTCGGTACGTGCGCCGGCAGAGCCGGTGAACACCGTTGGTGTATGGGCCTTCCCGAGTAGTTGCACTGCGGCCACCGCAACGCCGTCCTGGAATCGGACGCCGCCTCCGGCGCGGTCGTTGGCCACGGTCAGCGGCTCGGACCAATCGATGGGTTGCTTGTGCTGCCACGCCAAGAGCAGCCACGACCACGCCGGCTGTCCGCGCCACGGGATCACCCCTACCGCGAGCCCGATAGCCGAACCCGTTGCGGCACCGAGGTAGCCGCCGACCGACCATCCGAGTATGAGGGCTACGAAAGTGCTGGCTACGACCGCCAGCCTGGTCGGGGCGGTCATCGTTGCCGCCGAGCCCGAGCGACCAGTGCTGTCACCGCGATCGCTGCCGCAACCACACCGGCGAAGGCGACCGCGATGTCGCGGGCGCGATGATCCGGCGGCGCTGGCGGGGCGGCCGGCACGACAATTCGGTTATGCGGCACGGCCGGAAGTCGGTCTCCCGCCGGAACGTCGAACGTCAGCGCGGCCACCGGATCCACGACCCCGTAGCCGACCTGATTGTCGACCCCACGGGGCGGATTGTGTGCCGTCCGGAGAATTCGGTTGATGATCTGATGCGCAGACAGCATTGGAAATTTTGCGCGCACCAGCGCGGCCACCCCACTGACATAGGCAGCGGAGAAGCTGGTGCCCCAGATCGGCATTGGTTTGTCGCCGGGCCGGATCGGCGGGTAAGCATTCACCGGCTGGCCGTTCGTCGGCGACAGGCCCAGGATTCCGACGCCGGGTGCCGCTGCCGCCACCCAAGGGCCGGCAAGACTCTTGCCGATGGGAGCGCCCGTGTTGTCCACGGCGCCCACCGACAACACGTAGTCGGCGAACCACGATGGTGATGACACCGTCTTGACCTGATGCCAATCGCGAGGATCGGTGGGATCGAGCGGATCGAACGACGGGTTCTGGGCACACCCGTCTTCGCTGTCATTGCCCGCTGCGGCAACGATTACCGCGTCTTTCACGGTTGCCGCGTACCACACGGCGGCCCCGATGGTGGCCTGATCCAGCGGATCGGCGGCCGGAACGCACGATGTCACGCTGATGTTGATCACCTTGGCGCCCAGGTTGGCGGCGTGCACGATGGCGCTCGCCAAGGTTGATATCGAGCCGGCCTTCTTGCGGACCTCCATGTCGCCGGGTCCCGGGTTGACCGGCTCGTAGGCCCGCGACGACTGACGAATGGAGATGATCACCGCATGCGGTGCGACGCCGATGACGCCGTCGGGTGCGCCGGGTGATGGCGGCGCCACCTCAGGGTTGTCAGGTGGGCCGACACCGGAATCCCCTGGCCCATTGGCGGGTTCGTCCGACGGCGGCGGTGGCGGTGCCGGCCTGGTCTCGGTGACGGTCACCGGGGTCGGTGGCGGAGGTGGCGCCGGCGGCGGCGGCTTGCCGCCCGGCGGCGCCGGCGCCGAGTCCGTCGGGGGCGGGCCCACCGGTGCCGGAAACGCCGGGTCGCTCGGCATCGCGGCCGGCATCGGAATGCCCTGCGGGGCAGCACCAATCACCGACGCCACGATGGTGCCGTGCGCGTCGCAGTCCAACAAACCGTCGCCGCCCATGATGTAGTCTCCGCCCGGTATCACTCGCAGCCGCGAACTGGGGTTGATCCCGGTATCGATGATCGCCACCGGCACACCGTTGCCGGTCGAGTACTGCCAAGCCTTGCTGACGTTCAGCATCGTGAAACCCGGTGCGGTGTTGCCGGCATTCGGGTCTGCGACGGTGATCGTTTGCGCGCACATGTTGCTTTGCCGCATGGGTTGGTCCGGTGCCGGTTTGCCGTCCACCGGTACCCGAGCGGGGTCGATGCTCGGTGGTGGTATTGCCTGTGCCGCCGTAAGACTCGGCAGCATGGCCGCGATCACGGTGGCGGTAGTCAAAGCGGTGATCCGGCGGCTCCATCTCGCTGTCATCGCATGCGCACCCAGGTGAACAGGCCGCCGATCCAGGCCGCTAGCGGAAAGGCGACGATAATCGCAGCGATTTCAAGCCATTCGGCGGTCATGCGTACCAGTGGGGTGAATCGGGTGACCGGAACAAGCAGCGCAGCTAGCAAGCCCGCGCCTCCGAAGGCACCCACTACGAGCGCACCCCAGGCCAGCGAGTACGGCGACGAAACCGGTTCCTGCACAGCGTACTTGACTACCCCGGCGCATGTCGCTGCGGCGGCCCCGCACACCAGCGCCACCGCCTGGCGCTTGTCCGCGAAGACCCGTCCGCGGCTTATGAAGATGGTGACGAACAGCCCGGCGAGCACCGTTGTGGCGGTGCTGCGATCACGTCCCGGCATGAGGGTTGCCCAGACGGCCGCAGGCAGGGCCAGCGCGGCCCCCACGCAGATGCCGGTGAGCACATCGTTGGCGCGGATCGCGGCCGCGGCGATCTGTGCTCCGCGGGGGGTGGTGTCCGGATTTGCGTCGTCGTCCGCGGCGGCATCACCATCGCTGACCGGCGTGACCGCATCGACGGGAAGGCCTGCGCTGCGTCGGAACAGATCTCGCCCGGTGATGGATCCGAAGTACGGCGGCCGAATCTGCGCCACCCACAATGCGACCGTCGGCGCCAACGTCAAGACGAACAGCAATGCGACCAGGGCGCACATGCCTAGCCACTGGGCCGGGATCGACCACCACATCCGAGCGCCGGCAATCGTCCCGGCGAGTGCACACAGGGTCACCACTGCCGCAGCCACCTTGACGTGGCGCTTCGTCGTCGCTGCGAGTACGCACGTGAGCACAGCGGCCGCCAGCGCCGCGATGAACTGGTGCGGAGCTCCGAGGTTTCCCGGCGGCACTGCACCCAGACTGACCGCCAGCGGCAGTACCGCAAGCCACCCGAACCCGTCGAGCATGTCAGCGCGATGGGGCCACCGACGCCACACCGCCACCGCTGCGCCCGCGGCCAGCAGACCCGCAATACCCGTGACGATGCTGGGCAACAGCGACTCACTCGAAATACGCTGCCGCAGCGCTAATCCCAGAATGGTGAGGGCACCCATGACCAGCATGGCCACCGCCGTGTGCGCCGCCGTCTGCGCTGTGACCGGCTCGAACATCTTCTTGCCGATCCGCGCCAAGCCGGTGGACAACGATTCGTACTGCGGCTCGAACGATTCGCCTTCGACCGCCGGCACCAGGGTCAGCGTGGCGCCGTCTTCGACGCCAAGTTCATCCAGGGTCTTGGTGATGTCCAGTCGCACGCCGTTGGTTTTGTGCAGTTCGTATCCCACACCTGCTTCGAGTCCATGGCAACCGCGACGCTTGAGTTCGTCGTTCAACAGTTCGACGACGTTGTCGATGAATGCTTCGATCGGCACGGACGCCGGATACACCTGCGATACCAGGTGTTCGCCGCACACCACGGCCACGGCGCAGCGCGCCGGAAAGGAAACCGTAGACGCCGACCGAGTCATTGCCGCGGCCTGTCAGCATCGGGAATGTACTTGTCGGCCAGCGTCGCGGTGATCTCGAAGAGCCGTAGCCGCGTCTTCTTCGTCAGCTCGTGTTGGGTGTCGATGATCCCGCCTTTGGCGAGGTAGGGATCGAAGGGCATGAATTCGACGGTCGCCCCGCATTGACCGAACCTCTCGGTCAGGTAGGTGCGAGCGTCCGCCTCGTATTTGTTGCGGCTGTCGTTCAAGACCACCATGCTGCGGGAGACCAATTCGTGGTAGCCCATCGACCGCAGCAGATCGATCGCCCGGGTGACGGGCAGGGAGGTGTCCGCGGTCAACCCGGACACGAATACCAGCGTGTCGCAGGAGTCGAGCACGGCCTTCATCACCGGGTGCTCGAGATCGTCGGAGGTGTCCACCACTATCACCGTGTGGGTGCGCCGCAGTCGTGCCAGTACGCCGGTGAACATCGAGGGCACCAGCGTCCGGGGTTGATCCGATGCGCGGTTGCCGGCCAGCACATCGAGCCCGATGTTGTTCTGCCCCAGGTGTTCCCGGATGTCCGCATAACCCTGAACGTCGGTGTCGTTCAGAACGGCCGAGTAGTCACCCGGCGGCGACTCGTCGATTCGCCCGGCCAGCGTTCCGAATCCGGGCGCCGCGTCGACGGCGACGACGTTGTCGGGCCGGCACTCTCGGAACGCCGCACCTATGCACGCCGTCATTGTGGTCTTGCCGACGCCGCCCTTTCCGGAGACCACACCGATCACGTATTGCTTACGGATGTGCCGCCGAATTCGCTCCTGCAATTCCCGGTAATGCCTTTCAGCCGGCGATTCACCGAGGTTCAGCTTCCGGCAAGAGGCACTGTAGAGGAACCTGCGCCAGCCCGAGTCGGGCGGAATTTTTCGCGGCGCGACCATATCTGATATCCGCAAGGTTTCGGATACGGAATTGTGTTCGGCTGGGTTTGTCGCCACACTCCACGAATTCGTCATGCTGCTGGGCCTCTCAAGCTAAACAACTTTGCGGTACGAAAACCATTCCTGCTCGGCAGGCAGACGCCGCACCATATGGTTGATCGCAACGCCGATGTTGCTTTTTGTTCCGGGGGCGATGATCATCCATTTCCCCCCTGCGGAATGGACATCCTCAGCCACGAGCCGTCCCTCCGGGGTGTCGATCACCGTCACCGCGCTCTCGTCCACGTGTGACCGGTGAAACTTGCCCGTCGAAACCCCGCACTGGATTGCGACGATCGAGGCCCGGGCCGATCTGTTCGGGTCGGCGGCGAGGAGCAAAGTACGCAACTGGTCGGGTTCGAGCCGTTGGTCTTCCAGGAATGTGGCCAAAGCCTTCCGGCTGGTGGCGGCCGCCCGCAGAGCTTCGGCGTCCAAGGTGACGGGGCGTAGCTGCGCGGGCTCGAGTTCTCCGCACAACCTCTCTACCTGGGTATTGAGCACTGCGCTTGCCGATGTCTCGGCGCCGGCGGTGCCGGCCGCGCTGATGCGGACGAGATCCGCCGAACGTTCCATGGCCACCCACCACTGCGCGAACCTGGCGAGCAGGGCTCGCGCCGGATCGTCGGCACCTGCCGTAGAGATCTGTACGAAGAGCGCGACGTCCCGCCGCGAAAGCACGGTCAGCCACTCGACCACGGTGGGGTCGACGTGATCCGACTCATCCACGACACCGGCGGCGCGCAGGTCGTCCATGATCGGATGAGCCAACGCGAGGTGCTTCGGCTCAACGCTGGGCAAGTGGGGACGCAACCCCAACTCGGGGGCTACGGTTTCGATGCCCGTCAGTACTTGGAGGGCCCATAGGCCGTCAATGGTCGTGGTCAACAAGGGTTTTCAGTCTTTCGCGCAAGTCCCAAAGCGCACGCCAGCACGTGCGCCTCGGTACCTCGTACACAGCGCTTCGGTGGCGTGGCGCCTACAGAAAGAAGCTTCCGATCTGGGCGTCCGTGGCCTGTGCCATCTCGTCCACGTTGTGCACCGTGTGGGCGTGCCGGCTGACGGTCTGAATCAGGTCTTCGAGGCCACGCAGCATCTGCTGCTGCGCATCGAAAAAGGCGGTCGCTCCGTGACCTTGAAAGAAGTCGGCGAGTGCCTGCGTGAGGTTGAGGACATCGCTGTGGATCTCCATGAGCTGCGCCGCTTGCGAGCCAACTTCACCGGCGAACCCGATGACGGCGCCGTGGTTGTAGACAATCTGATCTGCCATGACGTTCGTTCCTTCTGGATAAGTCTGGTTTTTTGGGGACGTGGCGGGGTCGATTTAGACGGCTTGTGTTCCACCGCCGAACACGCCGTTGAGATTGGTGGCGGCGTCCGCCTCGTGGTTTTCCATCAGGACCGCGGCCTGACCAAGGCCGTGTGCCAGGCGCTGCCCGCCGCTCATGATCTGTTGCAGGTCGTGGTGAATCTGGCCGGCGGTGTTCAACGATGTGGTGCCGGCATCCCCCGCCCACCCGGTGGCGCTGATGATGTTCTCGTGGCCGCTCAAGTACTGATTTGCAATTGCCGCGGCTTCCTGCAATCGCGTTTCAATTCGCTGTTGGGTGCCCCGCAATAACTCCGGTGTGACGACAGTCGCGTTTGCCATGTTCACGTCTCCCTCAATTTTTCACGTTTCCCGATCCGGGACCTCGGTAAAGCTAAAGCAGCTAGCCGGAGCTGTCACTTCACTCGTCCACTGGACGACATCAATCGCCTCATCAGTGCCTTTACCCACATGATGAGCTGGCTCGGGTCGAAATTTCTTACTCGCGCCGTATGGCGCTAGTCACCAATAGTTAGCTGGGCTTTACAAATTGGTGGCGCCGTCAGCTTTGCCGTCGCCGTCCGTATCCGAAAGCCGCACATCCCAACGGCCGTCCCCATCGGTGTCGGCGTATCCGGTGACGCCTTCATCCCCGGCGCACAACACGCGGTCGGCCAGTCCGTCGCCGTCGGTGTCGAACAGGTGGTCGTCAAGACGACCATGCCCGTCGAAGTCGACCAGCGGACCACCGGTGTGCTCAACACCGTCGAGGCCGAACCAACGCAGCTGGCCGCGATGGTCGACGGCGACCGTCCACGTCCCCGATCCGTCGTCGGTGAAGTAGCTCTCCGGTATCCCGTCGTTGTCGAGGTCAAGCACCGCATGGTCGGCCAGACCGTCGCCGTCCAGATCGGCTAGCGCGTCGTCGCGAATCCCGTCACCGTCGAGGTCCAGGCTGATCGCGTCGAACTGACCGTCACCGTTCAGATCAAGATCCGGCGGACGACTCCAGACGGCCGCGCCGTCATCGCCGCCAAGGCAGTACTCCACGACTGATCCGACGGGGCGGCGGGCTTACGGGTTCCGTGCTTTCCGTTCTTCCCACCAAGCCAGGAGTTCCTGGGTGGCTTCTTCTCTGCTCAGCGGCCCGCGGTCCAACCGCAGTTCCTTGAGGAACTTCCACGCCTCGCCGACCACCGGGCCCGCCGGGATGTCGAGCAGCTGCATGATCTCGTTGCCGTCCAGGTCGGGACGCACCCGGGCCAGATCCTCCTTGGCCGCCAGTTCGGCGATCCGCTCCTCCAGCCGGTCATAGCTGGCCTGCAGGCGGGCGGCGCGGCGCTTGTTGCGGGTGGTGCAGTCGGCGCGGACCAGCTTGTGCAGCCGCGGCAACAGCGGCCCAGCGTCGGTGACGTAGCGACGCACCGCCGAGTCCGTCCACTTCCCCTCGCCGTAGCCGTGGAACCGCAGGTGCAGATACACCAGCTGGGAGACGTCGTCGACCATCTGCTTGGAGTACTTCAGCGCCCGCATCCGCTTGCGGACCATCTTGGCGCCGACCACCTCGTGGTGGTGAAAGCTCACGCCGCCGTTGGCCTCGTGCCGCCGCGTAGCGGGCTTGCCGATGTCGTGCAGCAGCGCGGCCCACCGCAGCACCAAGTCAGGACCGTCGTCTTCCAGCGCTATCGCCTGCCGCAGCACGGTCAGCGAGTGCTGGTAGACGTCCTTATGCTGGTGGTGTTCGTCGATGGCCATCTGCATGCCGCCGATCTCGGGCAGCACCACCTCACCCATTCCGGTCTGCACCAGCAGGTCGATGCCGGCAACCGGGTCGGCACCGAGCATCATCTTGTCCAGTTCGGCGGCCACCCGTTCCGCGCTGATGCGGGCCAGCTGCGGTGCCATGTCCTCGATCGCCGCCCTTACCCGCGGCGCCACCGTGAAACCCAGTTGCGAGACGAACCGCGCCGCCCGCAGCATCCGCAGCGGATCGTCGCCGAACGACACCTCCGGTGACGACGGGGTGTCGAGCACTTTGGCCCGCAGCGCACCCAGACCGCCCAGCGGGTCGAGAAACTCGCCGGGCCCCGTCGCGGTGATCCGCACCGCCATCGCGTTCACGGTGAAGTCCCGGCGCACCAGATCGTCCTCGAGGCGGTCGCCGAACTGCACCTCCGGATTGCGCGACACCTGGTCATAGGTGTCGGCGCGAAAAGTGGTGATCTCCAGTCGGTTTTCGCCCTTACCGACACCGACGGTGCCGAACTCGATGCCCGTTTCCCAGATCGCGTCGGCCCAGGACCGCACGATCTTCTGCACCTGCTCGGGGCGCGCGTCGGTGGTGAAATCCAGGTCGGGGCTCAGCCGGCCCAACAGGGCATCGCGCACCGAACCGCCGACCAGGTACAACTCGTGGCCGGCGGCGGCGAACGCGCTCCCGAGCTCACTTAGTAGGCCGACGTGCTTATTCAGGGCGACCGCGGCCGCGGTCAGCAGTTGGACGTCCTGGTCAGCGTCGGGCACGTTCGATCAGCCTAGTCGGATCAATCCAGCACAGATGGCCCCGTCGAGTGTGAACTACACGACGCAAAACCGGCGTGTCTTGTCGTCGGATTCACACTGGCCAGCCGCAGGCGCTCACCCGGGGCTCAGCCGGCGACCGGAAGGCGACAGCCAGTCCCTTCCCTCTCATAGGCCCCACAACCGGCGAGTACGTCGGGAAGACCCGCCCGTGCCAGCTAATATCGCTTGGGTGTCAGACGGCGAACGGGCCAAACCACGTCCCAGGCGCAGGGGCCGTGGCCGGCGTCGCGGTCGTGGCGCGGCACGTTCTGCCGACGAGCGTACCGAAGCTCAGCCCGACACCCAGCCCGACACCAGGCCCGACACCAGGCCCGAGAACAAGCCGGACATCAAACCCGCCAACCCGCCGGCCAGCGAGGCGAAGCCCAGCCCGGCCAACGTGAAGCACCGGCGGACTCGCGCGACGCGCCGCGGAACGGACCGGATGCGGACGGTCCACGAGACATCAGCCGGAGGGCTGGTCATCGACGGCATCGACGGCCCCAAAGACGAGCAGGTAGCGGCTCTGATCGGTCGGGTGGACCGGCGCGGCCGAATGCTGTGGTCGCTGCCCAAGGGGCACATCGAGCAGGGCGAGACCGCGGAACAGACCGCGATCCGTGAAGTTGCCGAAGAAACGGGTATCCGCGGCAGCGTGCTGGCCGCGCTCGGGCGGATCGACTACTGGTTCGTCACCGACGGCAGGCGGGTGCACAAGACCGTGCACCACTATTTGATGCGGTTCTTGGGCGGAGAACTCTCCGACGAAGATCTTGAGGTGGCCGAGGTGGCGTGGGTACCGATCTGCGAGCTCCCGTCCCGACTGGCCTACGCCGACGAACGCCGCCTGGCCGAAGTCGCCGACGAGCTGATCGAAAAGCTGCAAACCGACGGTCCGGCCGCGCTTCCGCCGCTCCCTCCCAGTACGCCGCGGCGACGCCCGCAGACGCATTCCCGCACCCGTCATGCCAAAGGACCCGAAGCCACCCCGGGTCAGAAAAACGGTCACAGGCCGGGCCCGTGAGCGGGTTGCGACTGCGCTGCGCTCGGTTATTGCGGCTGGCCGCAGTGATCGGCATCATCGCCGGTCTCTCGATGGTGCTCACCCTGCCCGCCACCCCGAGGGCCAAGGCCGGCGAGCCCAGCTCCACACCGTTCGTCCAGATCCGGATCGACCGGGTGACCCCGGAAATGGTCACCACCACCAGCGAGCCCGTCGTGACCGTCAGCGGAATTGTGATCAACATCGGCGACCGACCGGTGCGCGATGTCATGGTTCGGCTCGAGCACGCCCCCGCCCTCACCGCATCCGACGAGCTCCGGACCTCGCTTGACGGCGGCACCGACCAGTACGAGGCAGTCGCGGACTTCCTCACCGTTTCCCCCGAACTGCAGCGGGGACAACAAGCCGGCTTCACCCTGTCCGCGCCGCTGCGCTCGTCCACCAAACCGTCCCTGGACGTCGAGAAGCCCGGCATCTATCCGCTCTTGGTCAACGTCAACGGCACCCCCGACTACGGCGCACCCGCCCGGCTGGACAACGGCCGGTTCCTGCTGCCGGTGGTCGGCGTTCCGCCCGACAAGGCGGCCGAGTCGGAGGCCTTGGACGCGGTCCCGCCGGACACGCAGAAGCCCGTGTGGATGACCATGCTGTGGCCGCTGGCGGATCGGCCGCGGCTGGCGCCCGGCGTTCCCGGCGGCAGCATTCCGGTCCGGCTCGTCGACGACGAGCTGGCCAGCTCATTCGCTAGCGGCGGTCGGCTCGACGTTTTACTCAGCGCCGCCGAACTCGCGACCAGCCGCGAGGTCGATCCCGATGGCACCGTCACCCGCGCGCTGTGCCTCGCCGTAGACCCGGATCTGCTGGTCACCGCAAACGCGATGTCCGCGGGATATGTGGTGTCCGATTCCGCCGATCCCGCAGGCCAGCTGCCGGGCACCCCGACGCACCCCGGCACCGGCCAAGCCGCCGCGGCCACCTGGCTGAACCGGCTCCGCACGCTGGCCCACCGCACCTGCGTGGCACCGCTGCCATATGCGCAGGCCGACCTGGACGCGCTCCAGCGGGTGAACAATCCCGAATTGCGCGACGCGGCGACCGTCAGCCCCAACGACATCATCGACCGCATCCTGGAGATCAACTCCACCCGCGGCGTCGCCCTGCTGCCGGACGGCCCGCTGACCAACCGCGCGGTCGACCTGCTCAGCGCCGACGGCGCCATGGTGGCCGTCGCGGCCGCGGAATCGATGCCCGAAGACACCTCGGGCGACGAGCAGATCAGCGCCGACATCACGCCGCGGCGGGTTTCTCCGCAGGTTGCGCTCGCGCCGTTCGACCCGGCCATCGGGGCGGCCCTTTCCGCGGCGGGCAGCAACCCCGTCGTCCCGACGTATCTCGACTCCTCGCTGAATGTGCGGATCATGCATGACTCGTCCACCGCCCGTCGGCAGGATGCACTCGGTGCGATCCTGTGGCGCAGCCTGGCTCCCGCCGCGGCGCCGCGCACCCAGATTCTGGTGCCGCCGGCGACGTGGAATCTGCAGGGAGACGACGCTCAGCTGATCCTGACCGCACTGGCCACCACCATCCATTCCGGGCTGGCGGTGCCGCGGCCGCTACCCGCGTTGGTCGCCGATGCGGCCGCCCGCACCGATCCGCCGCGGCCGCCGGGCCGCTACCCCAACGTGCGGGGACGGTTCAGCGACGACATCACCGCCGTCATCTCCAGTCAGATGAGCCGACTGGGCAAGCTGACCGCGGCGATGACCACCGATCACCGCACCGGCCTGACCGGAGCCCAGTACACCGCGCCGCTGCGTGAAGACATGCTGCGCGCGCTGAGCCAATCGGTGCCGCCCGACACCCGCAACGGGCTGGCGCAACAGCGGACCTCGGTGGTCGGCAACACCATCAACGACCTGTTCGGTGCGGTGACGATCGTCAACCCGGGTGGCTCGTACACGCTGGCCACCGAGCACAGCCCCCTGCCGTTGGCGCTGCACAACGGGCTGTCCGTGCCGATCCGGGTCAAGCTGCAGGTCGACGCACCGCCGGGCATGACGGTCACCGACCTCGGGGTGATCGAGTTACCGCCGGGATATCTGCCGCTGCGGGTGCCGGTCGAAGTGAACTTCACCCAGCGGGTGGCCGTGGACGTGACGCTGAAGACACCCGACGGGATGCCGCTGGGCGCGCCGGTGCGCCTGTCGGTGCACTCCAACGCCTACGGCAAGGTGCTGTTCGCAATCACGCTGACCGCGGCGGCGTTCTTGGTGTTCCTGGCGGGTCGACGGCTCTGGCACCGGTTCCGTGGCCAGCCCGACCGGGCCGACTTGGATCGCGACCCGCCGCCGGCACGGCGGCCGAAAGCGTTGGGGGCCGGAGCGGCCGAGGACCCCCCGCGGCCCGCGCGGCTCCCGACGTCCGCACGACCCCCGGAGACGCGACCGGTCGCGGCCCGCCGGGTGGACGAAGAGCATCGCGTATGAGACCCGCACCGCGGCGGGTACCACCAGCACCGCCGCCACCGCGACACGCGTCGCGGCCCAGCCCCCGGCCGCCCCAGGAAGGGCCCCGACGCGAACAGCAGCGCCGCGCCGAACTATCCGACGCCGCGCTCGTCCAGCGGTCCTGGGGCATGGCATTCGCCACCCTGATCAGCCGCCTCACCGGCTTCGCCCGCATCGTGCTGCTGGCCGCGATCCTGGGCGCCGCGCTGGCCAGTTCGTTCTCGGTGGCCAACCAGCTGCCGAACCTGGTCGCCGCGCTGGTGTTGGAGGCGACGTTCACCGCGATCTTCGTCCCGGTGCTGGCCCGCGCCGAACAGGACGACCCCGATGGCGGTGCCGCCTTCGTCCGTCGGCTCGTCACGCTGGCGACCACCTTGCTCATCGTGGCCACCACGGCGTCGGTGCTGGCGGCGCCGCTGCTGGTGCGGCTGATGCTGGGCCGCGACCCGCAGGTCAACGAGCCGCTGACCACCGCATTCGCCTATCTGCTGCTGCCCCAAGTGCTGTTCTACGGCCTGTCGTCGGTGTTCATGGCGATCCTGAACACCCGCAACGTCTTCGGGCCGCCGGCCTGGGCGCCGGTGGTCAACAACGTCGTCGCGATCGCGACGCTCGGGCTCTACCTGGCCGTGCCCGGCGAGCTGTCCATCGACCCGGTCGAGATGGGCAACGCCAAACTGCTGGTGCTCGGGATCGGCACCACCTTGGGCGTGTTCGCCCAGACGGCGGTGCTGCTGGTCGCGATCGGGCGCGAGCGCATCAGCCTGCGCCCGCTGTGGGGGATCGACGAGCGGCTCAAGCGGTTCGGCACGATGGCCGCCGCGATGGTGCTCTATGTGCTGATCAGCCAGCTCGGTCTGGTGGTCGGCAACCAGATCGCCAGTAAAGCGGCGGCGTCCGGACCGGCGATCTACAACTACACGTGGCTGGTGCTGATGCTGCCGTTCGGCATGATCGGCGTGACGGTGCTGACGGTGGTGATGCCTCGGCTGAGCCGCAACGCCGCCGCCGACGACATCCCGGCGGTGCTGGCGGACCTGTCGCTGGCCACCCGACTGACCATGATCACCCTCATCCCGATCGTGGCGATCATGACCGTCGGCGGCTCGGCGATCGGCACCGCGCTGTTCGCCTACGGCAACTTCGGTCAGGTCGACGCCGGCTACCTGGGAGCCGCGATTGCGTTGTCGGCATTCACGCTGATCCCCTACGCATTGGTGCTGCTGCAACTGCGCGTGTTCTACGCCCGCGAACAGCCATGGACACCGATCGTCATCATCCTGGTGATCACCGCCGTCAAGATCGTCGGCTCGGTACTGGCGCCATACCTGACGGACGACCGCGAGCTGGTTGCCGGCTACCTGGGTCTGGCTAACGGTTTGGGTTTCCTGGCGGGCGCGTTGATCGGCTACTACCTGCTGCGGCGCAGGCTGCGGCCGGGCGGCGGGCAGCTCATCGGCGCCAACGAGGTGCGCACCATCCTGGTGACGACCACCGCCTCCCTCCTGGCCGGTCTGATCGCCTACCTGGTGGACCGGCTGTTCGGGCTGCGCGGGTTGACGGACCACGGTGGCGGCGCGGGTTCGCTGCTCAGGCTGCTCGTGTTGACGGTGATCATGGTGCCGATCGTGGCCGCGGTGATGCTGGGCGCGCGGGTCCCCGAGGCGCGGGCCGCATTGGCCGCTGTGCAAAGCCGACTGGGCCGCTTGAGCCGGAGCAGTAAGCCCGTCGTGCCGGCCCCCCGCAAGCCGATTGTCCAGGTCAAATCTTCTAACCGACACCCTGTCACGTACCCTGAGCAAAGAAATTCGTCCCTGCCGGGGGGAAACACGGTCCACGAACCGGTCCGGCGGAGTCCTCCGGTAGCCGGAGCCGGTATAGCGAAAGGACCGGAGGTGACCGACCGCCCGTTGAACAGCGCATCGAGCCCTGGCGCTGACGCGTCACGCCCGGTCGCCGACGACTTCCAGCCCGACATCCCGGCCGACCACGACCCAGGCCCGCCCCCGTCCGCGCCACCTGAGTCGCGCAATGGCGGCGCGGGCAGGCCCAGCTCGTCCGGCGTTCCGCGGGACCGTGGCCCCGAACCCCCGCCGCCGGGGGAAGGTCTCAACCTGGTTCCCGGCGCCCGCGTGGCTAACGGCCGCTACCGCTTGCTGGTCTCACACGGCGGCGTCCCACCGCTGCACTTCTGGCAGGCGATGGACACCGCGCTGGAACGGCGGGTGGCGCTGACCTTCGTCGACCCCGAAGGCGCGCTTCCCGATGACGTCCTGAACGAGATTCTGGCCCGCACCCTGCGGCTGAGCCGCATCGACAAGCCCGGGGTGGCGCGGGTCCTCGACGTCGTGCAGACGAGCAGCGGTGGCCTGGTGGTCGCGGAGTGGATCCGAGGCGGGTCGTTGAAGGAAGTCGCCGACACGGCCCCTTCGCCCGTCGGCGCCATCCGCGCGATGCACTCGCTCGCGGCCGCCGCCGACGCCGCCCACCGCGCGGGGGTAGCCCTGTCGATCGACCACCCCAGCCGCATCCGGGTCAGCAGCGAAGGCCACGTCGTGCTGGCCTTCCCCGCCACGATGCCCGACGCGAACCCGCAGGACGACATCCGCGGGATCGGCGCCGCGCTGTACGCCCTTCTGGTCAACCGGTGGCCGCTACCCGAGACCGGGGCGCGCAGCGGACTCGCGCCCGCCGACCGGGACTCCCTGGGCAATCCCGTGGAACCGACCATCGTCGACCCTGACATCCCCTTCCAGATCTCCGCTGTCGCCGTTCGCTCGGTTCAGGAAGATGGCGGAATACGCAGTGCGTCAACACTTTTGAACCTGCTGCAACAGGCCACGGCAGTCGCCGACCGCACCGAGATCCTGGGTCCCGTCGACGACTCGCCCGCCACCGCCAGCTCCCGGGAGTCGACTCCGCGACCGGTGGGCTTGTTCGGTAGCCGCCGTCGCAATCTGATCGTCGGCGCCACTGCCGCCGCCGCCATCATCCTGGTGGCGCTGCTACTCCTGGCGTCGGTGTTGAACAAGATGTTCGATTTCGGCGGCGGCCTCAACGGCGATCGGCTCGGGCTCAATACCGAGACTTCGTCGGCCGCGGGCGAACCCGAGACGCCCACCATTCCCGGCAACCGCGTCAAACCCACCAAAGTCACGGTCTTCTCCCCCGACGGCGAACCCGACGCCCCGGCGGACGCCGGCTTGGTGATAGACGGCGACCCGTCCACCGCCTGGCAAACCGACCCCTACACCGACGCGGTCCCGTTCCCGAACTTCAAGAATGGGCTCGGACTCCTGCTGCAGCTTCCCCAGCCCACGGTGGTCGGCGCGGTCACCATCGACATTTCCAGCACCGGAACCAAGGTGGAGATCCGCTCGTCGCCGACGGCGTCGCCGACCAAGCTGAGCGACACCAGCGTGCTGACGCCGGCCACACCGCTCAAGCCCGGCCACAACACCATCCCGGTGAAGTCGACGACCGAGACCTCGAACCTGCTGGTCTGGATCACAACGTTGGGCACCACTGACGGCAAGAGCCAGGCCGCCATCTCCGAGATCACCGTCCAGGCGGCGTCCTAACAGCCTGCAGTACCGAGTGAAGTGCCGGGCGGTGGCCGATTGGCTACTGTCCCGCCATGCCACCCGGGAGCGAACGCAGCGACGCCGAGCTCCTCGCGGCCCACGTCACCGGCGACCGGCTGGCCTTCGAACAGCTTTTCCGCCGCCACCACCGGCAGCTGTTCCGGCTCGCGAAACTCACCAGCCACACCGCCCAAGATGCCGAGGACGCGCTGCAAGAGGCGATGCTGTCGGCGCACCGCAGTGCCGCCTCCTTCCGGCACGATGCCGCGGTAGGTAGTTGGCTACACCGCATCGTGGTCAATGCGTGTCTGGACCGGCTGCGGCGCGCCAAAGCGCACCCCACCGTCCCGCTGGATCTTTCCGACCCTTGGCACGCCGATACCCTCGTCGCCGACCGCACCGCACAGGTCGAGACGGCGATCATGGTGCAGCGTGCACTGATGCGCCTGCCCGTCGAGCAGCGGGCCACGGTCGTCGCGGTGGACATGCAGGGCTATTCGATCGCCGACACCGCTCGCCTGCTGGATGTGGCCGAGGGGACCGTGAAGAGTCGGTGCGCGCGGGCGCGGGCCCGCCTGGCACAGTCGCTTGGCTACCTCGCCTCGAGGAGCCCCTAGGCGACTCGAGGAACGCCGGGGTGACCGGTGTGGCAGTCCGGTCTGGCATGTCGGACACTGGGGCCGATGTGTGCAGCCGAGAACGACGACGCGGATCCGCTGACGGTTGAACTGCTCGCCGACCTGCAGGCGGGCCTGCTGGACGACGACACCGCCGCTCGCGTGCGCCGCCGGCTCCGCACCGACCCGCAGGCGCAAGCCACTCTGCATGCCTTGCAGCAGGTCCGCAGCGACATCTCGGACGCCGGCACTGACCCCGCCTCGGCTCCGGACCCTCCCCCCGGCCTTGCCGCTCGTGTCTCGGCAGCTCTGCGCGCCGACGGTCCGGCCCACTCCGCTCGGCCACCCGCCCGCCCGGCCCGCGTCGTCGCCGGCCTCGTCGGCCTGGCCGCCGTGTTGGCCGCGGTGGGCCTGGGCACCGCGGCGCTGCTCAATGCGCCCGCGCCCGAGCCCAGCACACCCAAATCCGCGCAACTCATCACGGTGTCCAGCCCGCCCCCGACGGTCCCGCTGACGCAGGAGCAGATTCTCGACCTGCTCAACCAACCTCCGGACTATGGCCCACTCGGCGAACCGGCACGGCGCGCATCGTGTCTGAGCGGCTTGGGCTACCCGTCATCGACCCAGGTACTGGGTGCGCAACTGGTCGAAGTGAACGCACGGCCGGGCGTCGTGCTGGTGCTGGCGGGCGACTCGCCCCACGAACTGGCGGTGTTCGCCGTGGCAACGAACTGCAGCGCCGCCGACACCGGATTGTTGGCCAGCACCTCGATACCCCGGGTCCTCCGCCCGTAATGTGGTGCGGAACACCAGCGGGAACAGCACGGCCTAGGCTTGCGTTCCAAGGGATCTAAGAGCAGAAAAAGTACCTGGAAGGCAGGCATGACCGCACCGTCTGCGAACGACACCGTCCACGAGGTCATCATCATCGGCTCCGGGCCCGCCGGGTACACCGCGGCCCTGTACACCGCCCGCGCGCAGTTGGCGCCCCTGGTTTTCGAGGGCACCTCGTTTGGCGGCGCGCTGATGACGACGACCGAGGTGGAGAACTACCCCGGATTCCGCGACGGCATCACCGGTCCGGAACTGATGGACCAGATGCGCGAGCAGGCCCTGCGCTTCGGCGCCGACCTGCGGATGGAAGACGTCGAAGCCGTGTCGCTGGACGGGCCGATCAAGTCCGTCACCACCGCCGAAGGCGAGACCTACCGGGCCCGGGCGATCATCCTGGCCATGGGCGCCGCCGCGCGCTATCTGCACGTACCCGGTGAACAGGACTTGCTCGGCCGCGGGGTGAGCTCGTGCGCCACCTGCGACGGCTTTTTCTTCCGCGATCAGGACATCGCCGTGATCGGCGGCGGCGACTCGGCCATGGAAGAAGCCACCTTCCTGACCCGCTTCGCCCGCAGCGTCACGCTGGTGCACCGCCGCGAGGAGTTCCGCGCCTCGAAGATCATGCTCAACCGGGCCAAGGCCAACGAAAAGATCCGCTTCCTCACCAACAAGGCGGTCGTCGCCGTGGAGGGCGACACCACGGTGACCGGGCTGCGGTTGCGTGACACCGTCACCGGCGCGGAAAGCACCCTCGCGGTCACCGGCGTCTTCGTCGCCATCGGGCATGACCCGCGCTCCGAGCTGGTCCGCGACGCCGTCGACGTCGACCCCGACGGCTACGTGCTGGTGCAGGGACGCACCACCAGCACCTCGATCGAAGGTGTGTTCGCCGCGGGTGACCTGGTGGACCGCACTTACCGGCAGGCCGTGACCGCGGCCGGCAGCGGCTGTGCCGCGGCGATCGACGCCGAGCGCTGGCTCGCCGAGCACGAAGCATCCGGAGACGCCGACAGTACCGATTTGATTGGAGCGCAGCGATGACCGATTCCCAGAAGACCGCCACCGTAGAAGTTTCCGACGCGTCCTTCGCCACCGATGTGATCGCCAGCAATAAGCCTGTGCTGGTTGACTTTTGGGCCACCTGGTGCGGCCCTTGCAAGATGGTGGCACCCGTTCTCGAAGAGATCGCCGCGGAACGGGCCGACAACCTGACCGTCGCCAAGATCGACGTGGACGCAAACCCGACGACAGCGCAGATGTTTCAGGTCGTTTCGATTCCGACCCTGATCCTGTTCAAGGGTGGGGAGCCGGTGAAGCGGATCGTGGGCGCCAAGGGCAAAGCCGCGTTGTTGCGAGAGCTTTCCGACGTCGTTCCGGGTCTCGCCTAGCTGCGATCTGGCCGCGATCTCGGTTACGGCCAGGGTCACGATCAGGCTAATCAGGCTCGTCTCTAGCCTGGCGTTTTCGGTTATTCGCTGAGGATCTGCGACAATACCGGTTGGCTGTCGTCGACCTTGTCATCTCCGGTTGGTGCAGCCAATGCAGTCAGTGCAGTGAGTGTGAGTTGCCGGAGGGCCCTTGGTATGCCGAGTCCGCGCCGCGAAGACGGCGACGTGCTGCGCTGTGGCGACCGCAGCGCCGCTGTCACCGAGATACGGGCAGCGCTGGCCGCATTGGGCATGCTCGACAACCCCGACGAGGATCTGAGCACCGGCCGACACGTCGTACTCGACGTCTTCGACGAAGAACTTGACCGCGCCGTTCGTGCCTTTCAGCAGCATCGTGGGCTGTTGGTGGACGGTGTTGTCGGCGAGGCCACCTATCGCGCGTTGAAGGAGGCCTCCTACCGGCTCGGCGCCCGCACGCTGTATCACCAATTCGGCGCGCCGCTCTACGGCGACGACGTGGCCACGCTGCAGGCCCGCCTGCAGGACCTCGGCTTCTACACGGGTTTGGTAGACGGGCATTTCGGGTTGCAGACCCACAACGCCCTGATGTCCTACCAGCGTGAGTACGGTCTGTCCGCTGACGGCATCTGCGGTCCAGAAACGTTGCGCTCCTTGTACTTTCTGAGTTCTCGCGTCAGCGGCGGCTCGCCCCACGCGATTCGGGAAGAGGAGCTGGTCCGCCGCTCCGGTCCGAAGCTGTCTGGCAAGCGGATCATCATCGATCCCGGCCGTGGCGGTTCCGACCACGGGATGATCATCCAGACCCCGGCGGGGCCGATCAGTGAAGCAGACATCCTGTGGGACTTGGCAAGTCGGCTCGAAGGGCGGATGACCGCCATCGGCATGGAGACGTTCTTGTCCCGTCCGACGAACCGCAGCCCGTCGGACGCCGAACGCGCCGCGACCGCCAATGCCGTTGGTGCAGACCTGATGATCAGCCTGCGCTGTGAAAGCCAGACCAGCCCCTCGGCCAATGGTGTCGCTTCATTCCACTTCGGGAACTCGCACGGCTCGGTGTCGACCATCGGTCGCAACCTCGCCGACTTCATTCAACGAGAAGTGGTGGCCCGCACCGGCTTACGTGATTGCCGGGTGCACGGCCGGACGTGGGATCTGCTGCGGCTGACCAGGATGCCCACCGTGCAGGTCGACGTCGGCTACATCACCAACCCGGACGACCGGGCCAAGCTGATCTCCACCCAAACCCGCGACGCGATTGCCGAAGGCATTCTCGCCGCGGTCAAGCGGCTCTACCTGCTGGGCAAGAACGACCGGCCCACCGGAACTTTCACGTTCGCCGAATTGCTGGCCCACGAATTGTCGGTCGAGCGGGCGAGCCGGCTCAGCGGTTCCTAGTTTCCTAGTTCAGCGTTTCCTGACGGCCCGTAAGGCCTTCGCTTGCAAGGTATCTGCCTGCAACGTATTTGCCTGCAAGGTATTTGCCTGCAAGGTATTTGCCGCCGTGGGGGCGGCGCCCACCGGCTGCTGCAATTGCGCAGATTCGAGGAGACGCTCCAACGCGGCCTCGACCTCCGCCTTCCAACCCAGTCCCTGCTCGAGCTCGAGTCGCAGCCGCGGAAAGTACCGATGTGGCGCTACCACAACGAATCCCATGTCGATCAAAAAGTCCGCATCGATGACGCAATGCTCCACCGAACAATCGTTGAGCCCTTCCAGCACCGGCCGAACGTCCGGATCCGCCGTCGCGGGATGCAATTCGGTGGCCTCGGATGTGCGGCCGAACGCCTCCAGCGCACGGACACCACGACGAACCAACTCGTCTATCACCCGTGCGATCATGCTTGCCGGTAAGTCGTCGGAGGCTTGCCCGCGCTCGGTACCCATCGATGTCAGCAGCACCGCGTCGGCCGACACCGGGCCGGTCGGGAAGCGATGGGCGCGGGGCACCGCCCGCGGCGGAGCGTAGAGCACATATCCGAGCACCGGCGGTTCCGCCTGGCTGCGCTCGTCGGGAATGGCGGTGGCGACCTGGCCGCACGAGCCCCATTCCAGCATCACCATCGACAGCCAAGCTTCTTTTTCGAATTCGGGGTCGGCCAAGTGGTCGTCGCTACCGAGCACCCCGGGATCGACTTCCCAAAAAACGCAGCGCCGTGCGTGCTTGGGAAGCTGCTCGAAGGCTTCGAGCCGCAGCGCTGTGATCCGAGCCGACACTAGTCTCCTGGCCTCCGTGCGCTCACGCACCCCCATTGCGAGGCTGTTGCGCTGGCCCCGCTCTGCCCGTCCTGATATGCACCGGCAACCCCTCTAGGATAGGAGAATTCTTTGCGATCGGGCCAGTATTGGCCCGCCACCCCCTGCGTTGAGTACGTCACTGTGCCGTCCCTCCGGCCGGCGCCCGGCCCAAGATCGTTACAGATCTCGAAACAGCCTGGCGCACAGCAGTTCTCCGTTAAGTCGCGGCATCGGAACCGGGCGATTCGGCACCGCGCGTCTCCGCACTGTCACAGTGACGTAATCACAGCGTATGTCCGGTCATGCCCGTTCAGGCGTTATCAGGCCCGTTCGGAAGTCATCAGGCCGACGATCCGCTGCAGGTCGTCGACCGACCCGAACTCCACCACGATCTTCCCCTTGCGTTTGCCGAGACTCACCGACACACGGGTGTCGAAGGCGTTGGACAGCTTCTCAGCAACGTCCTGCAACCCGGGCATGTGGATCGGCTTGCGCCGCGGCGCCGACGGGGTGCTCGAATTTCTGGATTCGTGATTGGCGATCGTCACCGCTTCCTCGGTGGCTCGCACCGAGAGGCCCTCCGCGACGATCCTGCTGGCCAACTCTTCTTGCGCGTCCGGACCCGCCTCCAACGACAGTAGGGCGCGGGCATGTCCCGCCGACAACACGCCCGCAGCCACCCGGCGCTGGACCGGGATGGGCAGCTTCAGCAGTCGGATCATGTTGGTGATCAGCGGACGTGAGCGGCCGATGCGCGAGGCCAGTTCATCGTGGGTGACCCCGAACTCGTCGAGCAACTGTTGGTAGGCGGCCGCCTCTTCCAACGGGTTCAGCTGCACCCGGTGGATGTTCTCCAGCAGGGCGTCGCGGAGCAGGTTGTCGTCGCCCGTCTCGCGCACGATGGCGGGGATGGTGGCCAGGCCCGCTTCCTGCGCGGCACGCCACCGCCGCTCCCCCATCACTATCTGGTAGCGCGCGCCGCTCGCGGAGTCTTGCGCCGCCCGCACGACGATGGGCTGCAAGAGGCCGAACTCGCGAATGGAGTGCACCAGTTCCGCCAGCGCCTCTTCGTCGAACACCTGCCTCGGCTGGCGTGGGTTCGGCTCGATGTCGGCCGGTGAGATCTCGCGATATACGGCACCGATCGAGTCGGCATCCGGGAGCGGGCCGCCGATGACGACGTCAGCCGCCGCCGACCCCATCCGGGGGCCGTACGCGGCGGGGCCTTCCTCGCCCTCCGCCGGCCCGGTCGGAATCAGCGAAGCCAGACCCCGGCCCAAACCGCCTTTGCGACGTGACATCTGGCTCATGCTCATACCCTCCCGGCTGGTGGTCGATCACGTTGGGCGAGTTCGCGGCTGGCGTCGAGATAGCTCATCGCCCCCCGCGAACCGGGATCGTAGTCGATGATCGTCATGCTGTAGCCCGGCGCTTCGGACACCTTCACGCTGCGCGGGATCACGGTGCGCAAGACCTTGCTGCCGAAGTAGCGGCGCACCTCTTCGGCCACCTGGTCGGCGAGCTTGGTACGGCCGTCATACATCGTGAGGATCACGGTCGTGACGTCGAGTTGAGGGTTCAGATGCGCCTTCACCATCTCGATGTTGCGCATCAGCTGCGACACACCCTCGAGCGCGTAGTACTCGCACTGGATCGGGATCATCACTTCCGGCGCGGCGACGAGCGCGTTGATGGTCAACAGGCCCAGCGAAGGCGGGCAGTCGATGAAGACGTAGTCGAAGTCGAAGCTGTCCAGCTCGGCTAGTGCTGTGCGCAGGCGGTTTTCGCGCGCCACCATGCTGACCAATTCGATCTCGGCGCCCGCGAGGTCGATGGTGGCCGGCACGCAGAATAGGCGCTCGCTGTGCGGGCTACGACGCAGGGCCTCCCCCAGCGAGACCTCGCCGAGAAGCACCTCGTATGACGACGGCGTGCCCGACTTGCGGTCGGCGATGCCCAGCGCCGTGCTGGCATTGCCCTGCGGGTCGAGATCGATGACGAGTGTCTTGAGTCCCTGCACGGCCAGTGCCGCGGCCAGGTTCACCGCGGTAGTCGTCTTGCCCACGCCGCCCTTCTGGTTCGCGACCGTGAAGAGTCGGCGGCGTGAAGGTCGGGGCAAGGGGTCATGCGCCGTATGGATGACGCGCATGGCGCGCTCTGCCGCAGCGGCGATAGGGGTATCGACCTCGGTCGATGTTTCACGTGAAACATTCACCGGGGAATTGTGCGTCGCTTCGGCGGCTACCGCCACCCTGACCTTTGCGCCACTCATGCTGTCGTCCCCTTCGCGACTCGGTTGGGTGTCCGTCGCGTCGGCCTGCCATGTCGCGCTACCACCACGGTTGCGGGTGGATCCAAATAATTCGCGCCACATGTGACCACCCTGACATCGACGGCTCCCATTGCTTCCATCACACGCCGGTACTCTTGCACTTCCTCGTGCGCACGCTCCCCCTTGATCGCCAGCATCCGGCCGTCCTCCTTCAGCAGCGGCATACTCCACTTCGTCAGCTTGTCGAGCGCGGCCACCGCCCGGGATACGGCCGCATCGAACTTCCCCAGTTGCTTCCGAACGGCCGCGTCCTCGGCGCGCCCCCGTACGACAGCAACCTCGAGTCCAAGATCCGCCACTACCTCACCGAGGAACTCACTCCGCCGCAACAGCGGCTCGAGGAGCACCACCCGGAGATCGGGGCGGGCGATCGCCAGCGGGATCCCCGGTAGTCCGGCCCCGCTACCGATATCCACCACCCGCGCGCCTTCATCGAGGAGTTCGGCGATGGCGACTGAGTTCAGCAGATGTCTGTCCCACAGCCGTTCGGCTTCACGCGGACCGAGCAGGCCTCGCTCCACCCCCGCGGTCCGCAGCCAGCCGGCATAGCGTTCGGCAAGGTCCAATCGGTCACCAAAAACCTCCGCTGCGTCCGGAATGACATCTGGCACCGCTTCTCCCGTCGGCGGAGCGGGAGTCGCCGGCGGCCCTCCGGCCGAGCCATGTTTCACGTGAAACATCTCCGCTCTGCTGCCCTGGGAACTACACGGATGTAAGTCTGTTGCTCGTCGTTACGGATCGATCTCGATTGCGGCGCGCCTCAGTCACGCCTCAGTCACGCAGGATGACCACGCGCCGCGATGGCTCGACGCCCTCGCTCTCGCTGTGGACGCCGGGCACCGCCGCGACCGCATCGTGAACTATCTTCCGCTCGAAGGGCGTCATCGGCGAGAGCTCCTCGCGCTTTCCGGTCTCTGCCACCCGCCGCGCGACCTTGTCACCCAAGGCGGCCAATTCTTCGCGGCGCCGGCGTCGCCAACTCGCGATGTCCAGCATCAGGCGGCTGCGCACACCCGTCTTCTGATGCACCGCCAGCCGGGTCAGTTCCTGCAATGCGTCCAGCACCTCGCCCCCGCGGCCCACCAACTTGTTCAGGTCGTTGCTGCCGTCGATGCTCACCACCGCGCGGTTGCCCTCGACGTCGAGGTCGATGTCGCCGTCGAAGTCCAGTAGGTCCAACAGCTCTTCGAGGTAGTCGCCGGCGATTTCGCCTTCGGCCACCAACCGCTCTTCGAGATCGGAATCCTCGACCGCGCCGGCCGCCGGGGCCGCGGTGTCTTCCTCGGGTGTGGTCGCCGTCAAGTCGGCGTCGAGTTCAGTGGTGTCGGCTTCAGTCATTCTTTCTCCCTCTCCACAGGTATTCGCGTTGTCGCGATGCTTTTCTCAAGCCTTCTTCTGGCGGTGGTCCGACACTTCTTGGGCGGCGCGGGTAAGTCGCCGCCTCGGGGTCAGCGTTTGCGTTTCTTGTTCGGCCGGGCCCCGGGTCGGGGGGTTCGGTTAGTCGGACCGGTACTGCGTCCCGTCGGCCTTTCCGCTTTGGATTTCGCCCGCACTTCGGTCGGTTGCTCGTCGACATCCCCCGCGGATGCGGAGTCCGTGTCGCCCTCGGTCTCCCCCGCCGGCTCGTCGCCTTCACTCGTCCGAGCCGCTTTGGCATTCCGCTTGGGCTTCGCGCCGGGTGCCGGAGCATTCGCCGCGCGACGTTCCAAGGCCTCCTGCTTCTTGGCCTCTTCTTCCTTTTCGATCATGCCGAACACATAGTGCTGCTGACCGAACGTCCAGATGTTGTTGGCGAACCAGTACAGGATGATGGCCAGCGGCAGGAACGGTCCCCCGACAATCACGCCGAGCGGGAAAACGTACAACGCCATCTTGTTCATCAACGCCGTCTGCGGGTTGGCCGCAGCCTCCGGGCTCTGCCGGGCCACCGATGCCCGACTGTTGAAGTACGTCGCAACGCCGGCCAGGATCATCACCGGAACGCCGACCGCAATCACAGCCAGCTGGCTGTAATGCTCGAACGCGTCCAGCCCGCCCTTCTGTGTCATGGACGCCCCGATCGGAGCGCCGAACAAGTTGGCCTTCAGGAAGTTCTGGACGTCCGTCGCGGTGAACACATAGTTGCCCAGGCGAGCATTCTGTTCGACCGTCAGTTGCTGCAGTCCGATTCCACCGGTCGTCCGGTTGAACGACCGCAGCACGTGATACAGGCCCAGGAACACCGGGATCTGAGCCAGCATCGGCAGGCAGCCCAGGATCGGGTTGAACCCGTGCTCGCGCTGCAACTTCTGCATCTCGAGCGCCATGCGCTGACGGTCCTTGCCGTACTTCTTTTGCAGTGCCTTGATCTGGGGCTGCAGTTCCTGCATCTGGCGAGTGGTGCGGATCTGGCGCACGAACGGCTTGTACAGCAGCGCCCGCAACGTGAACACGAGGAACATCACCGACAGCGCCCAGGCGAAGAAGTTCGACGGCCCCAGCACAAAGCTGAACAGCCTGTACCAAGCCCACATGATCCATGACACCGGGTAGTAGATGAAGTCCAAGCTGAAGAAATCAAACGACAAAAGACTCGTTCTCCCCTCGCGCCGCTGGATCAGCCCAGCGGGCATCTGCTAACTCGTGACGCTCCGGTATCGGGTCCCATCCTCCCCGGTGCCAAGGCCCGCACTTGGCCAGCCGGACCGCGGCCAACCAGCCCCCGCGAAGTAGTCCGTACTCCGTGAGCGCGTCGACCGCGTACTGACTGCAGGTAGGCACAAAGCGACACGACGCCGGTCGCAATGGCGACACCATATGGCGGTACAGCTGGATAAGAAAAATCAGCCCCCGCACTACTACGGCACCGGCGGACCGCACCGCACGCGTAGGGCTGGCCGTCGACAACGTCACCGGTCGGTACCCGCCGACTCGAACGCCCGTCGCAAACCGCCGCGCAACTGTTGCTCGAACCGCGCCGACGACACGTGCCGACTGCTCGGTAGCGCCCGGATCACCACCTGATCGCGCGGGTGCAAATCGTCCACCATCTGACGTGCAACGTGACGGAGCCGACGAGCCACTCGATGCCGCTCGACCGCGGTACCGACCCGCTTGGAGATGATCAGCCCAACGCGCGGGTGCTCCCCCGGTTCGTCGTCGCCGCCGCGACGAACATGCACGACAATGTCACGCTGAACGGCACGCACGCCGTGTTTCACCGTCGCGTCAAACTCAGTGGACCGCCTCATGCGGTTGCGCGCGGATAACACCGCTAAAAACCCGACGGTGCAATCAGGCAGTTAAAGAGCGGCGGCCCTTGCGGCGCCGGCTGGACACGATCGCCCGTCCGGCACGAGTGCGCATCCGCAGCCGGAATCCGTGAACGCGGGCTCGGCGCCGGTTGTTCGGCTGGAAGGTCCGCTTGCCCTTGGCCACGGGGTTCTCCTTGGTGTCTCTGGCATCACCGTCCGACCGCCAGCTTGGCTCGTCGGTCGAAGGTGTCTCGCTGCTGGCCGGCGCGGTCCCCGGAGTGGATCTCTGGGTCGCAGCCGTATCGCCGACTTTCGGGCGACTGTTTGAGGGTACTGACCAGCCTTCGGCAGGTCAAACCTGGTCAACGCCGGTCCGGCCCAAAACACATCCGTCCCAACCGATAACGCAGTGATCCCGCAGACAGTCCCGCAGGCGAAAAACTGGCCTCGAATGACAACCAACGGTTGGCAGCCGCACCGAAAACTGTTAGCTTCGGTCGGTGCGGTTTCAAGCCTCTCCAGACTTGAAACACCGGTTGACAACGAAGCGAGGATGGCAGATCGACTAGCTGCCCTGGCAACCGAACGGTTGTCGTCCAGCGCGGAGATCGCGAGCCGGTGCCGGTAAGGTACGGCGCGCTATCTTTGTCCCTTTCCACATCTGTGGATAACACTGTGGACAGTTGCATCATTGTCAACGGCACCTCGATTAGCGTCGTTGGCCGGCCGGGAGTTAAGCGAGAATCAGGGAGATGCGTCGTTGACCGATGACCCTGGTTCCGGATTCGCCACGGTGTGGAACGCGGTCGTCTCCGAGCTCAACGGTGATTCCACCAACGGGACCACGCTCACCGCTCCACTGACTCCTCAGCAAAGAGCGTGGTTGAACCTCGTACAACCGCTCACCATCGTCGAGGGCTTTGCTCTGCTGTCGGTGCCGAGCAGCTTCGTTCAAAACGAGATCGAACGCCACCTGCGGACACCGATCACCGATGCACTCAGCCGCCGGCTGGGACAGCAGATCCAACTCGGCGTGCGTATCGCGCCGCCGCCGCAGACCGACGACGAGAAATCGGCCGCACCCGAGCCGGACGCCGATGCCAACAACGACCCGACTGAGCGCGGCGAGTCCCTGGGCGGCACTCAGCAGGACTGGCCCTCGTACTTCACCGAACGTCCCCGCAGCACGGACACCAGTACCGCCAGCGGCACCAGCCTGAACCGCCGCTACACGTTCGATACCTTCGTGATCGGTGCCTCCAACCGGTTCGCCCACGCCGCTACGCTCGCGATCGCCGAAGCACCGGCCCGTGCTTACAACCCGCTGTTTATCTGGGGCGAGTCCGGCCTCGGCAAGACCCACCTGCTGCACGCGGCCGGCAACTACGCCCAGCGCCTCTTCCCCGGCATGCGGGTCAAATACGTTTCCACCGAAGAGTTCACCAACGACTTCATCAACTCGCTTCGTGACGACCGCAAGGTTGCGTTCAAGCGCAGTTATCGCGACGTCGACGTGCTGCTCGTCGATGACATCCAATTCATCGAAGGCAAGGAAGGCATCCAAGAGGAGTTCTTCCACACCTTCAACACGCTGCACAACGCGAACAAGCAGATTGTCATCTCCTCCGACCGGCCCCCCAAACAGCTGGCGACGCTCGAAGACCGGCTTCGGACCCGGTTCGAATGGGGGTTGATCACCGACGTCCAGCCGCCAGAGCTGGAAACCCGCATCGCGATCCTGCGTAAGAAAGCACAAATGGAGCGGCTCGCCGTTCCCGACGACGTGCTGGAACTCATCGCCAGCAGCATCGAGCGCAACATCCGTGAGCTCGAGGGAGCTCTCATCCGGGTCACTGCGTTCGCCTCGCTGAACAAGACCCCGATCGACAAGGCTCTGGCCGAGATCGTGTTGCGTGATCTGATCGCCGACGCCAGCACGATGCAGATCAGCGCGGCGGCCATCATGGCCGCGACCGCCGAGTACTTCGACACCACGGTCGAGGAGTTACGCGGGCCGGGCAAGACACGTGCGTTGGCGCAGTCGCGACAGATCGCGATGTACCTCTGTCGAGAACTCACCGATCTGTCGCTGCCCAAGATCGGCCAGGCGTTCGGCCGCGACCACACCACCGTGATGTACGCGCAACGCAAGATCCTGTCCGAAATGGCCGAGCGCCGTGAGGTCTTCGATCACGTCAAAGAGCTCACGACCCGCATCCGGCAACGCGCCAAGCGCTGAATCCCCCACATCCGCGCGCTTTGACGGTAATTTTTTCAAAAAACTTCTCCATCGCTAGTCACATCAGTCACAGCCTCGGGCTGTGGGCATCCTGTGGAAAACCACTCAATACTCGGGTGAAGAATCCGGCCCCTCGTCCACAGCGCCCGGTGTTCCCCAGCGCGGGCAGCTGAACCACACAGCTTTCCACGCCGCTATCCACAGCCCCGCCCGCCGCCTAGCAGCGACAAGACCAACGTGTCCCCAGGATTCACACCCCTTAATACTGATATTGAGATCTCTCCGTTATTCCTTCGTTGAAGAACAGCGCTGGGGACACCTGCTCAACAGGCGCCCTTCTCGGGACCAGTTGACCTGCGTGTCACCCCTAACGGGTAGCTTTCAAGTTCGGGCTAGAAGCTTTACGGTTGTTCTTCGACTGCAGTGTCGGCGTCGCGACGCAAGGTGTCATCGGCGCTCTGCACCGGGAGTCCCGAGCTAGCGTGGGGAAGCTAGCCCCTGGATTGGTACCCATCGTGAGGTGAAGGGACGCAATGGACGCGGCTACGACACGAGCTGGCCTCACCGATTTGAAATTCCGTGTGGTACGCGAGTCGTTCGCCGAAGCGGTGTCATGGGTGGCCAAGAATCTGCCCACCCGGCCGACGGTGCCCGTGCTCTCCGGAGTGTTGTTGACCGGTTCTGACGACGGTTTGACCATCTCCGGGTTCGACTACGAGGTTTCGGCCGAGGTGCAGATTGCCGCCGAAATCGCTTCTCCGGGAAGTGTTTTGGTGTCCGGGCGGTTGTTGTCCGACATCACCCGGGCGTTGCCCAACAAGCCGGTCGACTTTTACGTCGACGGCAACCGTGTCGCCCTGACGTGCGGCAATGCCAGATTCTCGTTGCCGACGATGGCGGTCGAGGACTACCCGACGCTGCCGACCCTGCCGGAAGATACCGGCACTCTGCCGTCGGAGTTGTTCGCCGAGGCGATCAGCCAGGTGGCGATCGCGGCCGGCCGTGACGACACGCTGCCCATGCTCACCGGCATCCGCGTCGAGATCTCCGGCGAGACGGTGGTTTTGGCGGCGACCGACAGGTTCCGGCTGGCAGTCCGAGAGCTGACCTGGACGGCGTTGTCGCCCGACGTCGAGGCGGCGGTGCTGGTGCCGGCCAAAACGTTGGCCGAGGCCGCGAAGACGGGCACCGACGGTTCGGAGGTTCGGTTGTCGTTAGGTGCCGGCGGCGCCGTCGGCAAAGAGGGGCTGCTCGGTATCACCGGCAACGGCAAACGCAGCACAACCCGGCTACTCGATGCGGAGTTCCCCAAGTTCCGCCAGCTGCTGCCGGCGCAACACACCGCGGTCGCCACCATCGACGTGGCGGAGTTGACCGAGGCGATCAAGCTGGTTGCGCTGGTCGCCGACCGGGGCGCTCAAGTCCGGATGGAGTTCAGCGAGGGCTCGTTGCGGCTTTCGGCTGGTTCTGACGACGGCGGACGTGCGGAAGAAGACCTCGCGGTGGATTTCGCCGGCGACCCGCTGACCATCGCCTTCAACCCGAATTACCTGACCGACGGATTGCAGTCGTTGCACTCGGAGAAGGTGTCGTTCGGCTTCACCACCCCGGGCAAGCCGGCGCTGCTGCGGCCGGCGACGGCTGACGACGAGGTGGCGAGCGGACCCGGGCCGTTCCAGGCGGTGCCGACGGACTACGTGTACTTGCTGATGCCGGTTCGGTTGCCCGGATAGGTGTATATCCGGCAGTTGGGACTGCGTGATTTCCGGTCCTGGGCCAACGCCGACCTCGAATTGCACCCGGGCCGGACGGTGTTCGTTGGTCGCAACGGCTTCGGCAAAACGAATCTCATTGAGGCGATTTGGTATTCGAGCACCCTCGGCTCACATCGGGTCGGGACAGACGCCCCGCTTGTCCGGGCGGGCGCCGATCGTGCGGTGATTTCGACCATCGTCGTCAACGAGGGCAGGGAATGCGCGATCGATCTGGAGATTGCCGCCGGGCGGGCTAACAAGGCTCGGTTGAACCGCTCACCGGTGCGCAGCACGCGCGAGGTGGTCGGTGTACTTCGCGCCGTGTTGTTTGCCCCCGAAGACTTGACGCTGGTGCGCGGCGATCCGGCGGATCGCCGCCGCTACCTTGACGACCTGGCCACGGTGCGCCGCCCGGCGGTTGCTGCGCTGCGCGCCGATTACGACAAGGTGGTGCGCCAGCGCACCGCGCTGCTGAAGTCCTTGTCCGGCGCGCGGTATCGCGGCGACAACAGCGCCTTTGACACGTTGGACGTATGGGACAGCCGGCTCGCCGAGTTCGGCGCCGAATTGATGGCCGCACGAATCAATCTGGTCAACGAGTTGGCACCCGAAGTCGAGAAGGCCTACCAGCTGTTGGCACCGGAATCACGTTCGGCGGCAATCGGTTACCGCGCCAGTACGGACGCGGTGACGGGCGGTTCCCCGGCCGGTCCCGGCGGTCCCGGCGCGGGGGCCGATCGCGAATTGCTGGAAGCGGCTCTGCTGGCGGCACTAGCCGCTCGGCGGGACGCCGAGTTGGAGCGCGGCGTGTGTCTGGTTGGCCCGCACCGAGACGACTTGGAATTACGACTCGGCGATCAACCCGCCAAAGGCTTTGCCAGCCATGGTGAATCGTGGTCATTCGCGGTGGCATTGCGGCTGGCGGCCTATGAACTGTTGCGTGCGGAAGGGAGTGAACCGGTGTTGTTGCTCGACGATGTTTTCGCCGAGTTGGATTCCGCGCGGCGCGAGGCCTTGGCGTCGGTAGCCGAATCGGCCGAGCAGGTGCTGGTGACGGCCGCGGTGCTGGATGACATTCCGCAGGGATGGGATGCCCGCCTGGTCCCTATCGATCTGCGAGACGGTGACAGCGGACGGTTTTCGGTGGTGACGTCGTGACGGACGAAAACGACCAAGTTGCGGGCGACGGCGAGAGCCTCGATGTGAACCGCCTCGCCGGCATCGATCTGGTCCGGCGGACGCTCGAGGAAGCGCGGTCGGCGGCTCGCGCCCGGGGGCATGACGCCGGCCGAGGATATGCGGGGCCGCCGGTGCCCCGCCGTGTCGCCGGGCAGCGGCGAAGTTGGTCGGGGCCGGGTCCTGACGTCCGGGACCCGCAACCGCTGGGCAAGTTGGCTCGTGATCTGGCCAAGAAGCGCGGCTGGTCCGCGCACGTGGCGGAGGGCACGGTATTCGGGCAGTGGACCTCTGTGGTGGGGCACCAGATCGCCGATCACGCCACCCCGACCGCGTTGAAAGACGGGGTGCTCAGCGTGACGGCCGAATCGACGGCGTGGGCCACCCAGTTGCGCATCATTCAGAGCCAGCTGCTGGCCAAGATTGCCGCCGCCGTCGGCAACGGTGTGGTGACGTCGCTCAAGATCACCGGGCCGGCGAAGCCATCGTGGCGGAAAGGGCCGCGACATGTCGGCGGCAGAGGGCCGCGGGACACCTACGGCTAGCAGCGGGGAGGACCCCGCGGTGGGCGCACGGCAGGGCCTTCGCACTGAACGTCTCAGAGCCGCTAGGACGAGAGGGAACCTCATGTCAACCGTCGGGACGCGCCCGGAATGAAGAAATCGAGCGCACGGCGCAATCAGATAGGTAGAAACGCCGCCGCAGAGTCGGTCCTGTCGGCCGGGAACGGTAGAGTGGTCTAGTGCGACCGCTGCGGTGACTGGACCGCTCGCATGCAACCCCAAGGAGAGCACTCGGACCGTGGCTGCCCAGAAGAAGAAAAACCCGTCCGGATACGGCGCAGAACAGATCACCGTTCTGGAAGGCCTCGAGGCCGTCCGCAAACGTCCAGGCATGTATATCGGGTCAACCGGTGAGCGCGGTCTGCACCATCTCATCTGGGAGGTCGTCGACAACTCCGTAGACGAGGCGATGGCCGGTTACGCCACCCAGGTTGATGTTCGGCTGCTCGAGGACGGCGGCGTGGAGGTCATCGACAACGGGCGTGGCATTCCCGTGGCGATGCACGCCACCGGTGCCCCGACCGTCGACGTCGTCATGACCCAACTCCACGCCGGCGGCAAATTCGGCGGGGAGAACAGCGGCTACAACGTCAGCGGCGGCCTGCATGGCGTCGGTGTGTCCGTCGTCAACGCGCTGTCCACGCGGCTGGAGGTGGACATCAGGCGTGACGGGTACGAGTGGTCGCAGTACTACGAGCGCGCCGCGCCAGGCACGTTGAAGCAGGGCGAGGCGACCAAGAAGACGGGGACCACGATCAGGTTCTGGGCGGACCCGGAGATCTTCGAAACCACCGAATACGACTTCGAGACGGTGGCGCGCCGCCTGCAGGAAATGGCGTTCCTGAACAAGGGTCTGACCATCACCCTCACCGACGAGCGCGTGCAGCAGGCCGAGGTTGTCGACGAGATCGTCAGCGACACCGCCGACGCGCCCAAATCCGCCGAGGAGAAAGAGGCCGAATCCAAGGCGCCGCACAAGGTCAAGCACCGCGTCTTCCACTACCCGGGCGGGCTGGTCGACTTCGTCAAGCACATCAACCGCACGAAGAACCCGATCCAGCAGAGCATCATCGACTTCGATGGCAAGGGTCCCGGCCACGAGGTCGAGATCGCCATGCAGTGGAACGGTGGCTATTCCGAATCCGTGCACACCTTCGCCAACACCATCAATACGCACGAGGGTGGGACCCACGAAGAAGGCTTCCGTAGCGCGCTGACATCCGTGGTGAACAAGTACGCCAAGGACAAGAAGCTGCTGAAGGAGAAGGACCCGAACCTCACCGGCGATGACATCCGGGAGGGGCTGGCCGCGGTCATCTCGGTCAAGGTCGCCGAGCCGCAGTTCGAAGGCCAGACCAAGACCAAGCTCGGCAACACCGAGGTGAAGTCGTTCGTGCAGAAGGTCTGCAACGAACAGCTGACGCACTGGTTCGAGGCGAACCCGTCCGAGGCGAAAACCGTTGTCAACAAAGCGGTGTCCTCGGCGCAGGCGCGGATCGCCGCGCGCAAGGCGCGCGAATTGGTGCGCCGCAAGAGCGCAACCGACCTGGGTGGCTTGCCCGGCAAGTTGGCCGATTGCCGCTCTACCGACCCGCGGAAATCGGAACTCTATGTGGTGGAGGGTGACTCCGCCGGCGGCTCGGCCAAGAGCGGCCGTGACTCCATGTTCCAGGCGATCCTTCCGTTGCGCGGCAAGATCATCAACGTCGAGAAGGCCCGCATCGACCGCGTCCTGAAGAACACCGAAGTCCAGGCGATCATCACCGCGCTGGGCACCGGCATTCACGACGAGTTCGACATCTCCAAGTTGCGCTACCACAAGATCGTGCTGATGGCCGACGCCGACGTTGACGGCCAACACATTTCGACCTTGCTGTTGACCTTGTTGTTCCGGTTCATGCGGCCGCTGATCGAGAACGGCCACGTGTTCTTGGCGCAACCGCCGCTGTACAAGCTCAAGTGGCAGCGCAGCGATCCGGAGTTCGCCTACTCCGACCGTGAGCGCGACGGCCTGCTCGAGGCGGGGCTCAAAGCCGGCAAGAAGATCAACAAGGAAGACGGTATCCAGCGCTACAAGGGTCTTGGCGAAATGGATGCCAAGGAGCTGTGGGAAACCACCATGGATCCCGCGGTGCGGGTGTTGCGCCAGGTGACGCTCGACGACGCCGCGGCCGCCGACGAGTTGTTCTCCATCCTGATGGGTGAGGACGTGGAAGCGCGCCGCAGCTTTATCACCCGCAATGCCAAGGATGTTCGCTTCCTAGACGTGTAATTGTCCGCGGTCGATTCGCTAACCAACAAACGACGAGGGATAGATGACAGACACGACGCTGCCGCCGGGTGACGACTCGGTTGACCGCATCGAACCGGTTGACATTCAACAGGAGATGCAGCGCAGCTACATCGATTACGCGATGAGCGTGATCGTCGGCCGCGCCCTGCCGGAAGTTCGCGACGGCCTCAAGCCGGTGCACCGGCGTGTGCTGTATGCCATGTACGACTCCGGTTTTCGCCCGGATCGCAGCCACGCCAAGTCCGCGCGCTCGGTTGCCGAGACGATGGGTAACTACCACCCGCACGGCGACGCGTCGATCTACGACACCTTGGTGCGCATGGCGCAGCCGTGGTCGTTGCGCTACCCGCTAGTCGACGGTCAAGGCAACTTCGGTTCGCCGGGCAATGACCCACCAGCCGCCATGAGATATTGCGTTTCTCAGGATGCGTTGGTGCGCTTGCCATTTGGACAATCAGTGCGCATCGCCGATGTCGTTCCCGGTGCCCGGCCCAACACGGACAACGAGGTCGATCTGAAGGTCCTGGATCGGCATGGCAACCCCGTTGCGGTTGACCGTTTATTCCATTCGGGTGAGCACCAGGCGTACACGGTGCGCACCGCCGAAGGCTATGAAGTCACCGGTACCGCCAACCACCCGTTGCTGTGCCTGGTAGATGTCGCGGGTGTCCCCACGTTGCTGTGGAAGCTGATCGAAGAAATTCGACCCGACGACTATGTCGTCCTACAGCGCACTCCTCCAACGGAGTTCGGGCCGGCGGAATGGCACAACACGATGGAAGCGCTGCTGCTGGGCGCGTTCATCAGTGAAGGGTTTGTCTCCGAGACACGCGCGGGGTTCAACAACCTCGACGAAACCTACTTCAACATGGTCGTCGCCGCGTACGACGCGGTGGTCGGCGGCCAGCGTTACGTGAGCTCACGCGCCATCGCTTCTGGCTCGATTTTGTACGAGCTTGATGTCCAAAACCTCACCGAACTCAACAAGACGCGGCTCGGAGATCTGCGCGGACAGCGGTCTGCCGACAAGCTCGCACCGGAGTGGCTGTGGCACTCCCCCGCTGCCGTCAAGCGCGCGTTCCTGCAAGCGCTCTTCGAGGGTGACGGGTCGTGCTCCGCGCTGCCGCGCAACACGATTCAGGTTTCCTACTCGACCCGCAGCAAGCAACTGGCCAAAGACGTTCAGCAGATGCTGCTGGAATTCGGCGTCGTGTCCCGCCGATACCTGCACGCGGTCGGTGAATACAAGGTCGTCATCACCAACGGTGCCCAGGCCGAATTGTTCGCGAGCCAAATCGGTTTCGGCGGCGCCAAGCAGGAAAAGCTGCTCGGCATCCTGGCGTCCATGCCGCCCTGCAAGGGACGCGACACCGATCACGTTCCCGGTCTGGCGAGGTTCATCCGGCGGCACTGCGGTAGCCGGTGGGTCGACAAGGACTGGCTCAACCGCCACAACATCGACAACATTCAGCGCTGGCGCACCGGCGGTGACGAAATCCTCGCGCGCATCGCCGATCCCGACGTGCGGGCCATCGCCGCGGACCTCACCGACGGCCGCTTCTACTACGCGCGAGTCGCCTCTGTCACGGATGCCGGCGTCCAACCCGTGTACAGCCTGCGGGTCGACACCGAAGACCACGCCTTCCTCACCAACGGTTTCGTCAGTCACAACACCGAGGCCCGGCTCACCCCGCTGGCCATGGAGATGCTGCGTGAAATCGACGAGGAGACAGTCGATTTCATACCGAACTACGACGGCCGGGTACAAGAGCCGACGGTACTCCCCAGCAGATTCCCCAACCTGTTAGCGAACGGGTCCGGTGGCATCGCAGTCGGCATGGCCACAAACATCCCGCCGCACAACCTGCGCGAGCTCGCCGAAGCGGTGTTCTGGTGCCTGGACAATTACGACGCCGACGAAGAGGCGACGCTCGCCGCCGTCATGGAACGGGTCAAGGGCCCCGACTTCCCCACGTCCGGATTGATCGTCGGCTCGCAGGGCATCGCGGATGCCTACAAGACTGGCCGCGGGTCCATCCGGATGCGCGGAGTCGTTGAGGTGGAAGAGGATTCACGCGGCCGTACGTCGCTGGTCATCACCGAGCTGCCGTACCAGGTCAACCACGACAACTTCATCACCTCGATCGCGGAGCAGGTCCGCGACGGCAGACTGAGCGGCATTTCCAACATCGAAGACCAATCCAGCGACCGGGTCGGTCTGCGCATCGTCATCGAAATCAAGCGCGATGCCGTCGCCAAGGTTGTGCTGAACAACCTGTACAAGCACACCCAGTTGCAGACCAGCTTCGGCGCCAACATGCTGTCGATCGTCGACGGCGTGCCGCGCACACTGCGCCTGGACCAGATGATCCGCTACTACGTCGAGCACCAACTCGACGTGATCGTCCGCCGGACCACCTACCGGCTGCGAAAGGCCAACGAGCGGGCCCACATTCTGCGTGGCTTGGTCAAGGCGCTCGACGCGCTGGACGAAGTGATCGCGTTGATTCGGGCGTCACAAACCGTCGACATCGCCCGGGCCGGTTTGATCGAACTGCTCGACATCGACGAGATCCAGGCCCAGGCGATCCTGGACATGCAACTGCGGCGCCTGGCGGCGTTGGAACGTCAGCGCATCGTCGACGACCTGGCCAAGATCGAGGCCGAGATCGCCGACCTCGAGGACATCCTGGCCAAGCCGGAACGGCAGCGGGCCATCGTGCACGACGAGCTCGCCGAGATCGTCGAGAAGCACGGGGACGACCGACGCACCCGGATCATCGCCGCCGACGGCGACGTCAGCGACGAGGACCTGATCGCTCGCGAGGATGTCGTCGTCACCATCACCGAAACCGGATACGCCAAGCGCACCAAGACCGATCTGTACCGCAGCCAGAAGCGGGGCGGAAAGGGCGTTCAGGGCGCCGGGCTGAAGCAGGACGACATTGTCCGGCACTTCTTCGTCTGCTCAACCCACGACTGGATCCTGTTCTTCACCACCCAGGGTCGGGTCTATCGGGCCAAGGCCTACGAGCTGCCGGAGGCCTCTCGTACGGCGCGCGGCCAGCACGTCGCCAACCTCTTGGCGTTCCAGCCAGAGGAGCGCATCGCCCAGGTAATCCAGATCCGGAGTTACGAGGACGCTCCCTATCTGGTGCTGGCCACCAAGAACGGTCTGGTGAAGAAGTCGAAGTTGACCGACTTCGACTCCAACCGGTCCGGCGGCATCGTCGCCATCAACCTGCGCGACGAGGACGAGCTCGTGGGTGCGGTGTTGTGCTCCGCGGAGGACGACCTGTTGCTGGTGTCGGCCAACGGCCAGTCGATCCGCTTCTCGGCCACCGACGAGGCGCTGCGACCGATGGGCCGCGCGACCTCGGGCGTGCAGGGTATGAGGTTTAACGCCGATGACAGGCTGCTGTCGCTGAACGTGGTTCGCGAAGGCACTTACCTGCTGGTCGCTACCTCCGGTGGCTACGCGAAGCGCACCGCGATCGAGGAGTACCCGGTGCAGGGCCGCGGCGGCAAGGGCGTGCTCACCATCATGTACGACCGCAGGCGCGGCCGGTTGGTTGGCGCGTTGATCGTCGACGACGAGAGCGAGCTCTACGCGATCACCTCAGGCGGCGGCGTCATCCGTACTACCGCGCGGCAGGTCCGCAAGGCCGGCCGGCAGACCAAGGGTGTGCGCCTGATGAACCTCGGTGAGGGCGACTCCCTGTTGGCTATCGCGCGCAACGCCGAAGAAAACGCCGAGGAGGGCGTCGACGACGAGGGGTCGGGTACCTAACCGGCAACGATTCGGACGGTGGATCAACTCCAGGTAAGCCCCGGGAACTAGACTCGGCGCCTGAATAGGACACGTTAGGAGTTGGGGTGACCTCACCGAACGAGCAGGGCGCCCCCAATCAGGGCGACAACCCGAATGGGGATGCGGTGGCCGATCGCGCTGGTTCACACCGGGCGACGACCGGACCCGGCCGGTTGCCGGATTCCGGAGACTCGCCGCCGTGGCAGCGGGGCGCGACCCGGGCGTCCTCGACGACGCAACGAGCGTCAGCGGATCCACCCACTGACGTGCGGCCATCATCCGCATCCACGGCCGCATCCACGGCCGCAGATGCCCGCCTGAATCGCTTTATCACCGGTTCGGCAACGCCGACGTCCGGAACATCGGGTAAGGGCACGAGCTCGCCGCCGGAGCCCGATGCGCCGTCGCCGCGCAGTGAGAACCCACCGGCCGAGGCTTATGCCAGCGAACTGCCCGATCTATCCGGCCCGGTCCCCGGGCCGGCCCGCAAGTCCGCGCCGGAACGCGCGGCGGAGAAAGCGCCAGGGGCGCGTCCCGGGGCAGCCCGCGCCGCAGCGGCCGAGGCCCGCGGCGAGAGCCGGGAGAGCCGGGTTCAGGTGTCGCCACGGCGAGCCGCCCGCGGCCCGGTTCGGGCCAGCATGCAGATCCGGCGGATCGATCCGTGGAGCACGCTGAAGGTGTCGCTGCTCCTGTCTGTGGCGCTGTTCTTCGTCTGGATGATCGCGGTGGCATTCCTTTACCTCGTGCTGGGCGGCATGGGCGTGTGGGCCAAGCTGAACAGCAATGTCGGCGACCTGCTGAACAACACCAGCGGGAGCAGCGGCGAACTCGTATCCAGCGGCACCATATTCGGCGGCGCGGTCCTGATTGGGTTGGTCAACATCGTCCTGATGACGGCGATGGCCACGATCGCCGCGTTCGTCTACAACCTGACGACGGATTTGATCGGCGGCATCGAAGTCACCCTGGCCGACCGGGACTGACGCGCTGTCCGTGAACTGCGCACATACACCCGTTTTGGGAGTACGGCGTCGATTGCGGTAATCTCGTCGCTCGGCCGTACGCGAGTGCGGGCCTGTAGCTCAGGCGGTTAGAGCGCTTCGCTGATAACGAAGAGGTCGGAGGTTCGAGTCCTCCCAGGCCCACGATCATGTGCCCGTCCAGACGTTGGGTGAAGGTGGCATTGCCGCTGTTGATGGCGGCTGCCGTAGCGGCGGTAGTCCGCTCGCGGCGCGATGTCGAAGTCTGGCACATGGCGGCAGATCCCGCTGCCGATCACGAACCTGGCTACGAGGGGCCTTAGCTCAGTTGGTAGAGCACCGCCTTTGCAAGGCGGGTGTCAGGGGTTCGATTCCCCTAGGCTCCACAAAATTTCTGTATGACGTCGGTTGATGCTTGACGGCCCGAAATCAAAGCGGTCCCGACGCGGGCATCCGGTACACACCGTGCCTTATCGGGCAGCCAGCGCATGCCACGCCGTGTCCGCGATGGCCGCGCAGTACTCGTCGGTGATCATCTCCTCGGAGTACAGCGCGTACACGTTCAGCGGTGCAATGACGATCTGTACGGCGGCCAGCGCGTGTACGTCAGGACGCAGCTCCCCGCGGTCCCTTGCCCGCTCCAAGATCGTGCGCGCGGCGCCGAACTGCTCCCGCCAAATCGCCATCCGCGTCTCTTGGTCATGCCGGCCCCGAAGGTCCATGACCAAGGCCCGCACGAACGTGCGACCGATGTCGGTGTTGATCCGGTTGGCGATGTGCCGGGCAAGTGCCATCAGGTCCCCGCGCAGCGAGCCGGTGTCGGTCTCCGCACGCAGCACCTCGTTGTCCCCCAGGGCGAAATCGACGATCAGCCGATGGCGATCACCCCAGTAGCGGTAGATGATCGCAGGATCGAAATTGTGGCGCTCCGCCATCGCTTCTACGCTGAACCGCTCAACACCCCAGCAGGCCAGCTCATCGAGTACGGCGGGCATCACCCGCGCGCGGACGTCATCAGGAATGGCAGCCTCTGCGGCATGCCGTGGTCGAGACGGCTCCATGTCTCCCGGCCTTCCAGGATCATCCGAAACGCTTCGACCTAACCGGCCCGAGCGGAGTCAACCACGTTCGGCACCTCTCCAAATCGTGGGTTCTATTCCCGCTGCGGTTGCGAGCGAAACTCGGGCAAGTCGCGAATGACGTTGCACATCAACGGATGTCCTTACGGCCGCGGCTGTACGTCGACGCTGGGGGGCAGCGGTGACGGATCGGGGCGCGTGGAACGGCGCACGATGCTGAACGCGATGGCGCCGGTCGCCACAATTGCGACCGCGGCTCCTCCGACGATCCACGGCCGCTTGCCATGGCGCCGTTGGGATTGACGCGCTTCTTGGTACACCTGGGGCAGGCTGGCAACCACTTCCTGCGCGGCGGCCAACTCCTGAGCAAACGTCTCCTGTGCCGCGGCGATGTCTTTAGACAGCCGACCCTCCCGGTAGCGGCGACGCAGCTCCGATGCGGCCGATTGCGCGGAGTTCAACCCGAGTCCGACGACGCCTCGGGTGACATCCACCGGGCCCACCGCCGTGTAGGTGAGGCCGCGGGTCAGTCGCTCCCGTGGGGTCAACCGAGTTTCCGCCTTCGTGCTCATCTGCCGCCTTTCATCGTCTTGCCCGGCGTTGCCGGTTCTGGCTGAATCATTGGCCGGGATCGTTGGCCAGGGCCAAGGAGTACCACCACAGACTGCCATCTCGAGGACCTGTGCGGGAGTGTCGTTTTGCGGCTGCCGGCGGGTACACCGGCTGCGGACCGGCCCACCCGTGATGGCAGACTGTGATTTCGTGACTATCCAGACCGCAACCGCCACGCTGCACACCAATCGCGGAGACATCAAGGTCGCCCTGTTCGGCAACCACGCGCCCAAGACTGTCGCCAATTTCGTGGGCCTGGCACAAGGCACCAAGGAGTACTCGACCCAGAATGCATCGGGTGGCCCCTCTGGGCCGTTCTACGATGGCGCGGTCTTTCACCGGGTGATCCAGGGCTTCATGATCCAGGGCGGCGACCCGACCGGAACGGGTCGTGGTGGCCCCGGCTACAAGTTCGCCGACGAGTTCCACCCCGAGCTGCAGTTCGACCGGCCCTACCTGCTCGCCATGGCCAACGCCGGTCCGGGCACCAACGGCTCACAGTTCTTCATCACGGTGGGCAAAACGCCGCACCTCAACCGGCGCCACACCATCTTTGGTGAGGTGACCGACCCCGAGTCGCAGCGAGTCGTCGACGCAATCTCGAAGACGCCGACCGACGCCAACGACCGCCCCACCGACCCGGTCGTCATCGAGTCGATCACCGTCTCCTAGTTCCCCAGGCCGCCCGAGGGCGCCGACCTCAGATCGCGCGACAGCCCGCCGCGAGGGTGCGCAGAATGCCAGGCCTCGCGGCGTGGCGGCGTGCAAACACGCACGCTCGCCAGAACTGAAAGCCGCAAAGAACTCAGCGGGCGTAGCCGGCGTCGGTGAGGGCGTCGAGCACGTCGAGTGGGTCGGTGCCGAGGTCCCAGCGGGACAGGATCCACATGCCGCCGGCGACGCCTTCGATCTCCAACAGCCGGACTTTGCGGCCGAAGCGGCGGAACTCGGTGATCCGGATGATCTTGATTTCCGGGCGTTGCAATAACTGCGTTCGGAACCACCCGGCAATGGCCAGACCGTCGGGGGTGATTGCCAGTTTCGGACGGGCCCGCCACGACACGCCCGCAAACAAGATCAAACCCAGTGCGGCAATCCCGGTCATGAAGCGGCCTGGCGGGTCTGTGACCACGGTCACACAGGCGGTAGCCATGATTACACCCGCGACCCCGCAACCAGCGATTCCAGCGGTGTGAGGCTGCCATTCAGTTTGCTGCATGCGTTAGCTAGACCCTCTCACCACTGCGGATGCAGTTATCCACAGACGCTATCAACAGTGGGGATGAATCACACGCGTGTGATTGAGTGACGGGAAGGTTGCTAGCTCATTAACAAAACGACCGCGAGATGAATTCATTACGTCTGTGTCAATCCTGGCCAGCCTGGTCAACCGGCTCTTAATGCCAGCGCATCGTCAGCAACAACCCGGTGATCATGAAAGCGAAGGCGATCGCGTAGTTCCACGGACCCAGCTCTGCCATCCAATGCAGGGCCTGTGGAGCGTTCGCACCGAGGGCGGCCAACTGGAACACCATTAGCCAGACCAGGCCGATCAGCATTAGCCCGATGAAGAGGCAGACGAACCACACACTCGACGGCCCGACCTTCACCTTCACCGGCGTGCGGCTTACCGCGCTGACGGTGAAGTCGTTCTTCTTACGGACCTTGGACTTCGGCATCTGATCCCTCGGAGTTACGGTTGTTGCAGGTATTGCTCGGGTACGAGACTAACTCACCTGACCCTGTGACCAGCTCACCCGGACCCGGAAGTGGAGACACGTTGGCGACGAAGCGGGAGGACAAGCGTCGATCGCCGTGGCGCTTCGGTGTCCCGCTGGTGTGCCTGATGGCCGGCCTACTCCTGGCTGCTACGCACGGGGTATCGGGCGGAGCCGAGATTCGCCGCAGCGACGCGCCGCGCCTGGTGGACATGGTCCGCGAAGCGCAGGCGTCGGTGAGCCTGCTCACCGCCCGCCGGGAAGCGCTGACCACCAAGATCGACACGTCGCACGGGAAGTCGACCGACGCGGCACTGCAAGCCATGTTGCGCCGGGCCGCCGAGTTGGCCGGTGAGGCGGACATGGAACCCGTGCATGGACCGGGCATGGTGGTCCGGCTCGACGACGCGCAACGCGACGCCTACGGGCGATTCCCGCGCGATGCCTCGCCCGACGACCTGGTCGTGCATCAGCAGGACATCGACGGCGTCCTCAACGCGCTGTGGAGTGCCGGCGCCGAGGCCATCCAGGTGCAGGACCAGCGCATCATTGCCACCTCGGTGGTTCGCTGCGTCGGAAACACCGTTTTGCTCAACGGCCGCACCTACAGCCCGCCCTACACGATCACGGCGATCGGCAATGCCACGGCGATGCAGGCGGCGCTGGCCGACGCTCCCCTGGTGACCCTCTACAAGCAGTACGTCGTCCGATTCGGCCTCGGGTACCGCGAAGAGGTCAAGCCCGACGTGCAGGTCGCCGGCTACCCGGGCCCAGTTCAGTTGCACTACGCCAAACCCTCGGGGCCGATCGGCTACTGACCTGTATCTGAGCCGCCTCCAAACTACGGAGGTAACCTGTCACGATGCGGATTCTGGTCGTCGACAACTACGACAGCTTCGTGTTCAACCTGGTGCAGTACCTCGGCCAGCTTGGCGTCGAAGCCGACGTGTGGCGCAATGACGACGACCGGCTCTCCGGTCCCGACGGCCCGGACACCGTCGCGGCACAGTTCGACGGCGTTCTGCTCAGCCCCGGCCCGGGCACCCCGGAACGCGCCGGCGCCTCGATCGCCTTGGTCCGCGCCTGCGCCGCCGCCCGCACCCCGCTGCTCGGGGTGTGCCTGGGGCACCAGGCCATCGGCGTCGCGTTCGGCGCCACCGTCGATCGCGCGCCCGAGCTGCTGCACGGCAAGACCAGCAGTGTCTTCCACACGAATATTGGTGTGCTGCAAGGACTTCCGGATCCCTTCACGGCGACCCGCTACCACTCCCTGACCATCCTGCCGGAGTCGCTGCCGGCAGAGTTGGAGGCCACCGCTCACACCCGTAGCGGCGTCATCATGGCCGTCCGGCACCGCGAACTGCCGATCCACGGGGTGCAGTTCCACCCGGAGTCGATCCTCACCGAGGGCGGACACCGGATGCTGGCCAACTGGCTCACCTACTGCGGGTGGGGACGCGACGACACCCTGGTCCGTCGGCTGGAGAACGAGGTCCTGACCGCGATTCGGCCGCAACTGCCGACCGAGCGCGAAGTTACTGACCGAACTTCAGCGTGATGACGCCGTCGCGGTTGCAGCCGGTCCCGGCGGCAGGGCTCTGGTAGACGACCCGGTTGTGCTGGGCGCCGCCGGCGTCCACGTCCGGCCCCTTGTCGAGCACCCCGGTCCACCCGAGCGCGCGCAGCCTTGGCTCGGCGTCCGTCCAGAACATTCCGGACAGGTCGGGCATCACGAACTGGTTGCCCTTGGACACCTGCAACTCGATCACCGAATCCACCGGGACGACCGTGCCGGCGGGTGGATTGGTGCCGATGACGTCACCGGCCGGCTTCGTACTGTCCACCTGTGACTGACTGAACTTCGTGAAGCCGTAGACGGTGAGGTTCTGCTGAGCCAGCTCGACCGTCTGCCCGCCGACGTCGGGGATCTGCTTCGTCTCGGGCCCTGAGCCCACGATGATGGTGATCACGTTGGTGATCGCCGACGTCTGATTGGCCGGCGGGTTCGTCCCGATCACCTTGCCGGCCATTTCCGGGGACGACGGGGAGTTCGCCTGCTTGAACTTGGTGAATCCGGCCGCCTGCAGCTTCTTGACGGCCTCGTTGTAGCTCAGCGAGGAAACGTCGGGAAGTTCGCGTTGTTCGGGTCCGGTGGAGACGTTGATGGTGACCTCGTCGCCGGCGTCCACCGACACGTTGGCGCCGGGGTCGGTACCGATGACGTGGTCGGGCGGGATCGTCGAGTCCGGCTTCTGCTGGGTACGGATCTTGAACCCGCGATTCTGCAGCGCGGCAATGGCGTCGGCCGACGCTTGGCCTCGTACATCGGGCACCTGAACACTGCGGGTCTTGCCGCCGAAGGTGTTGATGGCGATGAACACCACGATGGTCAGCACCGCCAGGATGGCTACCGCCGCCGCCCAGCGACCCACCGAGCCCATGGGGCGATCGCGGTCGCTGTCGGCGAAGACCTGACGAGGCAACGGATCGGTGCGCGGGCCGCCGGCAGGCGGTGACGACATGAGGGAACGGCGCTCCGCTCCCGTCAGTACCTTGGGCGCCTCGGGCGGCTCGCCGTTGTGCACCCGAACCAGGTCGGCCCGCATCTCGGCCGCGGTCTGGTACCGGTTTTCCGGGTTCTTGGCCAGCGCCTTGAGCACCACGGCGTCGAGGTCGGCCGAGATGCCTTCGTGCCGTTCCGACGGCGGGATGGGGTCCTCGCGGACATGCTGGTAGGCCACCGCCACCGGCGAGTCACCGGTGAAAGGCGGTTCGCCGGTGAGCAATTCGTAGAGAACGCAGCCCAGCGAGTAGACATCGGAACGTGCATCAACCGAGTCACCACGGGCCTGCTCGGGTGACAGGTACTGCGCGGTTCCGATCACCGCGGCGGTCTGGGTGACGCTGTTGCCGCCGTCGGCGATCGCGCGGGCGATGCCGAAGTCCATCACCTTCACCGCGTTGGTGGAGCTGATCATGATGTTCGCGGGCTTCACGTCGCGGTGGATGATGCCGTTCTGATGGCTGAAGTTCAGCGCCTGACAGGCGTCGGCGATCACCTCGATCGCCCGTTTGGGGGCCATCGGGCCTTCGGTATGGATGATGTCGCGCAACGTGACGCCGTCGACGTACTCCATGACGATGTACGGCAGCGGTCCGGCGGGTGTCTCGGCCTCGCCGGTGTCGTAGACCGCGACGATCGCCGGATGATTCAGCGCCGCGGCGTTCTGCGCCTCACGCCGGAAGCGCAAATAAAAGCTGGGATCGCGGGCTAGATCCGCGCGCAGCACCTTGACCGCGACCTCGCGGTGCAACCGCAGGTCGGTGGCTAGGTGAACCTCCGACATGCCACCGAACCCAAGGATGTCACCGAGTTCGTAGCGGTCGGACAGGTGCCGAGGGGTGGTCATTGCGCTGTCTCGTATCGGGCCGGCGACCCCGATAGACGGAATGGGTGATCAACCCTCACCAGGTCGGCTCCAGCCGTCCCGGAGGCAGGGCGAAAGCCGGGCTCATTGCTGTTTATCCCAGGATTACCCGTTTGTTGGTCATCCGTCCAATTGAGCCCTAGACCGGGTCCCGGGCCGGAACCGACCGGGGTGTTGGTGGGCGGCGCCGGCTCCGTCTGGGTGACGGTGGTCGCCGGCTCGTTGGTTTCCGCGTTGGAGTTGATGACGATGAGCACCGCGATGATGATCGCCAGCGCCCCGAGCACCCCCGCAGCCCACAACAGCGCGCGCTGACCCGACGAGAACGTGCGGCGGGCCGGTGGGGGACGGTGCCCCGTGGACGCCCGGCGCGGCCCCGTGGTCCGAGTGGTGCTGGGAGCGGCCGCAACCCGGGCAGGCGTTGCCGACGGAATGGCGGCCGGCGCAGCACGGCCCGCTGGCGGCGATTGGCTTGGCCTCGGGGGGCGACGGCCGGCCCGCACCGCGGCGACCGCGTCGGCGAACGGGGCGCCGCTGCGGTAACGCATGCTGGGATTCTTGGCCAGGGTTATCTCGATGAGCTCCCGCACGTTGGCAGGCAGGTCCGCCGGCAACGGTGGCGGAGGTTCCTTGATGTGCTTCATCGCGACGGTCAAGGCGCCGTCGCCGCTGAACGGCCGCTTGCCCGAAAGCGCCTCGTAGCCGACGACACCCAGGGCGTATACGTCACTAGCCGGGGTGGCGTCGTGACCGAGGGCCTGCTCGGGCGCGATGTACTGGGCGGTGCCCATGACCATGCCGGTCTGGGTCACCGGTGCCGCGTCGACGGCCTTGGCGATACCGAAGTCGGTGATCTTCACCTGGCCGGTCGGGGTGATCAAGATGTTGCCGGGCTTGACGTCGCGGTGCACCAGGCCGTTGGCGTGTGCCAGTTGCAGCGCGCGGCCGGTCTGTTCCAGCATGTCGAGCGCGTGCCGCAGCGAAAGCCGGCCGGTGCGTTTGAGCACCGAGTTCAACGGCTCGCCGTTGACCAGCTCCATCACCAGGTAGGCCGTTCGGCCCTCCCCGTCCATTGCGCTTTCGCCGTAGTCGTGCACCTGAGCGATGCCCGGGTGATTCAGCATGGCGGTGGTGCGCGCTTCAGCACGGAACCGCTCGATGAACTCAGGGTCTTGGGAAAACTCCTGCTTGAGTACTTTGACCGCGACGCGCCGCCCCAGCCGGCTGTCCACCGCCTCCCACACCTGGCCCATGCCACCGGTGGCGATGAGGCGCTGGAGGCGGTATCTGCCGGACAGCGTCACCCCAACTCTCGGGCTCATGGTCCCCCCTGCAAAGCGGCTTCGATCACGGCCCGCCCTATCGGCGCGGCGAGCGCACCCCCGGTCGCGGAGAGGCGGTCGCCCCCGTTCTCCACCAGCACCGCGACGGCCACCTTCGGTGCATGCGCCGGTGCGAAGGCGATGTACCACGCGTGCGGTGGCGTGTGACGGGGGTCGGTGCCGTGCTCTGCGGTACCAGTCTTGGATGCGATCTGCACGCCGGGGATGGCCCCTTTCTGCTGTGCGGATTTCTCGGCGCCGATCATCAGCTCTGTTAGCTTACTGGCGACCTGCGGCGACACTGCGCGGCGCTGCTGAGTGGGGGCTGTTGTGCTGATATTGGACAGGTCGGGCCCTTTGAGGCTGTCAACAAGATAAGGCCGCATCACAATCCCGCCGTTGGCGATCGTCGCTGCCACTTGCGCGTTCTGCAGCGGCGTCACGGCGACATCCTTCTGCCCGATGCTGGACATTCCCAATGCGGCCGCGTCCGGGATAGGCCCGACGGTCGATTCGGCGACCTGCAGCGGGATCGAGTTGGGATTGGTGTCGAACCCGAAAGCCTGCGCCATGCTGCGCAAAGCGTCCGTGCCGATGCGCATGCCGAGCTGGACAAAAGAGGTGTTGCACGACCTGCTGAAAGCTTCGGTCAGTGTCACCGTCTGTCCCGAACCGCAGGGTTGGCCACCGTAGTTCTCCAACGTTGCGGTGCTGTTTGGCAGCCGAATCGTGGCCGCGGCGGTCAACTGGTCGTTCTCGGTGAGACCGGCAGCCAGCGCGGCTGCGGTGGTGATCACCTTGAACGTGGAACCAGGCGGATAGGTCTCGGAGATCGCGCGGTTGGTCAGCGGCGAGTCGGGGTTGTCGCGCAGCTCCTGCCACGCCTGTGCCTGAACCTCCGCGTTGTGCGACGCCAGCAGGTTGGGATCGTAGGACGGCGCCGACACCAGTGTCAGGATCTTGCCGGTCGACGGTTCCAGCGCGACGACCGATCCCTTGCACGGACCGCCGCACCCCTGCTGCAAGGCGTCCCACGCGACTTGCTGAAGGCGCGGATTAATCGTGGTGTCGACATTGCCGCCGCGTGGGTCCCGGCCGGTGAAGAAGTCGGCCAGGCGACGGCCGAACAGGCGTTGATCGGAGCCGTTCAACACCAGGTCCTCGGCGCGTTCGAGGCCGGCGCTGGAATACCGCAACGAATAAAAGCCCGTCACCGGCGCGAACGCCGCGGGGTTGGGATAAACCCGCAGGAACCGGAACCGGCTGTCGGTCGACACGGAGTAGGCCAGCAACTGTCCGGCCGCGGTGATCTGACCCCGCTGGCGGGAGTACTCGTCGAGCAGCACCCGCTGGTTGCGTGGGTCTGCGCGCAATCCGTCGGCGGTGAAGACCTGCGTCATCGTGGCGTTGAGCAGCAGCAGGACGATCAACGCCATTACGGCCACCGAGATCCGGCGCAAGGAGGCGTTCATACCTTCTCGATTACCTCGGTGCGCGCCGCCGCAATGGGCGACTTCTTACGGGGGCGCGTACGTATCGGCTGGCGGGCGGCGTGCGAGATGCGCGCCAGGATTGCCAGCAGCACGTAGTTGGCCAGCAGCGACGAGCCGCCGTAGGACATCCACGGGGTCGTCAATCCGGTCAGCGGGATCAGCTGAGTCACACCGCCGACCACGATGAACAGCTGGATGGCCAGGGTGGACGCCAGACCCGCGGCCAGCAGCTTGCCGAAGGTGTCGCGGGTGGCGATCGCGGTGCGCAGACCCCGGACGATCACGATGGTGTAGAGCATGAGAATGGCCGCCAGGCCCACCAGCCCAAGTTCCTCGCCGAAGGCGGCGATGATGAAGTCGGTCGACGCGGCCGGAACGGTATCGGGCTGACCGTTACCCAGCCCGGTGCCGAAGATCCCACCGGTGGCGAAGCTGAACAGCGCCTGCACCATCTGGAATCCGCTGCCTTCGGGATCGGCGAACGGGTCCAGCCAGTTCTGCACGCGGACCCGGACATGGCCGAACAGAAAGTAGGCGATCACGCTTCCGCCGGCGAACAACAGCAGCCCGATCACAACCCAGCTGAAGCGTTGCGTGGCCAGGTAGACGACCACCAGAAACGACGCGTAGAACAGCAGCGAAGTGCCAAGGTCCTTCTCGAAGACCATCACCCCCACCGAGACCACCCAGGCCGTCAGCAACGGCGCCAGATCCCGCGGGCGGGGCAGAGTCATGCCCATCACGTGCTTGCCAACGCTGGTGAACAGCCCCCGTTTGGCCACCAACACGGCACAGAAAAAGATCAGCAGCAGAATCTTGGCGAACTCGGCGGGCTGGATCGAGAAGCCAGGCAGCCGGATCCAGATTTTGGCGCCGTTCTGCTCAGACAAGCTTGACGGCAGCAGGCCTGGTATCGCCAGGAGCACAAGACCGGTGAGGCCGGCGATATAGCCGTAGCGCGCCAGCTGGCGGTGGTCCTTCAGCAGGATCACCACCAGCGCGAACGCCGTGACTCCGACCAGGGTCCACAGCATCTGTTGGTCGGCGCTGGGGTGGTCGTGCTGGCCGCCCTGGTGGTCGGTGAGATCCAAGCGGTGGATCATCACCAGGCCAAGCCCGTTGAGCAGCGCGATCACCGGCAGCAGCAGCGGATCGGTGAACGGGGCGAACCGCCGGACAGCCAGATGCGCGAAGCCGAACAGCGTCAGGAAGCCCAAACCGTAGCTGGCCAGGTCCCAGTGCACACCTCGCTCCTGGTTGACCTCCACGATCAGCAGCGCGGCGACGGTGATGACGGCAGCGAAGCACAACAACATCAGTTCGGCGTTCCGCCGCGTCGGTAGCGGCGGCGTCACCGCTACCGGCGCGGGGAGCTGTGTCGTCATGCCGCCGCCCGGCAATCAATGCCCGGCTGCGGTGGAACTGTTGTCGGTGCGACCTCGGTAGACACACTCGGTGCTGTCGTCTCGGAAGGCGACTCCTCGGTGGTACCGGTGGGCGGTGTGGTGGTGGCGCCTGGGGCCGTGGGGGTAGTGGTCGGAGCCGTATTCGGGGTCGTGGTGGCAGGGGGTGGCTCAGTGGTGGTTGCGCCCGTCAGCGGCGGAAGCGTCTGGGTGGGCTCCGGCGTTCCCCGGCTGTGGGTGGACGGGGCCTGGTCGGGCGGCGCTGTGGCATGCCCCGGGCACAGCGGCAGGGCCTTGTTGGCCAGCTCGCGCAGCGTGTTCTTCGCGGCTTCCAGGTCGGCGGCCGGAATCCCGTTCCTGAGCTGTTCGCGATCTGAGCCGCGAAGATCATTCGGTGTCAGCGGACGACACTCGGGATGGTCCCCGAGCTGGTCGAAAGGAACGTCAGAGAACTGGTTCTGGTCGTTGAGGCAGCCGACCAGCACCGCCTTTTGCAGGGGCAAGCCCTGTATCCCCTGAATGACGGCCACTTTGCCGTTGCGCTCGGCGACGTAGTAGTTGCTCTGGATCACCAGTTGAGCGATGAACAAGCCCACCAGTATCGCGAGCACCACGAGTGTGGAGACCAGCGCTATCCGCCGGCGGGACCAGTGGGAGCGGCCGATCGTTTCGACCTCGGCTGGCGGAGCACGCTTCGGCGATTCCTTGCGCGGGCTGATGGCAGAAGCGCGGCCGGCGGCAGTGTTCGGCAGGGTCAGTTCTTCCTCGTCGCCGCTCACGGCGCCGGCCAGGATGGGCTGCGTCTGACCGTACTCGTCGTCGACGACGTCGGCCACCACCACGGTGACGTTGTCCGGGCCGCCGCCGCGGAGAGCCAATTCGATTAGCCGGTAAGCACTTTCGGCTACGTCGGGGATCTGCAGCGCTTCGGCGATGGTTTCGTTGCTGACGGGGTCGGACAGTCCGTCGGAGCACAACAGGTACCGGTCACCGACCCGCGCTTCGCGGATGGTCAGCGTGGGCTCGACCTCGTGCCCGGTCAGCGCGCGCATGATCAATGACCGCTGCGGATGGCTGTGGGCTTCCTCCGCGGTGATCCGGCCCTCGTCTACCAGGGTCTGAACGAAGGTGTCGTCCTTGGTGATTTGAGTGAGCTCACCATCGCGGAAGAGGTAACCGCGCGAGTCACCGATGTGCGCGAGTCCCAGCTGCGTTCCCGCGAACAAGATCGCGGTGAGCGTGGTCCCCATGCCCTCGAGGTCGGGCTCCTGCTCGACCTGCGCGGCGATCGCCGAATTCCCGGCACGTACCGCCGCTTCGAGCTTGCCCAGCAGGTCGCCGCCGGGGTCGTCGTAGTCCAGCGGAGCCAGCGCCGCGATGACCAGTTGGGACGCGACCTCACCGGCGGCGTGGCCACCCATGCCGTCGGCTAGGGCCAACAACCGACCGCCGGCGTACACGGAGTCTTCGTTGTTGGCACGAACCAGGCCGCGATCGCTGCGGGCCGCATACCGCAGAACCAGTGTCACGGGCGCAACTCGATTGCTGTCTTGCCGATTCGAACCGGCGTTCCCAGTGGAACTCGTACCGCAGTGGTCACCTTCGCCCTGTCAAGGTAAGTGCCGTTGGTCGATCCTAGATCTTCGACATACCATTCCGAACCGCGCTGCGAAAGTCGGGCATGTCGAGTCGACGCGTAGTCGTCGGTCAACACCAGGGTGGAGTCGTCAGCTCGTCCGATCAGCACCGGCTGCCCACTCAATGTGATGCGAGCGCCTGTCAGCGCCCCCTCCGTCACGACCAGATAGCGCGCCACGTCGCGACGTTGACGCGACAGCAGATGCCCGCCGCGCAACGTCAGTCCGCGGCGGACCATCACCGCACCGGTCGGGGCATAGATATCGGTCCGCAGGATGCGCAGCACCGACCAGATGAAAAGCCACAACAACATTAGAAATCCGGCACGCGACAGTTGCAGTACCAATCCCTGCATCTGGCGTCCTTTCCGTCCTGAACCTGCTCACCCCAGCAAAGTCACGATACTTGGGCGACAGCCGAAGCGGATCGAGGCTCGGCAGCTTTGAGCGCACCGGTTCAGTGGATGCGGACGATGATCTCGGAATGACCCAGCCGGATGACATCTCCGTCAGCCAGATCCCACTCTTGCACCGGTGCGTTGTTGACCGTGGTGCCGTTGGTGGAGTTCAGGTCCGACAGAAGGGCGACCTGCCCGTCCCAACGGATCTCTAGGTGACGGCGTGACACACCGGTGTCGGGCAACCGGAACTGCGCGTCCTGGCCGCGCCCGATGATGTTGGAGCCGTCGCGCAGCTGGTAGGTCCGGCCACTGCCGTCGTCGAGTTGCAGCGTGACCGTCTTGGTCGGCGACCCGTAGCCACCCGGACCGTAACCGCCGTACCCGCCGCTCGGCGCGTATTCGGTGGGCGGCTGGCCGTAGTCGGGAGGCGGCTGGCTGTAGTCCGGGGTCTGCTGACCGTAGTCGTACTCGGCGCGCCCACCCGCGTCGCCGTAGCCGCCGGCCGGCGGGGCGTAACCCGCGTTCGACGCGTCGGCGTACTGGGTGTAGTCACCCGCGCCGCCGCCGTAGTCCTGCCGGCCGTAGCCTGCGCCGCCCTGCTGGTAGCCCTGGTCGTAGCCCCCCTGCTCGTAGCCGCCGCCTTGGTCGTACCCGCCTTGCTCGTAGCCGCCGCCCTGGTCGTAGCCCCCCTGCTCGTAGCCGCCGCCTTGGTCGTACCCGCCGCCTTGGTCGGGGTAGGACTGCCGCTGTGGCTCGGCGGGAGGCGCTGGAGGCGGGTAACCGCCTTCGTCCTGGCGCGCGGGTTCGCGACCGTAATCGCCATAACCGCCGTAACCGGGCTGGCCACCGCCGCCGGGTTGACCGTAGCCCCCGCCCTGCTGGTAGCCCTGGTCGTAGTTCTGGCCGTAGCCGCCGGGCGGACCGGCCGGCGCGGCGGGCGGGCGCTGCTCATAGGACTGCTGCGGATAGCCGCCTTGCTGGCCCCAGCCACCCTCCTGGTAGCCGCCTTGCTGGCCTCCGGGAGGGCCGTAGCCGCCTTGCTGGCCCCAACCGCCCTGGTCTTGGTAGCCGCCTTGCTGGCCGTAACCGCCGCCCGGCTGACCGTATCCACCTTGGTCTTGGTAGCCGCCCTGCTGCCCCGGGTAGCCGCCCTGGTCGGGCCGCTGCGGCTGGTAGCTCTGCTGAGGCGGATAACCGCCCTGCTCCGGCGGATACCCGCCGGGACCACCCTGCTGGCCGCGCGGATCGTCCTGCGGGCGGCTGTAGCGGTCGTCGTAGTATTCGTCGGGCCGCCCCTGCCCCTGACCGCGGTAGCTGGGATTGTCAGTCATTGGTCGTACTCCTGGTTCTGCGCCGAACGCGTGATTTGATTGTGGCTGGGCGGAATCGCTGGGCGTCGGGCGGGGCTCGACGTCGGGGTTGACAGCCCCGCGGGCGCGGAGCTGGCCGGTGCGCAGGTTCGTGGACTGCTCGAACCGGACGACCACATCACCATACGTTTGCCACCCCTGTTCGTAGATATAGTCCGCCAAGTACCGAGCAAAAGCGCTTGACGTGAGGTCCGGGTCGGCTCCCAACTTCTCAAAGTCGTGCCTACTGAGGGTAATGATGTATTCGTTGGGCGCCAAAAGGCGATTTCCCTGCAGCGACTGGACACCATCGGACGCTTCGCGCCGCAGCAGGGCTTCGACTTCCTGCGGCACGATCGATCCGCCGAACATCCGGGCAAACGCATCCCCCACGGTCGCCTCGAGTTTGCGCTCGATGCGCTGAACGAGCCCTTTCTGGCTACCCATTCTTCAGCGCTCGCCCCACTTGTCCTGAATATTTCCGCCCCGCTAGGCAAACGACCCGACCGCGTGTCGTGTCAACAGCCATGCTATCGGGACATCGTCGAGCAGCGTCACCGTGAGAATCCTGAGAATTGCTCCCAGACGCCGGTAAGGGCGCCCTGGTAGGGATGGGTCGGGGCGCGGCGCCACCAGACAACCACTAGAGTGATATGGTCCTCCGGTTGTTTCGGGCGAGTGGCGGAATGGCAGACGCGCTGGCTTCAGGTGCCAGTGTCCTTCGGGACGTGGGGGTTCAAGTCCCCCTTCGCCCACGTGTGAACCCCGGCCTTTCAGGCCGGGGTTTTCCTTTTGGAATTAGGGCGATCCCGCACCGGGCACGTCGACCCGGGCCTGCATGATCCACCCGGTTGATTCACCTCGTAGCAGGGCTTCCTCGGTGGTGTCGTCGACCACCAGGTACAACGTGCGGCCGTCGGAACATCGACGCGGTAGATCTTCGCGGCGAACAGTGCGGACACCACCAGCGTCCCGTCGCCCAACCAACCCAGCCCCGAGGCCCGCTCGACTTCGGCCTCGACCGCAAGCAGGCCGTTTTCATCCGCCGAATAGACCCGGCCGGCCAGGCCATCGGTGAACCACAACCGCCCGCCGTGCCAGCGCGGCCCCTCGCCGTAGGCGATCCCGTCGCAGAAGGGCTCGCAGAAAGGCCAGGGCGCAATGTCGACCGCATTCATCGGCGCAGACCTCCCTCGCGTACGGGTGCAGATCGTCCGCGCCTACATTCTCATCCGACATCTATCAAAGGAGCCATAGCGTGAATATCGATCCCGCCGCTACCGCGTGGCTGCTGGCCAGCACTGCGCTCGTGTTGCTGATGACGCCCGGGCTGGCCATTTTCTACGGCGGCATGGTGCGCACCACCGGCGTGCTCAACATGATCATGATGAGCTTCATCTCGATACCGCTCGTCACGGTGGCGTGGCTGCTGGTGGGCTACACGCTGGCATTCTCCGACGGTGGCGGCTTCATCGGCGGACTGTCGCATGTCGGGATGCGAGGAATCGGCCCGGGCACTGTGCACGGAACGGTCCCCGAACTGCTGTTCGCCACCTTCCAGTTGACCTTCGCGATCATTACCGCGGCCCTGGTCAGTGGCGCAATCGCTGACCGCGCCAAGTTCGTGGCCTGGATGCTGTTCGTACCGGTGTGGGCGGTCGCGGTGTACTCGGTTGTGGCGCACTGGGTTTGGTCGCCAAACGGTTGGCTGTCCAAGATGGGCGTGCTGGACTACGCGGGTGGGTTGTGCGTCGAGGTCGTGTCGGGCGCCTCGGCGCTCGCGCTGGCTCTGGTGCTCGGTCCCCGGATCGGCTTCAAGACCGAAGCCATGCGCCCGCACAACCTGCCGTTCGTGCTCCTCGGGGTGGGGCTGCTGTGGTTCGGCTGGTTCGGCTTCAACGCCGGCTCGGCCTTGGCCGCCGACGGCATGGCGGCCGCGATCTTCCTCAACACGCTGGTCGCCGGGTGCCTCGGCATGCTGGGCTGGCTGACGGTGGAACAGGTTCGCGACGGCAACCCGACCACCTTCGGTGCCGCGTCCGGGGTGGTCGCGGGCTTGGTGGCGATCACGCCGTCGTGTGGCTACGTGAACACCCTGGGCGCCGCGGTCGTCGGACTGGCGGCGGGAATCGTGTGCTCGTTCGCCGTCGCGGTGAAATTCAAACTCAACTACGACGACTCGCTGGACGTCGTCGGCGTCCACTTCGTCGGCGGAGTGGTCGGCGTCATCCTGATCGGATTGCTCGCCACCGCGGTGATGACCGGGGCGCAGGGATCGAGGGGACTGTTCTACGCCGGCGGGCTGGGCCAACTCGGCAAGCAGTCGTTCGCGATGGTGGTGGTTGCCCTGTACGCCTTCGGGGTCAGCTACGCCGTGGCCAAACTGATCGACCGGTTCATCGGGTTCCGGGTCGCAGCTGAGGACGAGGTCACCGGCGTCGACCTCACCCAGCACGCCGAGACGGCGTACACCGAAGGCGTCGCCGGGGTCCAGCAGGTGCGGCGGCCGTTGCGTACCGAAGACGACGAGTAACCGCCGGGCAGCTCAGGAGCGGCTCACACCGCGACGGTGGTCGGCGAGCCGTGCTGCAGCCAGGTCACGGAGCCCGCGACCGGCGAGGCGTACAAGATCCGATGCGCCGCATCGCGTGGCTGGCGGAAATGCTTCCAGCCCTCGTAGTGCACCGGGATCACCGTCCGGGGGTGCAGCAGCTGGCACGCTTGCACCGCCTTTTCCGCGGTCATGGTGTAGAGCAGTGGCCCGCTGACCGGAAATCGGACACCGCCCAGATGGACCACGGCCGTCCCTACGTCGAATCGGTTCGCGACCTCGCGGACGCCGTCGAAGAGCACGGTGTCACCGGAGATCCACAGCACGCCGTGCTCCTGGCCGTCCCAGCGCAGGGCGAAGCCGATTACCGCTCCCACGATCACCCGGCTCCCGGGTGGGCCGTGGCGCGCCGGCGTCGCGGTGATCTCGATCGGGGTCCGGTCCGGCGCGGTGAGAGTCGTTGTGTCCCAGGGCTTGAGGCCCACCGTCTGGCCGCCCAGGCGCTTCGCCCCTGGCACGGTTGTCACTGTGGTGCCGAGTTGCGGAAGTAGCGCGCGGCCGGCGTGGTCGAGGTTGTCCCCGTGGTGGTCGTGACTCAACAGCACAGCGTCGATGGGCCCGAGGTCGCCGGCGGGAATCGCCGGTCCGGTGAGCTTCTTAGAGAACGCGCCCCAACCGAAGTGCCAGCGTTCACCTGGCGGATCGAAGGTCGGATCGGTGAGCAACCGCCAGCCGCCGAACTCGATCAATAAGGTGGGGCCGCCGATGTGAGTGACGGTGACGCTACTCATGCGAGGCGCTCATGGGAGGCGCCGACGCCGCGTTCCATACGGCGCAGCATAAGCCCGTTCAACCCCGTTACCAGGTAAGTCGTCGTTCCCCGCGCGGTCGCGTTACGATCCGGCTCGCACCACCGAACGAAGGAGTGGACCGTGAGCAAGACCGCCCGGCGGCTGGGCCCGCAAGACATGCTCTTCCTCTACTCCGAGTCGCCGAGCACGATGATGCACGTGGGTGGGCTGATGCCGTTCACTCCGCCTCCCGACGCGCCCAAGGATTTCCTGCGCCAACTCGTCGAGGAGAGCAAGGAAAACGACGTCGTCGAGCCGTGGAACCTGAAGCTCAGCCACCCGGACCTGCTCTTCAGCCCGCTGCAGTCGTGGGTGTACGACGACAATTTCGACCTCGACTACCACGTCCGCCGCTCGGCGCTCGCCAGCCCGGGCGATGAACGTGAACTCGGAATCCTGGTGTCCCGCTTGCACAGTCACGCCTTGGATCTGCGCCGGCCGCCGTGGGAGATGCACTTCATCGAAGGCCTCGAGGACGGTCGGTTCGCGATCTACGTCAAGATGCACCACGCGTTGGTGGACGGTTACACGGGACAGAAGATGCTGGCCCGCAGCCTGTCCACTGACCCGAATGACACCAGCCATCCGCTGTTCTTCAACATCCCAACTCCCGGACGGGCCGTCGCCAAGGAGGCTAACGGCGGGGGTATCGCAGGCAATGTGCTCAGCGGCGTCAGTGGTGCCGTCACCAACCTCGGCGGCGTGCTCAGCGGGGTGGGCAGCGTGCTCGGTTCCCTCGCGGGCGCGGGACGATCCTCGTTGGATCTCACCCGAGCGATCGTCAACACGCAGCTGCGCAGCGACAACGAATACCGCAACCTCATCGGTTCGGTGCAGGCGCCGCGTTCCATCCTCAACACGCGGATCAGCCGCAACCGCCGCTTCGCCACCCAGCAGTATCAACTGGACCGACTGAAAAGCATTGGGGCAGCACATGATGCGACGCTCAACGATGTCGCACTGGCGATCGTCGGCGGCAGTTTGCGGCGGTTCCTAGACGAACTCGGTGAGCTGCCCGACCGGGCGTTGATCGCGATGCTGCCGGTCAATGTGCGGCCCAAGGATGACGAGGGCGGCGGAAACGCCGTTGCCACCATCCTGGGGTCCCTGGGCACCGACATCGCCGATCCCGTCGAACGGTTGCATGCAGTGACGGCCACAACGCGCATGGCGAAAGCCCAACTGGCGACCATGGACAAGGAGACGATCCTGGCCTACAGCGCGGCGTTGATGGCGCCGTTCGGCATGCAGTTGGCCAGCACGCTCAGCGGCGTCAAGACGCCCTTGCCGTACACCTTCAATGTCTGCGTCAGTAACGTGCCCGGGCCCCGGGAGCGCCTCTACCTCCGGGGTAGCCGGATGGAGGCGTCGTTCCCGGTTTCGCTCGTCACGCACAGCCAGGCGCTCAACATCACCCTGCAGAGCTACGCGGACACAATCAACTTCGGGTTCATCGGTTGCCGTGACACGCTGCCGCACCTGCAGCGGATCGCCGTCTACACCGGCGAGGCGCTCGACGAACTGGAAGCCGCCACGCATTCGTAACCGGGCGTAGCCCACGAATTTGCCAGTGCCGCAGCGGACTTAGGCGTCGTCGGTGATGTCGGCGTACTCGGGATGATTCTTGACGACGGTGGCCACCATCGAGCACACCGGGACAATTCGCTTACCCGCGGCGCGGGTGTCGTTGAGGGCGTGCTCAACCAAAATCGTTGCCAGGCCACGGCCTCCGTAGGCGGGATCGACCTCGGTGTGGTCGAAGACGCGGTTGTTGCCCCGATCCTTATAGGTCGCCAGGCCGACGATCTTGCCCTCGACAGCGATGGTGTACCGGCCCTTCTCGGCGGTAACCGTTGTTTCCGCGCCGGTCTTGTCTGCAGTCATCGGAATCCTTTCTCTACTAAGCACTTACGTTCGGGGCCGCAACCGTACGGTCGGCAGTGGCGGTGCCGGCAGTCGCGTGACCGGCCCCTGGTAGCCGCGGACGGCACCGAAACGTTCGTCGGCCTCTTGCCACAATCGGCGGTAGGTGACGATGTCGTCGTGGCTGCGCCCCACGAAGTTCCACCACATCACCAGCTGTTCGGTGAATGGGCTGCCACCCAGTAGCAGTACCCGCGCGGGTTCTTTCCCAACATTGCGCAGTCGCAGCACGGCACTGCCCGGACCTTGGTACCCCAAATCGCCTGGCGAGAGGGCGGTATCGCAGAGCTCGACAGTGCCCGTGTCGCATAGCACCCCGTGTTCGAAGGTGGGGTCGACGTCAACCTCGAACACGGTCTCGGGGTCCAGGTCGAGTTGGGCACCCAGCAGCGGGGTGAAGGTGTGGACCGGTGAGCGACTTCCGGCCAGCTCACCGAGAAACACCTTGGCCCGCGCACCGGGTAACTCAACGGTTGGGGGCGCGTAGTGGGCGAAGCCGCGACCGGTATTGCGCGCGGAGTCGGGCAGTGCCACCCACAACTGCGCACCGTGCAGTACGACGCCCGGCTTTGACACTTCGGAGTGACAGATACCCGCGCCCGCCGTCATCAGATTCAGCTCGCCCGGTCGGATCAGGGCATGAACGTCACCGCTGTCGCGGTGCTCCACTTCCCCGCTGAACAGCCAACTCACCGTTTGCAGTCCGGTGTGCGGATGGGGCGGGACGTCCATGAGCACGCCCGGTCCGCTGACCGGCCCGTAGTGGTCGACGAAGCACCACGCGCCGATCAGGGAGCGCTGCCGCTGGGGAAGGGTGCGCTGTACGTGGATGGCCCTGGGGCCGCCCAGCGGGACTTCCCGCGGCGATAGCACTTCCACTATTGGTCCGGCATCGGCACGGTGCGCGGTGCGGCAAGCAATCTCGGTCGGCGCGACGTCGAGGTTGCTCATGGTCCCGCCTTTCCGGGCCCTTTCCGGACCCTTTTCGGGCCCTTTCGGGCCGCCCGGTTGCGCTATTCGGCCGATAACGCGACCCTACCCGCGGCGGTTACCGGCCCGGCGGTCGCAGGGCCCGCATGGCCACCCGCATGATCGGTTCGGGTACCCGGTCCTTGAGGCCCAAAGCTGTGTCGGCAGCGCGGGACCGCAGTGGTGTGCCGCGGCCGAACACCCGGTTCAGCGGCCCGCCGGTCGGTTCGAGGGTCACGTGCAGCGGGGGCTTGTCCACCGCGGCGCCCAGCGCATTGGCGATGACCATTCGCTGGATCTCGCTGGTTCCTTCAAAGATGGTGTACAGCTTGGCATCTCGATACCACTTCTCCACCGGATGCTCGGTGATGTAACCCCAGCCGCCCATGGTCTGAATGGCACGCTCGGTGACCTTGACGGCCACCTCGCTGGCGGCAAGCTTCGACATCGAGCCTTCTCCCCGGTCGAAGGGGATCTGGTTGGCCGCCATCCAGGACGCCCGCCAGGTCAGCAGTCGAGCGGCGTCGATTTGAGTCGCCAACTCCGCCAAGGGAAACGAAATGCCCTGATTGTCGATGATGGGGCCGCCGAAGGCTTCCCGTTCGGTGGCGTAGGCGGTGGCGTACTCCAGCGCGGCCCGTGCGATCCCGATCGCCTGGGCGGCCACCATCGGGCGGGTCTGCTCGAAGGTGCCGAGCGTCGCCGATCCGGAACGCTTGCCGCCCGCGACGGCCTCACGCGCCTTTGCCAGTTTGTGTTCCAGCTTGTCCTGTCCCCCAAGCAGATTCTCTGCCGGCACCCGGACGTCGTTGAACTTCAACTCGGCGGTGTGGGAAGCGCGGCAGCCGAGCTTGTCGAGCTTGCGGACCAGTTCCAAACCGGGCGTGCCGCCGGGTACCACGAACAACGCCTGGCCTTTGTGGCCCAGCTCCTCGTCGACGACCGCATTGACCACGTGCACGTTGGCGATGCCGCCGTTGCCGATCCACATCTTGTGGCCGTTGATGATCCAGTCATCACCGTCACGATGGGCGACCGTGCGCAGATTGCGGACGTCGCTGCCGCCCTCGGGCTCGGAGATCGCCAGCGCCGCCAGCTTGAGATCGCCCGGCGTTCCGAAGCATTCGGGTGCCCAATCCAGCATCTGCTCAGGAGAGGCGGCCTGACCGATCGCCGACAGCGCCAGGGCCGGCATGACGATTGCCAGCCCGATTCCGGCGCAGCCCCAGAACAACTCCTCCATGAACATGGGCAGGGACAGGCCGGTCGGGTCGCCGATCAAATCGCGGTAGAACAGCGGACTGTAGAAGCCGCGTTGGGCCGCCTCCTCCAGCACGGGCCAGGGGAACTCTTGCTGTTGGTCGTAGTGAAGGGCGACCGGACGGATGCACTCCTCGGCGAATTCGTGCGTGCGCCGGGCCAGATCATGTTGTGCTGCCGTGGGTGTGAGATCGAACGTCATGGGATGCGCCTTCTGGGGTCGACGGATAATCGGGGTCTACCCCGTGCTTTGGCGCAACAAACTGCGCGACCCACCGGCGCTCTTTCACGCCGCCGATCGCGGGTCCAGTTGAGAGGTGGGCAGATGCAACACCACCGCCGGTGTCGCGGTCGCGGCACTTTCGCAGCGGGACAGTAGGGCCGCGTTCTCGGGCAGTTGCCGCGGATTGATCTCGCCTGCCGCAATTCGCCTCAATACGTCGTGGGCGCGGGCCAGCTGCTCGCGTTTGCGGTACTGGCCGCCGGGCAGCTTGATGGCGGCCCACACCCCGTATTCCTCCCGGTGGCTAAGCGCTCGTTGTGCGCATAGACGCTGCTGCGCCAGCGGGCACCGCCGTAGGCATTGGATCCGGGCTTCGGTGGCGGACCGCTCGTACGCACGTGCCTTGGCCGCCCCGTCAGCGTTGTCGTCATCGGGGTAGCCGAACCACAGTTCCGGGTTGGATGCGCAGGGGAGGGACATAGCGGTATCTCCTTCTCGGGCCGAAACGTAGGCAGAATCGTATACACAGAGCAGAACCCGTGCAAGCGAAACGTGACAAAAACGTATATACGCGGCACTGTCGGGGCGGCTGTGTACTATCCGCGTTTATGGCCGGAGCTTGCGGTGAGCCGTGAATCGGCCGGCGCAGCCATCCGCGCCCTCCGTGAATCGCGCGACTGGTCCTTGGCCGACTTTGCGGCGGCAACCGGTGTCAGCATCATGGGACTGAGCTATCTCGAACGTGGTATCCGAAAGCCTCACAAAAGCACTGTTCAAAGGGTTGAAAATGGGCTGGGCCTACCGCCGGGGACCTACTCCCGCCTGCTGGTTGCCGCCGATCCGGACGTCGAGCTGGCTCGCCTGCTCGCAGCTCAGCCGTCCGTCGAGTTGCCGGACCGTCGTCCCGGCACCGTCGTTGTCGAGCGCCACGACGACACTGAAATGTTCGAAAAGTACGCCGAAGCCCAGCTTGAGACCTTGCGGTCTGTCATCGATCGGCTGCCACCGAAAACATCAAACGAATATGAGACGTATATTCTCTCCGTGATCGCGCAGTGCGTAAAAGCGGAGATGCTTGCCGCCAGTTCGTGGAGGGTTGCCGTCAACGCCGGCGCCGCCTCGAGCGCTCGGCTCATGGAGCACTTGCAGGCACTCGAAGCGATACGCAGCTCGCTGCTGGAGCGAATGCCCACCAGCCTGGGCGCTCGGTTCGATCGCGCCTGCGCTCGGTCACCGCTGCCCGAGACCGTCGTCGCGGCGCTGGTCGGGGTCGCCGTAGACGAATTGTGGGATATGCGGAACCGAGGTGTCATTCCACCGGGGGCGCTCCCCCGGGTGCGCGCCTTCATCGAAGCGATGGATGCCAACGAGTCCGACGAGGAGTTTGGTGAGTCAGGTTGAAATCGAGGCGTTGAGCCGTGCGCATCAACTCTTCACCGGAGTTGGTCCGAGCCTAAAGTTGGATGCGGGCATCGCGCCCTACCACGACTTGTTCGGGCACACAGCGGGGATCAGCGTGGGTGGGGGTCGCTATCAGGCTGCGGCGCAACAGGGTCGGGCTGCGATGCACTCTGCGGCACGCACCGACGCCGAGCTTTCAGCCATTATCAATGCCGCCCGCGGCGACCATGCGCACGCCCATGACCTGACCGCCGGCGTGGTGCACCAGGCGCGCGTGGACGCCGTCTCTGCCGCGACGCCGCTGGCGCACCGGGAGGCGCTGCGGAGGCGAGTGGCGCGATTGCGTGCTCAGCGCGCGCACGTATTGGCCGCGCAGTCGCAGGCACGGCGACACCGGGAGGCGTTGCGTGCGTTGCGTTACCGAATGTCGCATCACCGCCGCAGTGGCGGCACTCCCTCCGGCCGTGCGGCGGTCGCGGTGCGCGCGGCGCTATCGCGGCTGGGCCGGCCCTACGTGTGGGGTGCAACGGGACCCGACCAATTCGACTGCTCGGGGCTGGTTCAGTGGGCTTACGCCCAAGCGGGCGTACACCTGGATCGCACCACCTACCAACAGATCAACGACGGCATCCCGATACCTCGCGCCCAGGTACGTCCCGGCGATCTCGTGTTTCCCCACGCGGGCCACGTGCAGTTGGCCCTCGGCAACAATCTTGTTGTGGAGGCGCCCTATTCGGGTGCGTCGGTCCGGATTAGTCGGCTGGGCAGCAACGTGCAAATCCGGCGGCCAGTGTGAGCGCCTCGCGGACGAGGGAGTGAAGCTATGACGGACCCAGCGGGGCATTCGGTGGCTGCAATTCGGGCGCGTCAGGAGGCACTGGTGAAGCAACGCGGCGAGCTTGCCGAAGCCGACCGCATACTGGCCGAGACCCTCGTCGGCGCTCATGCCGCAATGCGCGAGAGTGTTCGTCGGCTAGACGCCATCTCCGCCGAGATCGACCGCGCGGTCACCGACCAGACTGCTTTAGCTCTCGATACATCCCTGGGAGCAAGGGAGTTACAGCGCTTTCTGGCTACCAAACAGGGCGAGATGGCCGCCGTCGTCGCGGCCGCCCGCGACCTTGATCGCACGAAAAGCGCCGAGTTGCAACGGTTGCGGGACGCGTACGGACATGCCGCCATCTAGGTGAATTGTCGCCGCCCGGCCGGCGCAGTACTGTCACGCCGCATGGAGGGGTCGCGGCATGTCCATCTATGACGACCTTGCCGCCACGATCAAAGAAATCCGGGACAGCACTGGTGACCCTAACGCCTGGGAGATTGGGCTCACGCCAAGCGAAGTGCTCGCAGTGGTCACCCCGACCACACCCCCGGATCAACTCGGCACCATCCTCGGAAAGATCCGCCAGGCGCATTCACACCAACAAGGTGACGCTGCCGCAGCCATTGCGGATGCCGAAGCTTCACTGGCACATCAGAATTCAGCGACCGCACAGCTCGATCTGCAGGTGGTCTCGGCGATCCTCAATGCGCATCTGAAGACGACCGCAGGTAGAGAAGCACTGAACAAACTTCAGCGGGACATCGAAGCGGCGTTAAGGACGCGATCGGATCTCGACACTCCCGCCGGCGCGAGGGACTTTCAGCGGTTCTTGATCGGCAAGCTCAGAGATATCCGCCAGGTCGTCGCGGATGCCAGTCTTGACGACACGTCGAAGTCGGCCCTGATGGCCGCATGGATGTCGCTGTACAACGCTTCGAAAAATGACCCGAGCGCGCCGAGCGACCCTAAACCGACAGCGACGGCACCCGCCGCTGCACCGGTTGCGGCGCCTGTCGGTGGCGCTCCGTCGGCACCGCCGGATGCGGGTGGCGATCCCCTGCTGGATTCGCTGCTGCTCGGCGACCCGGGACAGCTGGGCGGGGACCCGCAGATGCTGGCCACCGCCGCGCCGACGTCGGCGCCGATTGCCCCGGCGCTGCCGAGCACTCCTAGCCTGGGCGGGACCATCCCGCCGATCGGCGGCCTGTCCTCGGGTTCCCTGCCTGGGTTGGGTTCCCAGGGAGGGCTTCTCGGCGGCCTCGATGGGCACCGCGATGTTCACCCCAAAGATCTAGGCCACCACAAGTTCAACGATGACTCCGACGAGGACACCGAGGACCGGCACGAGGACGCAACGGGAGAGCAGAACTCTGGCGAGCCCGAGTCCGATCCCACACCGACGGATCCGACGACCGTTACTCTGCCCAATGGTGAAACGGTGACCGCGGCAAGTCCCCAGTTGGCCGCCGCGATCAAGGCGGCCGCCGGCGGAACGCCGATCGCGGATGCGTTCCAACAGCAAGGAATTGCCATTCCTCCGCCGGGGACGCCCGTTACCGACCCAATCGAGCCGTCGAGCGTTGCACCGGGTGACATCGGTATCTTTACCGATCGGCATGCGCTTGGACTCGGCCGCAACAAGGCCCTCCTAGACGGTCAGATTCAACACATTTCGGCCATAGCGGGCCCGAGCTTTCTAGGCTGGGTGCACCCACCGGCACCGGCGACCGCGACCGCGCCGGCTCAGACCGAGATACCGACACCGACTCGTCCGGCGGCTTTGCCGTCGGCCACCTGAAGGGGAGACAGCCGATGTCAGACCGAATCCAAGTGGTGCCGGCGCAATTGCGCGAAGCTGCGGCAGGTCATCAGCAGACCTCCGAATACCTTCGCACGGTTCCGTCGTCGCACCCGTCGATCCAGGAGAGCCTGGACTCGCTCGGACCGATCTTCAGCGGTCTGCGTGAGGCTGGACGGGAGCTGCTCGAACTCCGGCGCCAGTGTTACCAGCGCCAAGCGGACGACCACGCCGACCTCGCCGAAAACCTACTGGCGTCGGCAACCCTGTGGGAGCAACATGAGCAACAAGCGTCACAGAACCTGCGCGACGTGGGTGAGCCGGGCCGATGACTGAACCGAACCCGGCCTTCGACACGGTGCATCCAAGCGGGCACATCCTTATTCGCTCCTGCCGGGGCGGATACCTGCATAGCGTTGCGTTGAGCGATGGGGCGATGGACACCGATGCAGAGGCCCTCTCGGAAGCCATCCAGCTGACCGCCGACGTGTCCTGCCTGAAGGCATTGCTGGAAGTGCGCGACGAGATCGTGGCCGCCGGCCATACCCCGTCGGCGGCGGTTCCGACTCCCAGCGATCTCGACGCAGCAATCGAAAAGCTGCAGGCGCATCGTATGCCCCGGCGCGGGGCCTGAAAAACCCTAGTGCAGCCAGCGTCGGGCGGAGTCGGGATTGGGGACGATATCGGTCGGCGGCTCGATCGGATTGGCGCCGAACAACTCTCGCGCGCGACCCAGCAGAGCACGCACCTCGTCGAGTTGCTGCTGCAGCGCAGAGTCGACCATGGCACTCACGCTACTCAGACACCATCGACCACACAATTCACCAGCAAAGGGCGACGGTACCTTGATCCGGTGGTGATTTTCGGTCGGCGGAAGGCGCGGCAGCGCCTCTGCCGAGCTACCCGGGAATTCCTCACCATTCCGACGTCCAGCCCTCCGGTTGACTGCATTGCGTGGGTGTTAAGTGGGCTCTGGCCCGGCGAGCTGTCGACTCCTAATCACGAAACCACCGCGCACGCCGAATCTCTCAAGGCCGACCTGGAACGAATAGCCAGTGCTGTCAAACGACGAGTTGCTAGGAATCCGACGCGCGGGATTGGATCACTTGGTCCGACGGGAGGCAGAAGCCAAAGCTATCGAAGCCGCCCGCGGGCTGGCTGCCCGACGGATCGAATCGACGTTGCGTCAGCTGCGCCAAAGCAACCATCCAGCGCCGCGTCCGTAATCCCCCGTGACTCGTTGAGTTCGTCGGGCAGAGGCACCACCAAGTCCTCGGTGTGGCCGCGCCGCAAGGCCCGTACCGGCCTCCCCGGGGCGAAACCCGACCTATTGCAAGCGCAGCTAAATACCGCGATTAACCAGGTCTTAGGTCGGTATCCGTAGGTCGATTAGACACTGCTGATCAGCTGCATGCTGTTGGCGGCTCCGCATGCTTTCGGAAATCCGATACATTTGTGAATTGACTCGGCTGGGCCTCGTGGACATACTGTCATGGTGTCGGGGTCGGACGGTCACAGCGAGCAAGGCGACCTGAGGGACCGGGACCTCGTCGAATCGGTTCTTCGTGAACTGAGCGAAGCCGCTGACAGGTGGGAAGCACTTGTCGCGCAGGCGGAAACCGTCACGTACAGCGTGGACCTAGGCGATATACACGCTGTCGCAAATGCCGACGGTCGATTGCTCGAGTTGACGTTGCATCCGAGCGTGATGACCGGCTATGCCCATGGCGAGCTGGCCGAAAGATTGAACCTCGCGTTCGCAGCGTTGCGCGACGAGGCAGAGGCCGAGAATAGGGCACGGTACGGCACTCACCCGCAGTGATGCCGGTGTCGGTGCGGCCGCCCCCATCGTGGGCGGGTTCCTCCCAACGAGGCATGCGACACCGGAAGGAGAACGACTGTGCCACTTAATCTGTCCAACCGCGACCAGAATTCGGGGCACCTGTTCTATAACCGGCGACTGCGTGCGGCGATCACGAGGTTCTCCGTGCGAATGAAACATGACGACCGTAAACAACAAGCGGCGGTGGCGCTTTCGGTCGTGTTGGTGTTGCTCGGTGTCGGGTGGATGGCCTTGCTACACGTCATGAAGCCGGCCGGCCTGATCGGTCAGGCGGCCATCATCGGCAACCGTGACACGGGGGCGGTATACGCGCGGCTCGATGGTCGCCTCTACCCGGCCCTGAACCTGACTTCGGCGCGACTCGCGGTCGGCAACGCTGCCCCGCCGACCTGGGTAACCGCGAGCGAAATCGCCAAGTACCCAACCGGTCCGATGATCGGCATTCCCGGCGTGCCCGACAGCCTGACTGTCACCAACGGCGCCGTTTCGGCATGGTCGGTGTGCGACACCGCGTCTCGTGCAGCCGGCACTGGTCCGGTCGTGACAGCCATCGCCGGTCGACTTACCACGCGGGACCGGGCCGCTGCGATGAGCCCGAAGCAGGCAATCCTGGTGACGCACGACGGTGCTACTCATGTGATCTGGGGCGGCCAGCGGTCGCGGATCGACCTAACTGACCGATCGGTCATCTTCAACCTCGGCCTCGATCTCGGGGTGACGCACCCCATCGACGTCTCCAACGCGCTCTTCGACGCGATGCCGTCAACCGAACCCCTCACGCTGCCGCCAATTCCGGAAGCAGGGACACCTTCTCGTTGGTTGCCGGGCGCAACGGTGGGCACTGTCCTGCAGTCACGCGATGCTAGCGGCGAGATCAACGCCTTCTACGCCCTGTTGCCGGGTGGAGTGCAGAAGATCACCGGCTTCGTGGCGGATTTGCTGCGGACCCGCGACTCGCAGGGATCGGCGGCGCCCACTCTGGTTGCACCGGACAAGCTGATCCACATCCCGGTCGTCGATGTGCTCGATGTCGACTACTTCCCGTCGGGACGGCTGGAATTCATTGACACAAGGGCCAACCCGGTCACCTGTGTGGGATGGGAAAAACAATCCAGAGACCCCCAGGCCAGGATCACCATCATTTCCGGACGGGGTTTACCCGTCCCCGTCGGCATGGACACCCACGTGGTGCGACTAGTGCGTGACGACCGCAATCCCGACTCGACCGAAGCGCACCAGACCCTGGTCCTGCCCGGTGCGACGAACCTGATTGCGACGACGAGCGGAGTCGTCACCGCCGACAGCAGAGAGAGCCTGTATTGGCTTTCACCACAGGGTGTTCGGTACGGGATTCAATCCGAACCGCGAACCCTGCAAGCCCTGGGACTAGGCGCCCGGATAGCCGCACAGGCGCCATGGCCGATAGTGCGCACCTTTGCATCGGGGCCGGCGATCAGCCGCGACGCGGCACTGGTTGCCCGCGATGCAATTTCGGCCGGCGGTGCGGTGGGGCCCCTTCCCGACTCGAACGAAGCTGAAAGGTAGCCGATGTCGAAGCGAGGCTTCATCCGCTCGACGCGGGCTCCCGTTCCGAGTGTGGCGCCGGTACGCGTGGCGGTCGGAGCGCCGCTGGCGTTGCCCGAACGTGAACCGCGAAACATCTTGCTGATGATCGCGCTACCGGCGCTGCTGATAGGGATCGTCGGGACGCTGGTGGTGATGTATGCGTCGGGTGTCCGCTCATTGCAGTCGGGTGTCTTCCCGATGATGGGGTTGGTCGGCTTCGGCGCACTCATGTTCGGTGGGCGGTTCGGCCGCGGACGTCGAATCACCTGGGGTGAACAGGAGAAACTGCGCCGCAGCTACCTGCGCCAACTCGACGACGACCGGGAAGAGGTGCAGCGGGCTGGCCAAAACCAACGGCGGGCACAGCTTTTCGTGCACTGCGACCCACAGAAGCTGGAAACGGTCATCGGAAGTCCGCGGATGTGGGAGCGGCGCCCGAACGACACCGACTTCCTGGACGTGCGGCTGGGGATTGGGGTGCAGCAGGCCAGCGAGTCCGCGGTGACCCTGCAGTGGCCGGACGTGCCCATCGGCGAAGAACTCGAACCCGTGACCGGCGGTGCGCTCCGGGATTTCATCCTCGAACAGAGCAAGATTCGCGGGATCGGCAAAGTGCTGAGTCTGCGATCCAAACCCGGATTCAGCGTGATCGCCGATGACCCGAACGAACTGCACAGCCTGGCGCGCTCGATCCTGTGTTCGCTGGCGGTCTACCACAGCCCTGACGACCTCAAGATCATGGTGGTCACCCGTCATCCCGAACTGTGGTCTTGGTTGGTGTGGCTGCCGCACAACCAGCACGACGAGATGTTCGACGCATGCGGGTTGCGCCGCTTGGTATTCGCGTCGCCCACCGAGCTGGAAGAGTCGCTCGATGCGGAGCTGCACCGTAAGGGGCGCGGCCCTTGGGCGCCGCCGGTCGGGTCGAGTCCAACCTCGATGCCCTCTCCCATCGAGGCGGGCATGTCGTTGGGTCCGCACTGGGTGATCGTGGACGACAACGTGGGCACACCCGAACAATGGGAAGGTGTGACCGGACAGAAGGGTATGGCCGGAATCACGGTGCTGCGGTTGGCAACCCGGGTTGGCACCGGTGTCGGATTCGCCGACGAGTCGCAACGGTTCGTAGTGCGCGAAGGCAGGCTCACGCATCGCGGCACCTTCTACGCCGTGGCGGACACTCTGGCCGACAGCACCGCCAACCGGTATGCGCGGGCGCTGGCGAGGTGGGCGCCGATGAGTGCTGGGGAGCTCGCCGAAACCGACAGTCAAGCTGGGGAATTGCTGCGGGCATTGGGGATAGCCGATCCGCGAGACCTCGACGTCGACCGGCTCTGGGCCGAGAGCCGAGGTCGGGGCGACTCGAAGTGGGCCATGGTGCCCGTGGGGGTGAAGCAAAGCGGAGAGCTGCAATACGTGATACTGCGCGCCAAAGACTTTGGTGGCTATGGCTTCCACTCGGTGGTAATCGGCACCTCCGGATCAGGTAAGTCGGAATACTTCTTGTCGTTGTGCAGCGGGATCGCGCTGACTCACTCGCCGGAGACGTTCATCGTGATCTTCGTCGACATGAAGTTCGAGTCGGCGGCTCAGGACCTGCAGGGGTTTCCGCACGTCGCGGGCTCGTTGTCGAATCTCGGCAAAGATGACCGCCATCTGGCGGAACGCATGCGCAAGGCCATCAACGGCGAGATCGCGAGACGTTACCGGCTTTTCAAGGATGCTGGCGCCCGCGACGCGAATGAGTATGAGGAGATGCGACTCGCCGGACGGGATCTAGAGCCAGTTCCGATTCTGCTGGTGATCATCGACGAGTACCTCGAGCTGTTCATACACCATCCCGAGTGGATCGATCTGGTCATCCACATCGGACAGGAAGGCCGCGGCTGCAACGTGTTCTTCACGCTCGGCGGACAGCGACTAGATTTGTCGTCACTGAGCAAGGCCAAGAGCAACATCGCATTCCGGGTGGCCCTGCGCGCGGAAACCGCCGAAGACTCTCGCGATGTGATTGGTAGCGACGCTGCTCTTCACCTGCCGTCGAAGGAGAACGGTTACGCGCTGCTCAAGGTGGGCCCGCGCGACCTCGAACAGTTCCGGTGCTTCTACGTATCGGCCCCATTTGTGGTGCCGAAGCCGGTGACCAACGTGAGCACGCCGATTTCCGTGAACTTCTCCCAACCACGTTCCTATACCTGGGAATACCAACCGCTTAGTGATGCCGACAGTGCAGCGTTGGCGACGGCCGAGCAGCCCGAGGAACCCGACGAATTCCTTTTCCATTCCGACGGGTTCCGCAAGATGAAACTCGTGGACGTGATCCGAGAGTCACTGGTATCGCATCCCGTGCGGCCACCGCACCAGATCTGGTTGCCGCCTTTGGAAGTCAGCGAACCGATCGATGCATTGGTAGCGCGCTGGAGAGGCAAGCCGTGGAACGCCGACTACGGCGACAACCACGGCCTGGTGTTTCCGTTGGGGATTGTGGACATTCCCGAGGAGCACGCCCAGCGTGTGCATGCCGTCGATGCCGAGATGGACAACATCATGGTGGTCGCGACGGCGCAACGCGGAAAGTCCACCACCCTAATGACGTTGATGACGTCTGCGGCGTTGATGTATCGGCCCGAACGAGTAACATTCTTCTGCATCGGCGCCTCGCTGCATGCCGTCGAAGAACTGCCGCATGTGGCATCGGTGGTCAGCCAGACCGATGCCGAAGGGGTGTCGCGCACCATCGCTTCGATCGAGGGGCTCGTCCTGGCCCGCGAAGCGTCGTTCAAGAAGTACCAAATCGACATTGCCGAGTTTCGGGAAAGACGGTTCGGCACCGCCCTCGACAGTGCCGGTAGCACCGATCCCGACGACAAGTTCGGCGATGTTTTCCTCGTCATCGACAACTTTGCCGACTTCTACGACAAGAACGCCGCCATGGGCGACCGCGCGATCGCCATCGCCCGCCAGGGGCTGTCGTACGGCGTCCACGTCATGACCAGCGCCACGGCATGGTTGGTCGGCCAGAAGCAGCAACTGGTGAATGTGTCCAACGCGCGAATTCAGTTGCGGCTCAGCAATCCAGACGAAACCCAGATGGGCCAGGGCTTCGAGCGGAAGAAGGCCGCACGCAACACGTTGGATCGGCCCGGCTTCGGTTTGACCCGGGACGGCCACGAACTGCTGGTCGGGGTACCCGAGATCGTCGGGCCCGATGGCGAACGTGTGGCGACCCGCGATATCGGTGCGTTAGTTGCCGGGTTGACCGGCGCCGGCCGCGTCGAGAGACTGGCTCGGTTGCCCGGCCGAGTCTCGCTCGACGAAGTGGCCGCAGCTTTTGCGACGAACCCGGCCTCGGTAGACCCGTTGAACATCCCGTTCGCGATTGGCGAAACCGCTTTGCGCCCAGTCGCATTGCCCACCAGAGTCGTGCCGAACCTGCTGATTGTTGGTCGGCAATCATGCGGCAAGACAACGGCTTTGGCCGCTCTTGGCAAGACGATCGTCGAACGCCTGACGCCAGAGCAGGCCCAAATCACCATCATCGACCCCAAGACGTCGCTCATCGGCAGGGTCCAGGGCGACCATGTGCGGGCATACGCCTATACCGCCGATGACATCGACACCGTGATCGCAGAACTCGCGCAGGTCCTGCGCGATCGCCTGCCGCCGTCAGGCTTAAGTCAACAACAGCTGCTCACCCGAGGCGACTGGGAGGGACCGCACCATTTCATCCTGATCGACGATGAGCAGGAACTTCGGCCGCACGGTGTGGTGGGTAAGGGCGCTGCGACCGCCCCGCTGTGGGGGTTGATCGAACGTGGCCGCGAGATTGGCCTGCACGTGTTCGCTTCTCGGTTGCCTGGGAACTGGGCGGGCGTTTCGGTGACCAACCCGTTCTTGCAGAGGATGACGGGTTCGCGGGCGCCGACCTTGTTCATGGACAACGATCCGGCGGCGGTGAAGGTGTTCGGAAGGACTAGCGCGCAACAATTCCCGCCGGGACGTGGCCTCCTCGTCACGACCGACGGCGTGATGGAGGGAGTGCTGGTCGGAGAGCCACAAACCTGAATCGACAGGTGGCGTGCCCGGTTCTAGACTCAGACGCCTTCGCCCTCGGGCAGCGGAGCAAATCAGTTGGGAGGCAATGAATATGAGTGGCGTGTTCGGCATGGTTCCGGGTGCCGTCGATTTGTCCGCAGCCGTGGAGGCCGGGATCAGCGAGGAGATGGCGGCGACCACCGCCGCCGGGGCTGCTGCGCTCACCGGCGTTGTGCCGATGGCGACGGATGTCGACTCGATTGAGTTCGCAGCGGCCTTGAACGCCGCGGGAGCCGCATACATCGCAACGGCCGGCGAGCACATCGGCCAACGCGTGGCCTTCTCGGGTGCGCAAGGCTTGGCGTCGGCGGCCAATGTAGCCGCGGAGGCGGTCCGCGCAGCGGCTACCGCGCTGTAGGAGCGGTTCTGACATGCCCGATCCCAGGTGGACAGGTCCCCCCGAGGTTGTCGCGGCGATATTTGAGGCGGGTTCTCCGGCCTCGGTGATCGCCAACAACGTCGTATGGGTCACCGAGACCGCCAACGAAGAGCTCGCGGAGGGGCTGTCCGAAGTCAACGCCTTGGCGACAGCTGCGCAGTGGCAAGGCGTCGGCGCAGTCTGCTCCATGCTGACCGCGACCGGACTCAACGCCGGGTTGCAGACGCTGGTCGGTTGGACCGCCGAGAAAATTAGCGTCACCCAGGCCGCGGTCGAAGCCTTCGCGCTGGCGCGGTCCTCGGTGATTCCGTCAGTGATCTCGCAGACCAACCGCGACGAGTGGGCGGTACTGAATGGCACCAACTTCTTCGGCCAAAACACCCCGGCGATAGTTGAGCGCGATACGGAGTATTTCGGCGAGCACTGGCCGCACAACTCGAGTGTGGGTTGGACCTACTCAGCCGCGCTGAGCGCGTTGACCGCGGCACTGGCCGTTCCCCCGCCGCCGGCCCCAGTGGGCGCATCGCCGGCCGCGCCGGCGGCGGCGGCACAAGCAGTGGCCCAGAGTGCGGGCCAGGCCGGGATGCACAACGCGGCGCAAGCGTCGACCCAGGCGGCGCAGCTCGCGGGCCAGACCACTGGTCCGGCCGACACGGGCGCCCGGCAGCTCGGCTCGTTGATGCAGGAACCGCTGCAGATGGTGTCGGGTGTCGCCGAACCGTTCAAACAACTGGGCCAAGCGCCGATGCAGGCCGCGCAGGGGTTCACCGGCCTGCCCCAGGGCATGATGCGGGCGATCGGTATGGGCGGGATGTTTCCCGCGGGGACGGGGACGCCGAGCGTGGCCGGGGCCGGGATCGCGCCCGTCGCCGGTGCGGGCGGTGCCTCGGGAGGTGGCGGTGCGGGCGGCGGTCCCGGTCTTCCCGGTGCCGGATTGACCAGTTACACCCGACCCACCAGCAGCTTCGAGCCGGGCGGCAGGCCAACCAGCTTGCGCGCCGGTGTTCTCAACGCCGCGGAGTTGCGCGGCCCTACGGTATCGACCGGGCTAGGCGGTGCCCCCATGCCGATGACGCCGGCCGGCATGCTGGCCCGAGGTAACGGCACCGAATCCGACAAGGACGCGGTGACGCGTGCACGGGTTGTCGTTGCGGGAGACCTTACGGACCCCCGCCGTTAGCTCCGCCGTCACTGACCGCCCTTGCCGGACGCGCCGCTGTCGCCGTTGTACCCGCTGGCAGGGCTGGCGCCAGTGTGACCGATCAGCATGCCGCCGGTGGCGCCGACGCCGCCGTGCCCGCCGATTCCCCCGGTCCCGCCGGTGCCGCCGGATCCGCCGTGGCCTGCTTCGCTGCCTCCGCCGTCGCCGCCGATACCGCCGAATCCGCCGGTTCCAGCACTGCCGCCGGAGCCTCCGTTGCCGAACTGCTGAGCGCCACGACCGCCGTCGCCGCCGTTCCCACCGGATCCGCCCGTGCCCCCGGCCCCGCCAGCACCGCCAGAGGTACCCAACCCGCCTTGGCCGCCATATCCGCCGTCACCACCGTGGCCAGCGGCTCCCCCGGCGCCGCCATTGCCGTAGACGAACCCGGCCGATCCGCCGGTGCCGCCGATCCCGCCGCGCCCACCGACGCCGCCGACCCCGCCGGTCCCGCCGACCCCGCCGTCTCCGCCAAAGCGCCAGCCGCCGCCACCGCCATACCCACCGAAACCGCCGTCTGCGGCCGCTCCGCCGGCCCCACCGTGGCCCAGAATCCGTCCGCCGCTGCCACCTGTGCCGCCGACCCCGGCGTTGCCGCCGGCGCCGCCGGCACCGCCGCTACCGCCTGCGCCGCCCGTCGAGCCCATGTTGCCGACGCGGAAGCCGCCGTCGCCACCCCAGCCACCATTGCCGCCGGCACCGGCGGAGCCGCCTGCGCCGCCGTTGCCGAAGAGCCACCCGCCAGCTCCGCCGGCTCCGCCCGAGCCGCCGGCCCCACCGGCGCCGCCGATCGCGCCGGCGCCGCCGATCCCCCCGAAGCCGTCGAAGTCGGCCTGTACCCTGCCGCCGTAGCCGCCTCCGCCGCCCCAGCCACCTGTTCCGCCCGCCCCGCCGGCTCCGCCGCTGCCATACAGCCAACCGCCGCTGCCGCCGCTGCCGCCTGAACCGCCGATGCCTCCGGCGCCTCCCGTCCCGCCGGCCCCGCCCGCCTCGTTGATGAAGGTGGACGTGTCACCCCCACCGCCTCCCCAACCGCCGTTGCCGCCCGCGCCTGCGTCGCCGCCGTTGCCGCCGGCCCCGATCAGTCCGGCGTTGCCGCCAGCTCCCCCCGCACCGCCGGCTCCACCGAATCCGCCCGCACCGCCGTGCTCGCCGCCACCGCTTTCATAGATTTCGGGCCCGTCCCCGCCGTTACCACCGGCGCCGGCGTTGCCGCCGTTACCCGCGTTGCCGTACAGCCAGCCACCGTTTCCGCCGGCTCCCCCAGCACCGCCCGCACCGCCGTTCCCGGCGGAGCCGGGGTCACCGGGGCTGGGGAGCTGAGCGCCCCCGTTGCCGCCGTTGCCGCCCGACCCGGCGTGTCCGCCCGTCCCGCCTCCGCCGAGCAGGCGCGCGCTGCCGCCGACTCCGCCGGCGCCGCCGGCTCCGCCGTGACCACCGGCACCGCTGGCTATCTGAAGTCCGAGTCCGCCGTGGCCAGCGTCGCCACCGTTTCCGGCGTTGCCGCCCTGGCCGCCGCTGCCGAACAGCCATCCGCCAGCGGCGCCCGCGCCACCGTTGCCCCCGCTGCCGCCGTCGCCGCCGTTGGCGGCGTTCTGGCCGTTGCCGCCTGCACCTCCGCTGCCGGCATGACCGCCTGCACCGCCATCACCGATTAATCCAGTGGCGCCGCCGGCGCCCCCAGATCCGCCATGGCCCCCCGCGGCCCCGGATTCGGATCCGGCGGCGCCGCCATCCGCACCGGCACCGCCGGAGCCATACAGCCATCCGCCCTGGCCACCGTTGCCGCCGTGACCGCCGTTCCCGCCGGCTCCGAACTCGCCTTCAGCACCGGCGGCGCCAGCCCCGCCGGCCCCGCCGGCCCCGATCAGCCAGGCGCGTCCACCGGCTCCGCCGGCACCGCCAGACCCGCCGGGAAGGCCACCGATGCCACCGGCGCCCCCGGCACCGCCGTTGCCGTACAACCAACCGCCATTGCCGCCGGCCCCACCGGCACCGCCATTGCCGAAGAAGTCACCGGCCCCACCGGCACCCCGGCCCCGCCATGACCGATCAATCCAGCGGACCCCCCGGCACCCCCGGCCACCCCGGGGGCGGTGCTGTTGCCACCGGCGCCCCCGTTGCCGTACAACAAACCGCCTGCCCCACCCGGCAGGCCAACTCCCTCGGACGTGGTCCCCCCGTTGGCGCCGTCGCCGATCAACGGACGGCCGAACAGCGCCATCGTCGGAGCGTTGACCGTGTCCAGCACCAGCTGCTGGATGTTGGCAGTCTCGGCGCTGCCATACGCGCCAGCACTTGCCGTTAAGGCTTGGACGAACTGCTCGTGGAATGCGGACGCCTGAGCGCTCGCAGCCTGGTACTCGAGCGCATGGTTGCTGAACAACGCGGCGACGGCCGCTGACACCTCATCAGCGGCGGCGACCGCCAGCGCCGTGGTGGGCTCGGCAACTGCGGCGTTGACGGCGTTCAGAGTCGAACCGATCGAAGCCGCGTCTGCCGCAGCTGTAGCGACCCAGTCTGGAAGCACATTCACGAACGACATTTAGAACCCCTCAAGTACGAACACATTGGCAGGGACAAGGACGATCACCAGCGCCGCTAGGCGATGTTTTGTCGGACGATAAGGTCCCGCTTCTTCCTGCGGTATGTGCAGAGCGCCAGCGTCGGAGCGCTGCAAACCCGGGTTATTGGGCAAAATGCACAGGCGGCGAGGCAGGGCTAAGGGCTCCGCCTCGCGCTCATCGCCCCGGGCTCAAGCTGTTACGGCCCGGTCTCTCTTCGCGCGCTGCGCGCGCTCATCGCCCAGCGCTCAGCTGTTACGGCCCGGTCTCTCTTCGCGCGCTGCGCGCGCTCATCGCCCCAGGCTCAAGCCTTACGGCCCAAGCTCTCTTCGCGCGCTACGCGCGCTCATCGCCCCGGGCCGGGCGGGCCCGCGAAGGCTTGCGCGATCGACAACCACCGCTGCGCGTCCTCCCCCTCGGCCGTCAGATCGAGCGTCTTCAGCGCACGCCGCTGCGTCACCAGGTAGCAGAAGTCCTCGGCGGATCCGGTCACCCGCTGGGCCGCATCGGACGGCCCCCACGACCAGATGTCGCCGTCGGGCCCGCGCAACTCGACCAAGAAGGGTTCGCTGGGCGGAGTCAGATTGTTGACCACATAGGAGTAGTCGCGAGTCCGGACCCCGAGGTGCGCGATAGACCGAAGCCGCGCAGTCGCGGGTCGTGTGACACCGAGCGCGTCGGCGACGTCGAGACCGTGCGCCCAGGTCTCCATCAACCGAGCGGTGGCCATCGACGCGGCGCTCATCGGCGGACCGAACCACGGCAACTTGCGGCCGTCGGTAACCTTCTGCAACTCGTCGTGCAGGCTTCGCCGGGTAACCCGCCAGTCATTGAGCAGCTCTTCCGGTGGAAGCTTCGCCAGTTCCTCGGCGGCGGCGTCGACGAAACCGCTGGGATCGGCCGCGGCCTCGGTCAACACCTTTGCGAATCCGTCCTCATCGGTGACCGAGAGCAGCGCCACCCGATCGGTCCACAACAGGTGAGCGATCTGGTGTGCGATGGTCCACCCTGGCGCCGGCGTGGCTTTCGCCCACCCCTCTGGGGGCAGCGCCGCCACCAGATCATCGAGCTCGTCGCTCTCTGCCGCCAAGTCAGCGACTATTGGACCCGGACCCGCCATCATTACCTCCCGAAAGGCCTGTTGCAGTCGAGTTGCTCCGTCGGCCGACCAGAGTGTGCACGACGAGTCCGGCCGCGTAGACCACCGACCCGAAGAATACGAACCACGGCGCGCGCCCGTCATCGGGTATCGCTATGGCGGCGACGGCCACTGCGGCGATGAAGGCGACCCAGAACAGAGCGTCTTGTACGGCGAACACGTGTCCTCGCAGCGCGTCGTCGACATCGATCTGCATGGCCGAGTCGGCGCAGAGTTTGACCACTTGACCAGCCAAACCAAGCAGGAAGCCGCACACCACCATCACCGGGAGTTGCAACCCGACGGCCGCAAGCTGGATGGCCGCAGCCGCAGTCAGCGCCCAATTGGCCGTTGCATACCGTCCCCAACGTCGGATCAGCCCAGGCGTCAACACATTCGCCAGGAAGGCGCCCAGGCCGGTGGCTGCGAAGAACATCACCGCGGTGCCCAACCCTTCGGTTTCCCCGCCTCCCAGGTGGTGCACCAGCAACAAGATGATCAGCGAATTGATCCCGACGACCATCCGGTGTGCGGCCAAACCGGACAGCGCCGCACCCACCGACGGCAACTGGACGACGGTCCGCACGCCGTGCACCCAACCGGTGATCACCGCGTAGACCACCGACCCGTGAATGGCCCGCTTGGTGTCGTCCGGGCCCAGTGCCCGTGGAGCGAACCTCAGCGACAACGCCAACGCGATCAACACCGGAACGGCGGCGGTAAAGATCACCACCGATGCCCCGCTGTCGCGTTCGCCCACGATGAGGCGAAGTACGAACATGAAGTTGGCGCCGAGGAAGGCCGAGATCGCTCCCGACGCGATGGCCACCGAATTCATCGTGACCACCTGCTCGCGTGGCACCACGTGCGGCAACGAAGCCGACAGCCCCGAGTTGACGAACCGGGCCAAACCGTTGGCCAGCAGAGCTCCGCACAACAGCAACACGTCGCCGGCGCCCAACGCCAGAATCGAGCCCACCGCGGCGATGAAGGCCAGCCGACCGACGTTGGCACCGACGAGTACCAGCCGCCGATCCCAACGGTCCATCAGTGCCCCGGCGAACGGCCCCAACAACGAGTACGGCAGAAACAACACCGCGAAGGCTCGCGCGATCGACACCGGATCTGTCGCGCGGTCCGGATTGAACAGCAGGGCTCCCGCTAGACCCGCCTGGAAGAGCCCGTCACCGAACTGACTGGTTATCCGAACCAGCAGCAGACGCCAGAAGTCCGGCAGGCTGCGCACCGATCGCCACAGGTCGACGGGTGCGATGGCGTGCGTCCGGCTGCGAATCACAGAACCCATTTCTAATGTCGGGCGCAGGCAAGGCTCGTCGACGCCCGCGGCGCCCCACCCACATTACAAATACTTCTCGACTGCATGATGGGCTCGGGCGTTCTCGCCGATGGTGCGATGATGTTCTGGTGGCACCGCAGGAAGACCCCGAGGACTACATCGCACCTGCCGCCCAACGGGTACGGGCGGGCACCCTGCTGCTGGCCAACACCGACCTCCTCGAACCGACGTTTCGCCGCAGCGTGATCTACATCGTCGAACACAACGACGGCGGCACCTTGGGCGTAGTGCTCAACCGCCCCAGCGAAACCGCTGTTTACAACGTGTTGCCGCAGTGGGCCAAAATCGCGGCGAAGCCGAAGACGATGTTCCTCGGCGGCCCCGTGAAGCGCGACGCGGCCCTGTGTCTGGGCGTGCTGAAGATCGGTGCGGAAGCGGACGACGCGGTGGGCCTGCGACACGTCGCGGGACGCATGGTCATGGTTGACCTGGACGCCGACCCCGAAGCCATCGCACCGCTGGTGGAAGGCGTGCGGATCTTCGCCGGATACTCCGGATGGACCATCGGCCAGCTCGAAGGCGAGATCGAGCGCGACGATTGGATTGTCTTGTCCGGGCTGCCATCTGACGTTCTGGTCGGGCCCAGAGAAGACCTGTGGGGTCAGGTATTGCGCCGCCAGCCGCTCCCCCTGTCATTGTTGGCCACCCACCCGATCGACCTCAGCCGCAACTAGCGGCGCACCCGCCCGTCTAGTGGCACGACAGGGTGCAGGCCGCGCACACGCCGCCGCACGGGCCCTGTTCGGGCTCGGCGGCCGCAGTGCGGCTCAGCGCGTAGCGCGCGCTCTGAAACGACCCAGTAGCCAGCGTGCCGACCGCGCCCACGATGCAGATGATCACGACGACCAGGGCGGCCTGCGCGGGCGCCGCAAACGCGACCACTCCCCCGGCGGCCAGCATCACCCCCGCGGCCAGCTGTGTGGGCGCCATCGCGCGCAGCGCCAGCTGGGTGGGGTCGGCGGGTCGGGGTTGTGACAGGGACCAAGTTCCGAATGTGGCGGCCGCTAGCGCCGCACATATGCACAGCACACCGACGACGAGCATGCGCTCACAATACGAGCTGGCCGACCGTTCCGCTCGTCGGGCCCGACCGTCAGCGACCGGGTACCGGCGCCAAGGTAACCAGTGGCGGCTGGGCCGCAGGGCCGGTGCCGGGTGCGGCGGCACCGGGTGCCACGCCGGTGAGCGGCTGCTGCACCGGTGCCGTTCCGGGAACCGGTAGCTGCCGAGAAGGTGCGGCGGGAGGAGCGACCGGCGCCGACGCCGGTGCCGGCGCGGTGGCGGCGGCGGTTCCCGGCGGCGCAACGCGGAAGCCGTTGACGATGGCGTCCGTGGCCGGGGCATCGCTGACCGCCTGGGTGGCGGCGGTGGTCACCGACAGCGAGACCCAGTACTTGTCGGTTCCGGACGTCGCGATGACGTGGCGCCGCGAGGTGTTGAGCGTCATGTCATTTTCGCGGTATGTGCCCTCGATTTTCGACGAAGGGAAGGTCCCCATGTTCTCCAGCGAGGCATTGGTGGTTTGCCAGGCGAGGAGTTTCTGACTGTCCACATAGCCGTGCGCGATGGCCTCGGCCGGGTCGAAGTCGCCGATCAGTTTGTACACCACTACCTGCGCGTTCGAGGTGTAGATGCTGTTGCCCAATCGGTCAGCGATGACGACGAACGCATCGGGCACGTTGGGGTCGGGGATGTGCATCCAGCGCGGGGGCACCGGAAGGGTGATCTCGAGTGCGTTGAAGCCCTCGGGCCGCTGCGGCTCCAGCCTGACGCCTTTGCTGTGGAAGTAATCGCGCAGCGTGCCCGCGATGGCCGGAGTGTTACTCGGCGGCATCGGCGCTATCCCGGCGGGCGCCGCTGCGGCAGGAGCTGGGGCCGGCGCTACCGCGCCCGGCGCCGGTGCGGCAGGGACGGGGACGGGCGCCGCCGCGGGGGCTGGTGCCGCGGGCGCAATCGGTGCCGCTACGGGCGCCTGCACCGGGACTGGCGCCAGGGCCGGTGCCTGCGCGGGAGCCGGGGCGAGCCTGTTGTTGGCAACGCCGCCGGGCAGCGCGGTGAGGTTCTGGACGGGCGGGGCGCTCAGCTGCGCCGGGCCGGGGGCGGGGATGGGAGGCGCCGGGAATGCTGGATCTGCCGATGCTTTTCCGCCCGCAAGCAGCAGGACGCCGACGAAGCCGGCTGCCATGCCCCCGACGAAGACTCGCCAGGTACGCGCGTTCGTGATCATGTGCGTCGGTCCCTCCAATAACTGGGCGCCAATGCCCTCATTGAGGCTGAATGTAACTACCGCTCGACGGCGTCGACCAGGCTTGAAACAGAGCTGGGATGAACCTCTGATCGGCGTGCAACCCAACCGAGATCAACCCGTGCCCAGCCCAGCGATCCGAGGCCGCGAGAGCCGCCCTTATACCCTGTTTGGCGTGACCGAATCGCCGACCAGCAGCACCGGTAGCGCCGACGCCGCTCAAGAGGTGGCTTCCAGCACGCCGCCGTACCGCTACACGGCCGGACTCGCCGCCACCGTGGAACGGGCGTGGCAGGAGAACTGGGCGCGGCTCGGAACGTTCAACGTGCCCAACCCGGTCGGTTCGCTCGCTCCGGCCGACGGCGGCGCGGTGCCCGAGGACAAGCTGTTCGTCCTGGACATGTTCCCCTACCCCTCCGGGGACGGTTTGCACGTCGGACACCCGCTGGGTTACATCGCCACCGACGTCTACGCGCGCTACTACCGGATGCATGGCCGTAACGTGCTGCACGCGCTGGGGTTCGACTCGTTCGGGCTACCAGCGGAGCAGTACGCCGTGCAGACCGGCACCCATCCGCGGACCCGGACCGAGGCGAACATCGTCAACTTCCGGCGCCAGTTGGGCCGACTGGGGCTGGCACACGACAGCCGCCGTACCTTCTCGACCACCGACGTCGACTTCTACAAATGGACGCAGTGGATCTTCCTGCAGATCTACAACGCCTGGTTCGACACCACCGCCAACAAAGCCCGCCCCATCTCGGAGCTGATCAGCGAGTTCGAATCCGGCGCAAGAAGTCTGGACGACGGCCGGTCATGGCAGGACCTGACGGCGGGGGAGCGGGCCGACATCGTCGACAGTCACCGGTTGGTCTACCGGGCCGACTCGCTGGTGAACTGGTGCCCGGGGCTGGGCACGGTGCTGGCCAACGAGGAGGTCACGTCCGACGGGCGCAGCGACCGCGGCAATTTCCCCGTGTTCCGGAAGCGGTTGCGGCAGTGGATGATGCGGATCACCGCCTACGCCGACCGACTGCTCGAAGACCTCGACCTGCTGGACTGGCCCGAGAAGATCAAGACGATGCAGCGCAACTGGATCGGGCGATCCACCGGCGCGGCGGCGCTGTTCTCGGCCACTCTCGCTTCCGGTGAACGGGCCGGTACCAACGTCGACCTCGAGGTGTTCACCACCCGGCCCGACACCTTGTTCGGTGCTACTTACCTGGTGCTGGCGCCCGAACACGACCTGGTCGACGAACTGGTCACCGAGGCGTGGCCGGACGGCGTCGAGCCATCGTGGACCTACGGGGGGTCCACGCCAGCAGAGGCGGTGGCCGCCTACCGTCGCGCGATCGCCGCGAAGTCCGACCTCGAGCGACAGGAGAGCCGGGAAAAGACCGGCGTCTTCCTGGGTAGCTATGCCACCAATCCGGCCAACGGCGCGGCGGTGCCCATCTTCATCGCCGACTACGTGCTGGCCGGCTACGGCACCGGAGCCATCATGGCCGTCCCGGGCCACGACCAACGGGACTGGGATTTCGCCCACGCCTTCGGTCTGCCGATCCTCGAAGTCATTGCCGGCGGCGACATTTCGGAGGCCGCATACACCGGCGACGGCGTCCTGGTGAATTCCGACTATCTCAACGGCATGAACGTCGCAGAGGCCAAGCAAGCCATCACCGAGCACCTGGAACGCGACGGCAAAGGCTGGGCCCGCATCGAATACAAGCTGCGGGACTGGCTTTTCGCGCGGCAACGTTACTGGGGCGAGCCATTCCCGATCGTCTACGACAGCGACGGCCGCGCACACGCGCTCGACGAGGCGGCCCTACCCGTCGAATTGCCGGACGTAGCGGACTATTCGCCGGTGTCGTTCGATCCGGACGACGCCGACAGTGAGCCGTCGCCGCCACTGGCCAAGGCGACCGAATGGGTGCACGTGGAGTTGGATCTGGGCGACGGGCTCAAGACGTACAGCCGTGACACCAACGTCATGCCGCAATGGGCCGCGAGCTCCTGGTACGAGCTGCGCTACACCGATCCGCACAATTCAGATCGGTTCTGCGCCAAGGAAAACGAAGAGTACTGGATGGGGCCGCGCCCGGACGTGCACGGTCCGAACGACCCAGGTGGTGTCGACCTGTATGTCGGTGGCGCCGAGCACGCGGTGCTGCACCTGCTGTATTCGCGGTTCTGGCACAAGGTTCTCTTCGACCTCGGTCACGTCAGCTCATCCGAACCGTTCCGCCGACTGGTCAACCAGGGCTACATCCAGGCCTTCGCCTACACCGACAAACGCGGGTCCTACGTGCCGGCCGCTGAGGTGATCGAACGTGACGGCGGCTTCGTCTACCCGGGTCCCGACGGCGAGGTCGAGGTCTTCCAGGAATTCGGCAAAATCGGTAAGAGCCTGAAGAATTCGATCTCGCCCGACGAGATCTGTGACGAGTACGGTGCGGACACGCTGCGCGTGTACGAGATGTCGATGGGACCGCTGGAGGCGTCGCGCCCCTGGGCCACCAAGGACGTCATCGGGGCACATCGTTTCCTGCAGCGGGTTTGGCGCCTCGTCGTCGACGAGAACACCGGCGAATCCCGAGCTTCCGACGGGCAGCTGAGCACCGAGACGCTGCGAGCCTTACACCGCACCATCGCCGGGGTCTCGGAAGACTATGCGGCACTGCGCAACAACACGGCGACGGCCAAGCTGATCGAGTACACCAACCACCTCACCAAGCTGAACCTCGACACGGTGCCCAGGGCGGCGGTGGAGCCCTTGGTGCTGATGCTGGCACCGTTGGCTCCGCACATGGCCGAGGAGTTGTGGCACCGCCTGGGGCACGACACGACGCTGGCGCACGGCCCCTTCCCGGAGGCGGACCCCGCCTACCTCGTCGACGACACCGTCGAATACCCGGTCCAGGTAAACGGCAAGGTCCGCAGCCGAATCGTCGTCGCGGCCGACGCGGACCAAGACGCGCTCAAGGCCGCGGCGTTGGGCGACGAGAAGGTGCAGGCGTTCCTGGCGGGGGCGGAGCCACGCAAGGTGATCGTCGTGCCCGGGCGGCTGGTCAACCTCGTCGTCTAGTTCTTTCGGCTTCGCGGCCTACCCTGGCGCTACCCGCGGGCCTCACCGGAGGGCCGAATCACCACCTCGTGGACATGCGCATCCGCCGGTGCGGCAACGGCGTAGGCGACCGCCTCGGCGACCGTCTCGGGCCGAAGAAATTTGGCCGCGTCGTATTCGCCACCCTCGTAGGCGACGAGGTCGTGCTGCATGTCGGTATCGGTGCGGCCGGGGTAGATGGTGGTCACCTGAAGGTCGGGCTCGTCGGCGCGCAACGAATCGGCGAACGCCCGCAGGGCGAACTTGCTGGCCGAATACGACGCGTTGATTCGCGACGCTTTGCGTCCCGACCCGGAGTTGATGAACACCACCTGCCCGCGGGCCTGCCGCAACGCCGGCAACAGCGCGAGCGTAAGAGCAACGGCCCCAATGACATTCACCTCGAAGGTGGCGCGCCACTGCTCAACGGAGGACTCGGAGACGGTACCCGGCAAGGACACGCCCGCGTTGTGCACCAGCACGTCGAGCGTGTCGACCACTTCGCAACTGGCCTCGATCGATTCGCTGTCGGTCAGGTCCAGTGGGAAGGTGGTGGCGCCAAGCCGCTCCGCGACGGCGTCGAGCCGCGCCGAGGGTCGGCCGGCCAACAACAAGGTGTGCGTTGGCGCCAGCGCCGTCGCGATTGCGGAGCCGATACCGCCACTGGCTCCGGTGATAAGTGCGGTGGGCATGCTTTATGCGGTTACCAAGTTACTTGCTGCTCAAACGCTTTCACGCTGCTTGCGGTCGGTGTCGCCGGCCGCGTTGGCGATCGGTTCCCCCGCGGCCAGGCGCTGCAGCGGCGCCAGCGCATGCATCAGGGCGTCGAGGTCGTCGCGGGGGAGTTGGCTGAGCATCGCCGCCAGGGCCGCATGGCGGTTGGCCAGCGACTCTGCGTGCACAGCCCGCCCCTGCGGAGTGATGTCGACCAGGACGGCCCGCAGGTCGGATGGGTCGCGCGAACGCTTGACCAGACCGATCTTCTCCAAGCGGCGAATGGCCACCGTGGTGGTTGGGGTCCGGACCCGTTCGTGCGCCGCCAAATCGGTCATCCGGATGGGACCCAGATCGAGCAGGGTTATCAAGATGGAAAGTTGCGCCAGCGTCAATTCTCCGGCGACCACATTGTTGGGATCGCCCCGGCGCAAGATCGAGAACAGCTTGGATAGCGCGCGGTGCAACCCTTCCGCAAGCTCCGTTACCTCGGGCGCGGTGGGTTCGCTCTCCGCCATAATTCGGCAGTCTAACCTGATTGCTCCGGGTATTTGCTAGTAGACGCGTTCACACCACGATCGATGACGGTTCGAGGTGGTTTCCCGCCGGGTGCAGGCGTATGGGAGTGGGGCACGCAACGTCCTGTGGAGCGAATACCCCCCGCCGGCACAGCTCGGCGAGCATCGTTTGCGCCATCAGCTCCGAGCGGCCGACGCATGCCGCCCGCGCGGCTTCCGGGTCGCCCCGGTGGATGGCGGCGTTCTCGTCTTCATAGAAGGGCAGCACGTCATCGCGGCTGTTCTGGTAGGTCATCCAGAACACTCGGGGGATGAGGTTGTATGACGCGCGGATGGTGGCGTGCAGCCGTGGCCCCGCGTACTCGTCGTTGACCGTGCGTCGGTACTCGCAGCAGAGTTCGGCGAAGTTCCGCGAATCTTTGGCGGTGCGCATCGAGCGCAGCAGCGCGTCGAGCTCCCCGAGGATGCGTGGGGTGGGGTTCGCCGCCGCCCGGGCCGAGGCGATGCCGTTGAGCAGCCCGTCCAGCTCGTGGTGCTCACGGACGGTGGCTTCGTCGAAACGCTCGACGAATGCGCCTCGGTGATAACGCGTGGAGACGATCCCATCGTGTTCGAGCTGGACCAACGCCTCTTGGATGGGCACGCGGCTCACCCCAAGTCCCTGCGCGATCTCGTTGCGATCGACTCGGTCTCCGGTACGGAGCCTCCCCGTCAGCACCAGGTTGAGAATGTGATTCACAACCTGGTCTTTTTCTTTAACCCCGTATTTTTTCGGCATCGGCGCGTTGAAGCCCTCTTTCACCCGTTTCTGCTCAGCGCTCGCAGTTTCTCACGAGTCGCCGTGTCGTTTGAGATGTTTAGCAGATGAAGGGCAGGCAAACGCAAACCAACGGCCCGCAGATCCCCGCCGGGAGGCTCACGGAAGACCGGCGGTTACCGGGCGTCGCGCCACTTAACCAGCTTTTCGGCGGCGCTGAGGTCGTAGTCGGGGCCGTCGCAACCCACCGTCAGCAGCGTGACGCCCAGCCCGACAAGTGCCTCGGCGTCGGCAATCAACTCGCTGTTGTTCTGGACGCCGGCCGATCGCGCGATGGTGGCCGGGTCCCGCCCGACGTCGGCGCAGTGCCGCGCCAGCACTTCTGACTTCGCCGGGAACTCGTCCGCTGAAGTGAAGCTGTGCCACATGTCTGCGTACTGAGCGACCAGCCGCAGGGTCTTGCGCTCACCGCCGCCGCCGATCAGCACCGGGATGTCACGGGTGGGCGGGGGATTCAGCTTGGCCAGTCGAGACTTGATTCGGGGTAGGGCGGCGGCTAGATCGTCCAGTCGGCTACCAGCGGTGCCGAACTCGTAGCCGTACTCGTAATAGTCCTTGTCTTTCCAGCCCGACCCGATGCCAAGGATGAGTCGGCCGTCGGAAATGTGATCGACGGTGCGGGCCATGTCGGCGAGCAGCTCCGGGTTGCGGTAGGAGTTGCAGGTGACCAGGGCGCCGATCTGGATGCGTGATGTCTGCTCGGCCCAGGCGCCCAGCATGGTCCAGCATTCGAAGTGTGCGCCGTCGGGGTCGCCGTACAGCGGAAAGAAGTGGTCCCAATTGAAGGCGATGTCTACGCCGATGTCTTCGCAGCGTCGAACGGCGTCGCGGATCTGGTCGTACTGGGGAGCGTGTTGCGGTTGTAGTTGCACGCCGATGCGGATGGGCAGCTCAGAAGTCATGAGTCCACCGTAAGCTCAGCGCGCGTCAAGCACCTTCCGGACGAGGGCGGTCAAGGCCTGAGGCTGGTCGCTTTGCACCGAGTGGCCGGAGTTCTCGACAACGTGCGCGCCACGGAAATGCCTTGCGCGCTGGCTCAATTCGGCGATGTCCTGTTCGGTGACGAAACCCGACCAGCCGCCGCGGACCAGTGTGATGGGTGCGGACAAAGCGTCGACGTCGTCCCACAGACTCGCGAAGTCGGGAAACTTGCGGATCGCGTCGTAGCGCCACGTCCAGTTCCCGTTGTCGAGTCGACGAGAGTTGTGGAAAACGCCGCGACGCAACGCCTTCACCTCGCGATGTGGGGCCGCGGCGATGGTCAGGTCGAGCATGGCTTGGAAGCTGGGGAATTCGCGCTCCCCGTGCATCAGCGCCACCGTGCCTTGCTGCTCCTTGGTCATCTCCGAGTGCCGCTGCAGGGCCGACGGGGTGACATCGATGAGCATGAGTTCGTTGACGAGTTCTGCCGCGTGGGCGCCCAGCCGTACTGCGGTCAGCCCGCCCAGCGACATGCCGACGACGAATTCGGCGGTGGGCGCCAGTTCGCGTAGCGCAGGCGCCAGTGCTTCGGCATTGAGCTGCGGTGAGTAGTCTCCGTCCTCGCGCCAGGCCGAGTGGCCGTGGCCGGGTAGATCCACCGCGAGCGCCGGTTCGCCGAGGCCGACGATCACGGTGTCCCAGGTGTGGGCGTTCTGACCGCCACCGTGCAGGAAGACGATTCGCGGCTCGGCGGTGCCCCAGCGCAGCGCGCTGATCTTGGCGTCACCCGATCCCACCTCGACCCGCTCAACGTGGGGGAGGGGACCCGTGACACCCGCCTGCTCGGCGTTCTCGGCCAGCAGCGCGAATTCAGTGAGGCCGGTCAGTTCGTCGTCGGAAATCTCGGTCACGGCATCGACTTTACGAGCCGTGCCCGTCATGAGCCGTCAGCAGCCGCGCCGAACGTCACGTTGGGGTGACGCTGCGCGTCGGCCGTCGCTCTGGCGTGACGCTCGGCGGTAGCGTCCGCCGGCCGCCCGCCGCTAGGCGCCCGTGGCTAGGCGCCCGCGATGAACTCTTCGAGCTGGGTGCGCGCGACGTCGTCGGGCAGCTGCTCCGGCGGGCTCTTCATCAGGTACGCCGACGCCGGGATCACCGGGCCGCCGATACCGCGGTCCTTGGCGATCTTGGCCGCGCGGACCGCGTCGATGATGATGCCGGCCGAGTTCGGCGAGTCCCACACCTCGAGCTTGTACTCCAGGTTCAGCGGCACGTCACCGAAGGCACGGCCTTCCAGGCGCACGTACGCCCATTTGCGGTCGTCGAGCCAGGCGACGTGGTCGGACGGGCCGATGTGGACGTTCTTGTCCTCCACCTTTCCGGCCAGCGAGCCGGTCAGGTTGGACGTCACGGCCTGGGTCTTGGAGACCTTCTTGGACTCGAGGCGCTCGCGTTCGAGCATGTTCTTGAAGTCCATGTTGCCGCCGACGTTGAGCTGGTAAGTGCGGTCCAGCGTCACGCCGCGGTCTTCGAACAGCTTGGCCATCACGCGGTGGGTGATCGTCGCGCCGACCTGGCTCTTGATGTCGTCGCCGATGATCGGCACGCCGGCGTCCTTGAACTTCTTGGCCCAGACCGGGTCGGAGGCGATGAACACCGGCAGCGCGTTGACGAAGGCCACGCCGGCGTCGATGGCGCACTGGGCGTAGAACTTGTCGGCCTCCTCGGAGCCCACCGGCAGGTAGGAGACGAGCACGTCGACCTTGTTGTCCTTGAGGACCTTCACCACGTCGACCGGCTCGTCGTCGGACAACTCGATGGTGTCGGCGTAGTACTTGCCGATCCCGTCGAGCGTCGGGCCGCGCTGCACCACCACGTTGGTGGGCGGCACGTCGGCGATCTTGATGGTGTTGTTCTCCGAGGCGTAGATGGCGTCCGACAGGTCGAAGCCGACCTTCTTGGCGTCCACGTCGAACGCGGCGACGAACTTGACGTCGCGGACGTGGTACTGGCCGAACCGCACGTGCATGAGGCCGGGCACCGTCGAGGTGTCGTCGGCATTCTGGTAGTACTCGACGCCCTGGACCAGCGAGGACGCGCAGTTGCCGACGCCAACGATGGCGACTCGTACCTCGGTTGACGCCTGCGGCGCGTTCTGCTCACTCATTACGGCGTTTCTCCTAACCTCATGACTTCTTGCGTGCTTTACGTGTGCTGTTTGGTGAGGGGGTTCACGTCTGTTCGACGTGATTGGGCGCTGCCCGTTCCGCGGCGATGAGCTCGTTGAGCCACTTGACCTCACGTTCGCTGGACTCGAGCCCAAGTTGGTGCAGCTGCCGGGTGTAGCGGTCCAGGGAGCTGCTGGCTCGCGCGATCGCTTCCCGGAGACCTTCACGGCGCTCTTCGACCTGACGACGCCGACCCTCCAAGATGCGCATCCGCGCTTCGGCCGGCGTGCGGTTGAAGAACGCCAGGTGTACCCCGAACCCGTCATCGGTGTAGTTGTGCGGGCCGGTGTCGGCCACCAACTCGCTGAAGCGCCGCCTGCCTTTGTCGGTCAGCTGGTAAACGCGACGGGCGCGGCGCACCGGCGTCCCGGCGGGTGCCGCGTTCTCGGCGATCAATCCCTCAGCCTGCATGCGGCGCAGGGCCGGATAAAGGGATCCGTAGGAGAAGGCGCGGAAGGCTCCGAGCAATCCGGTGAGCCGTTTGCGCAGCTCATAGCCGTGCATGGGGGACTCGATGAGAAGCCCGAGGATGGCGAGCTCAAGCATCGACTCACCTCCCTTTGCACGCTTGCTACTTGAACTAGTTAGGGCCGTTACGATGCGTCGACGCCTCGCGTCATCGTATCGCCTCGATATATTAGGGACAACACCACCGGCTGTTAATGCGCCGTTTGTCACACATTCGCCGGGGCTTACCAGCGGCTACTCGGCTGAAACGCGACTACGGGTAGTTGATTTGCTTGATGGTGCCGTCACCGGCGAATTCGACGTAGCCGCTGCCGTAATCGGTAGAGACGTAGGTGGTCAGCGACAGTGTGCCCGGCTTGGTCAAATCCCTGGCGGGCTCGATGATCAAATAGCTCGACTTGACGTCGGCTGGCTTGATGCCCAGCGTCTCCGGCGCCCCGCGCATGATTCCGACCACGGCCTTCACGTCGAACTTGCTCAGGTCGACCTCGGTGTATTCGGAGCTGCTCTTGGCCGAGCTGTTGGGATCGCCCCAGCCGCCTCGGTAGGTGTAGCTCAGATATCTGCGATCTTCATTGGGGTCGGGCCGATCCAGCGACGCGTAATCCGGATACACGACCAGCCGGTAGCCCATCGTGTCGCCGAACCGCTTGCGCATCTGTTCGAGGAGCCCGGTGAGCCCGCCCAGGGATTGCAACTGCTTGGGCGCGGTCACCACCACCGCCGCAATGCCGTCGCGCTTGGCGCCCGGGTCAGAGGTGAAGTCCAGCGGGGAAGTGGTGTTGCCGTAGAGGCCCCAGCCGATTCCCACGCCCAGCAGCACCGACACGGCGTACGAGGCGATCAGCAGGCCGCGCCCGGTGTGTTTCGGCCGCCGTGTACTGACCGGCGTCATGGTCGGCGTTGGCGTTGGTGGCCGCTGCTCGCGAGCGGCCTGCAGATCGGACACCAGGTCGTGCAGCTCGCCAAGCGTCACGGCCCTGGTGGCCGCGCTCACGCGTTCGCGATGCTCCTCCGTGGATATCTCGCCGTCGTTGAAGGCGTTGTCGAGAATTCGGCACGCATCTTCCCGGTCACGGTCCTTAGCGCGCGTTGACGTCGTCCCTGGCCATCTCGCCACGGGAAGATCGTAGGAGTCCGTTGTCCACAGTGCTCAACGAACACCCCCGAACTAGCGCAACAACGGCGTCGGCGCGTATCGGTGGTCAGGATCGCGACGTAGTCTGGTCAACGTGCGACTGCAGCGACAGGTAGTGGAGTACGCGCTTCGGCGGCGCTCTTTGCTGGCGGAGGTGTATTCGGGACGCACCGGGGTGACCGAGGTGTGTGACGCGAATCCGTATTTGCTGCGCGCAGCAAAGTTTCACGGGAAACCAAGCCAGGTGATGTGCCCAATCTGCCGGAAGGAGCAGCTCACCCTGGTGTCCTGGGTGTTCGGTGAGCACTTGGGCGCGGTATCCGGCTCGGCACGCACCGCCGAAGAGTTGGTCATGTTGGCGGCCCGCTTCTCGGAGTTCGCGGTGCACGTGGTGGAGGTGTGCCGCACCTGCAGTTGGAACCACCTGGTCAAGTCCTACGTGCTGGGCGCACCCCGTCCAGCGCAACCCCCTAAGAGGCCCACCGGGACCGGGCGGACCCGGGGAAGCCAAGCGGCGGGGGACGGAGCCCGCACAGCCAGTGAATAGCGAAGGGCGCCATCACCAGTCGCCCCCGGAGGGCGCTGGCGGAGAAGAGGGCACGCGTCCGCCGCCCGGAGTGCGTCGTCACGTTCCGCCCGACGACAGGCACACCACGATCCTCCCGGCGGTCCCGGATGACGCGGGGCCGGACGTCGACCAGATCGACGAGGTCAAGGCCGCGCTCAACAAGCCCGCGGACGTGTCGCCGGAACCCGACGCGCTCGCGGAGGTCAAGGCGGCCCTGGATGCGCCCGCCGGCCGGCGTCGGCCTCCGGATGCCCCGGACGGGGCCCGTCCATCGGGGCCCGCGCCCCGGCGGCCAGGTGGTCCGACGGCCAGAGCGAAGCCCACGTGGTCTCAACAGATCAACTGGCAGTGGGTGCGACGCTCGGCGTACATCATTGCGGCGCTGGCGATCTTGTTGCCCATCGTCACCTTCGGTATGGCCTATCTGATCGTCGACGTGCCCCGGCCCGGTGACATTCGCACCAATCAGGTCTCCACCATCCTGGCCAGTGACGGCTCGGAGATCGCCAGAATCGTTCCGCCCGAAGGCAATCGTGTCGACGTCAACCTCAGCCAGGTGCCGGTCCACGTGCGCCAGGCGGTGATCGCGGCCGAGGACCGCGGCTTCTACACCAATCCGGGCTTCTCGTTCAGCGGCTTCGCCCGGGCGGCGAAAAACAACCTGCTCGGCGGTGACCTGCAGGGCGGGTCGACGATCACCCAGCAATACGTCAAGAACGCGCTGGTCGGTTCCGCGCAGCACGGATTGCGCGGTGTGGTGCGCAAGGCCAAAGAACTGGTGATCGCCACCAAGATGGCGGGGGAGTGGTCCAAAGACGATGTGCTGCAGGCCTACCTGAACATCATCTACTTTGGCCGCGGCGCCTACGGAATCTCGGCGGCGGCCAAGGCCTATTTCGACAAGCCGGTCGAGCAGTTGACCGTCTCCGAAGGTGCGCTGTTGGCCGCGCTGATCCGGCGGCCCTCCACCCTGGACCCGGCGGTCGACCCCGAGGGCGCGCTCACCCGCTGGAATTGGGTGCTTGACGGCATGGTCGAGACCAAGGCGCTGTCCGAAAAGGACCGTGCGGCGCAGGTGTTTCCCAACACGGTTCCGCCTGAACTCGCCCGCGCCCAGAACCAGACCAGCGGACCCAACGGTCTGATCGAGCGGCAGGTGACCAAGGAACTGCTGGAACTGTTCAACATCGACGAGCAGACCCTGAATACGCAGGGGTTGCAGGTCACCACCACCATCGATCCGCAGGCGCAGCAAGCTGCGGAGAAGGCGGTCGCCAAATACCTCGACGGCCAAGACCCCGATATGCGCGCGGCGGTGGTTTCCATCGACCCGCGCAACGGAGGTGTGCGGGCGTATTACGGCGGATCCAACGCGCAGGGCTTCGATTTCGCCCAGGCTGGCCTGCAGACCGGGTCGTCGTTCAAGGTGTTCGCACTGGTGGCCGCCCTCGAGCAGGGGATCGGTTTGGGCTATCAGATCGACAGCTCCCCATTGACCGTCGACGGCATCAAGATCACCAACGTCGAGGGGGAGGGCTGCGGCACCTGCAACCTCGCCCAGGCGCTCAAGATGTCGCTGAACACGTCGTACTACCGGCTGATGCTCAAGCTGAAGGGCGGACCGCAGGCCGTGGCTGATGCCGCGCACCGAGCCGGTGTCGCGGAGAGCTTCCCGGGTGTCGCGCACACGCTCTCCGAGGACGGCCAGGGCGGACCGCCGAACAACGGGATCGTGTTGGGGCAGTACCAGACCCGAGTGATCGATATGGCGAGCGCGTACGCCACCTTGGCCGCCTCGGGTATCTACCATCAACCGCACTTTGTGCAGAAGGTGGTCAACTCCGAAGGGCAGGTCCTGTTCGATGCCTCCACCCGGGACGACTCCGGTGAGCAACGAATCCCCAAGGCGGTCGCCGACAACGTGACCGCCGCCATGGTGCCCATTCCGGGTTACTCACGAGGCCACAACCTCGCGGGCGGACGGCCGGCGGCAGCCAAGACAGGTACCACGCAGTTGGGTGACACCAGCGACAACAAGGACGCCTGGATGGTCGGTTACACGCCATCGTTGGCGACGGCCGTTTGGGTGGGCACGGTCAAAGGCGACAAACCGTTGGAAACGGCTTCGGGGGGCGCGGTTTACGGCTCTGGCCTGCCCTCGGACATCTGGAAGGCGACCATGGACGGCGCCCTGAAGGGCACCGACAACGAGAGCTTCCCCAAGCCCACCGAGATCGGCGGGTACGCCGGTGTGCCCGCCGCTCCGCCCCCGCCACCGCCGCCGCCGTCGGAAACCGTCATTCAGCCGACGGTGGAAGTGGCACCGGGAATCACGATTCCCGTCGGACCTCCCACCACGATCACCGTAGGGCCGCCACCGCCGGGACTGCCGCCAACAGAACCACAGACGGTGCCGCCGACGGTGCCGCCGGTAGTACCGCCGGGCGCGCCGCCGCCCTTCGAGCCTCCGCCGCCGCCGTGACCGGTGCCCGCAAACAACGTTCCATCATCTCGCCCCAACCGTTAGCCGCTGACCTGCGCAGCGCGGACAACCGCGACTGCCCCAGTCGGACGGACTTTCTCGGCGCCGCTTTGGCCGACGTCATCGGCGGGCCGGTGGGCCGGCACGCCCTGATTGGGCGGACTCGGGTGATGACGCCGCTGCGGGTGATGTTCCTCATCGCGTTGGTGTTCCTCGCGCTCGGGTGGTCGACGAAGGCGCCTTGCCTGCAAAGCTCCGACACCGGCCCGGCCGAACAGCGGGTGGCCAATTGGGCAAACCAGCGCGCCTACTACCAGTTGTGTTACTCCGACACGGTCCCGCTCTACGGCGCGGAACTGCTGAACAGGGGTGAGCTGCCGTACAAGTCGAGTTGGGTCGAGAAGGACAGCACCGGCACCCCGCAGGTCCGCTACGACGGCCAGATTGCGGTGCGCTACATGGAGTATCCGGTGCTGACCGGGATGTATCAGTACGTGTCGATGGCCCTGGCGAAGACCTACAGCGCGTTGACCAAGATCATCTCGATCCCGGTGGTGGCCGAGGTGGTGATGTTCTTCAATTTCGCCGCAATGGGATTGGCGCTGGCCTGGTTGGCCACCATCGCGGCGACCGCGCGCCTGGCCGGTCGCCGCATCTGGGACGCGGCGCTGGTCGCCGCCTCACCGCTGGTGATCTTTCAGATCTTCACCAACTTCGACGCGCTGGCAACGGCTTTCGCGATGGGCGGGCTGCTGGCGTGGGCGCGACGAAAGCCCGTGCTTGCGGGTGTGCTGATCGGACTGGGCGTCGCGGCCAAGCTCTACCCGCTGCTATTCCTGGGCCCGATGCTGGTCCTTGCGATCCGCAGCGGGCGCTACGCCGCCGTCGCGCGAACCGCCGCGGCGACGGTAGGGACCTGGCTGTTGGTGAATCTGCCGGTGCTGGTGTTCTTTCCGCGCGGCTGGTCAGAGTTCTTCCGGCTCAACGCCCGTCGCGGCGACGACATGGATTCGCTGTTCAACGTCGTGAAGTCCTACACCGGCTGGCGCGGCTTCGACCCGTCGCTAGGTTTCTGGGAGCCGCCGACGGTACTGAACACCGTCGTTGCGGTGTTGTTCCTGACGTCGTGTGCGGCCATCGCTTACGTCGCGTTGACCGCTCCGCAGCGGCCCCGGCTGGCGCAGCTGACGTTCTTGGTGGTCGCCGCGTTCCTGCTGACCAATAAGGTGTGGAGTCCCCAGTTTTCACTGTGGTTGGTGCCCCTGGCGGTCCTCGCGCTGCCGCATCGGCGAATCTTGCTGGCGTGGATGACGATTGACGCGTTGGTGTGGGTGCCGCGGATGTATTACCTGTACGGCAACCAGAGTCGGTCGCTACCTGAACAGTGGTTCACCACCACGGTGCTGCTGCGTGACATCGCGGTGATGGCGCTCTGTGCGTTGGTCGTTCGGCAGATCTACCGGCCCAGCGAGGATCTCGTGCGTTGGATGGGACGCATCGACGACCCCAGCGGGGGAGTGTTCGACCGTGCGCCCGACGCGCAGCCCGGTTGGCTGCCGGGCTGGCTGCGTCCGAGGCCCCAGCGCCGTCCGGTTGCGGTTGCGGTTGCCGCGGAGCCAGAGCTGGTCGCCAAGGAGGCATGATGCAAGTCGCGATCCCGCTGTTTCCTCGGTTCACGGCGCTGGACGCGATAGGCCCATACGAAGTCCTGCAGCGCATTCCGTCGGTGGACGTGGTGTTCGTCGGGCACCAGCGCGGTGAACTCCGCACCGAAAACGGCATGCTCGGCGTCACGTGCGACGCGACCTTCGCCGAAGTTGCGGCACCGGAGGTGGTGGTGGTGCCCGGCGGCATCGGCACTCGGGTCCTGCTCGACGACGAGGTTCTGCTCGGCTGGCTCCGGTCGGTGCACCCGAACACGAGGTTCACCACGTCGGTGTGCACCGGTGCGCTGCTGCTGGCCGCCGCCGGCCTGCTCGACGGACTCACCGCCACGACGCACTGGGGCTCCGCGGACCGCCTCAACGCGTTGGGGGCGCGTTATGTGCCAGACCGCGTCGTCGAGCACCTGCCGCAGCGGATCATCACCGCCGCCGGGGTGTCCAGCGGCATCGACATGGCTTTGCGGCTCGTCGAGCTGTTGGTCGATCGCGAGGCGGCCCAGGCCGCCCAGCTGCTCATCGAGTACGACCCACAACCCCCGTTCGACTCGGGGGCACTCGAGAAGGCCGACGAGGCGACCAAGGCTCGGGTCGCGAAGTTTCTGCAATCGCGCAAATAAGCTGATTTCTGCACTGCACGCACCATCCGGTAACCTGGTGCGGTTGCCGACGCAGGCGACCCTCCTGCCACGGAATCCGCCGTGGCCGCTGAGACCAGAGGAGGTGATGAGGTTCTAATGCGTCCATACGAAATCATGGTCATTCTCGACCCCACGCTTGACGAACGCACTGTCGCCCCGTCCCTGGAGACGTTCCTTAACGTCGTCCGGAAAGACGGTGGAACGGTCGAAAAGGTCGACATTTGGGGCAGGCGGCGGTTGGCGTACGAGATCGCCAAGCACGCCGAAGGCATTTACGTGGTCATCGACCTGAAGGCCGAGCCGGCGACGGTGTCCGAACTCGACCGGCAGCTGAGCCTGAACGAGTCGGTGTTGCGCACCAAGGTGATGCGGACGGATAAGCACTAGCGGTCGCGCTGTCAGCGCGGCTGCGTACAGTCGCTCATGACTATCCCAACAGGCGAGGTCAGGCCGAACAAGGAGGGCAATTATGGCTGGTGACACGACCATCACCGTCGTCGGAAACCTGACCGCTGATCCCGAATTGCGGTTCACGCCGTCGGGTGCTGCCGTCGCCAACTTCACCGTGGCCTCCACGCCGCGGATCTACGACCGCCAGAGCGGTGAGTGGAAGGACGGCGAGGCACTCTTCTTGCGCTGCAACATCTGGCGCGAGGCGGCGGAGAATGTGGCCGAAAGCCTGACCAGGGGAGCCCGGGTGATTGTCACCGGCCGGCTCAAGCAGCGTTCCTTCGAGACCCGCGAGGGCGAAAAGCGCACCGTCGTCGAGGTCGAGGTCGACGAGATCGGACCTTCGCTTCGGTACGCCACCGCCAAGGTCAACAAGGCCAGCCGCAGCGGCGGCGGGGGCGGCTACGGAGGAGGCGGCGGTTCGCGCCAGGCACCGGCGCAGCCAAGCGGCGGATCGGGTGAGGACCCGTGGGGCAGCGCCCCGGCGTCCGGTTCCTTCGGCGGGGCCGACGACGAACCGCCCTTCTGACCCAACAGAACTTCAGACCAGTAAAGAACGGAAAGAAAGACACAAATGGCCAAGTCCAGCAAGCGGCGCCCGGCTCCGGAGAAGCCGGTCAAGGCGCGCAAATGCGTCTTCTGCGCGAAGAAGGACCAAGCAATCGACTACAAGGACACCGCGTTGCTGCGGACCTACATCAGCGAGCGCGGCAAGATCCGGGCGCGTCGGGTTACCGGCAACTGCGTGCAGCATCAGCGTGACATCGCCATCGCGGTGAAGAATGCCCGCGAGGTCGCGCTCCTGCCGTTCACCTCTGCGACGCGGTAATTGCCGGGCCGCCCAAAGAAAGTACGTAAACGATGAAGCTGATTTTGACGTCCGACGTCGACCACCTGGGTTCGGTCGGCGACACGGTTGAGGTCAAGGACGGGTACGGCCGTAACTTCCTGTTGCCGCGCGGGCTGGCGATCGTGGCCTCGCGTGGTGCCCAGAAGCAGGCTGACGCCATCCGCCGGGCCCGCGAAACCAAGGCCGTGCGCGACCGTGAGCACGCCAACGAAATCAAGACGGCGCTCGAGGCCCTCGGGCCCGTGCAACTGCCGGTGAAGACCGCGGGAGACTCCGGCAAGCTCTTCGGCTCGGTCACCGCCGCCGACGTTGTCGGCGCCATCAAGAAGGCCGGCGGGCCCAACCTCGACAAGCGGATCCTGCGGCTGCCCAAGGCGCACATCAAGTCCATCGGCACGCATACCGTAGTCGCGCAGCTGCACTCCGAAATCGACGTCGAGGTTTCTGTCGACGTCGTCGCCGAGAGCTAACTCCGCACTTACCGAACACCCGGTGGTTGCCCAATAGGCACCACCGGGTTTTTGGGCTGCCGCGTAACTGCCGCGAGGCCGGCTGCGATCGGGGCTAGCGAACCTCTTGCTGGCGAACTATTTTGCGCACTCTTTCGCACACCGTCCTTTACCGATGCGTAACGCAAGCAAAATCTGGTCGAAAACCAACACGCCCGACTCGGTAACCTGCGGCGACACGCCGAAGAGATTCTTGTCCACACCAAACACCTGGCGTTATATGGCGACTAGCAGGGGTGATGTCGCAACGTTGCGCACTAATCCACAAGTTCTCCACACCCGCCTTAACACGGCTGTCGATGGATATGCACACACGATGCACAGCTTCATGAACAAGACCCCCTTGGACTACCCGCCAGCAACGTTTAACGTTCTCGCGGCGCAAGTGGCGCGTGAATGGACGGGTGGGGGTTGTCGGATCCGTGGCTTATGCTCTGGACTATCGAACGTATGTTCGTAAGCTGATAGCAGGGCTCTTGGCAGAGGAGGTGGCAACCGATGGCGCTCGTTGACGATCTTTCTCACCCCGGCATGGACAACCCGCCGCCCAGTGAGGAGTTCGGCCGTCAACCCCCGCAGGACATTGCCGCGGAGCAGTCGGTCCTCGGCGGGATGCTGCTGAGCAAGGACGCCATCGCCGACGTCCTGGAACGGCTGCGGCCCGGCGACTTCTACCGCCCAGCACATCAGAGCGTCTACGACGCAATCCTGGATCTGTACGGGCGCGGGGAGCCGGCCGACGCGGTCACGGTGGCCGCCGAGCTGGATCGGCGTGGCATGCTGCGGCGCATCGGCGGAGCCCCCTATTTACACACCCTGATTTCAACGGTGCCGACCGCGGCCAACGCGGGCTACTACGCGGGCATCGTCGCCGAGAAGGCGCTGCTGCGGCGGCTGGTGGAAGCCGGCACGCGGGTAGTGCAGTACGGGTATGCGGGCGCCGAGGGCGCGGACGTGGCCGAAGTGGTCGACCGTGCGCAGGCCGAAATCTACGATGTGGCGGACCGCCGGCTGTCCGAAGACTTTGTGCCGCTTGAAGATCTGCTGCAACCGACGATGGACGAGATCGACGCGATCGCGTCCAACGGCGGGATTGCACGTGGCGTGCCGACCGGCTTCACCGAACTTGACGAGTTGACCAACGGGTTGCACCCCGGCCAGATGATCATCGTCGCCGCCCGCCCCGGCGTGGGGAAGGCGCTGGCGCTGGACACGCCGCTACCCACCCCGACCGGTTGGACAACCATGGGTGACGTCGCGGTGGGTGACGAGTTGCTGGACGCCGCCGGCCAGCCAACGCGAGTGGTGGCCGCCACCGAGGTCATGCTGGGCCACCCGTGCTACGAGATCCGATTCTCCGACGGCACAACGATCGTCGCTGACGCCGAGCACCAATGGCCGACGTGCGACGGAGTTCGCACCTCGGCCCGGTTGCGTGGCGGCTTGGACGCCATCGCGCCGGCCGGCTCGCACGAAAGCCGCGGACAGACCGCCGTCCTGACCCCGGTGCTGCAGATCGAGTCGGTGCGACGAGTGCCGAGTGTCGCCGTGCGCTGCGTGCAGGTGGACAACCCCGAGCGCCTGTATCTCGCCGGCCGGGGGATGGTGCCGACCCACAATTCCACTCTCGGATTGGACTTCCTGCGGTCGTGCTCGATCAAGCACCGGATGGCCAGCGTCATCTTCTCGCTGGAAATGAGCAAGTCCGAGATCGTGATGCGGTTGTTGTCGGCCGAGGCGAAAATCAAGCTGGCCGATATGCGTTCGGGACGGATGACCGACGACGACTGGACCCGGCTCGCACGACGCATGAGTGAAATCAGCGAGGCGCCACTGTATATCGACGACTCGCCGAATCTGACCATGATGGAGATTCGAGCCAAGGCGCGTCGGCTTCGGCAGAAGTCCAACCTGAAACTCGTAGTCGTCGACTACCTGCAACTGATGACCTCGGGCAAAAAGCACGAGTCGCGACAGGTGGAAGTCTCCGAATTCTCGCGGCACCTCAAGTTGCTGGCAAAGGAACTTGAGGTTCCGGTGGTGGCGATCAGTCAGCTGAACCGTGGTCCTGAACAGCGGACTGATAAGAAGCCGATGCTGTCGGATCTTCGCGAATCGGGTTGCCTGACCGCGGCGACGCGAATCCTGCGGGCGGACACCGGCGCCGAAGTCACCTTCGGTGAACTGATGCGGACCGGGGAACGACCGCTGGTGTGGTCCCTGGACGAGAAGCTGCGGATGGTCGCGCGACCGATGACCAACGTGTTCCCCAGCGGGCGCAAGGAGGTTTTCCGGGTGCGCCTGGCCTCGGGGCGTGAAGTCGAAGCCACCGGCAACCACCCGTTCATGAAGCTCGAGGGTTGGACTCCGTTGGAGGAGTTGAAGATCGGCGACCGCGTCGCGGCACCGCGGCGGGTACCCGAGCCGGTGGACACGAAGGAGATGCACGACTCCGAGGTCATACTGCTCGCCCACATGATCGGTGACGGGTCATGCGTGAAGCGTCAACCCATTCGGTATGCATCGGTGGACGAGGCCAACCTGCTGGCTGTGACCGCTGCGGCGGCGCACTTCGGTGTTACCGCAATTCGGGACGAGTACCCGGCGGCGCGCGTGACCACGCTGCGGTTGCCGGCGCCGTACCGGTTGACGCACGGGAAGCGGAACCCGATCGCCGAGTGGCTCGACGGAATGGGACTGTTCGGCAAGCGCAGTTACGAAAAGTTTGTTCCGGAAGCGGTTTTCCGTGCTCCCAATGACCAGGTGGCGCTGTTCCTGAAACATTTGTGGGCTACCGACGGTTCGGTGCGGTGGGACGCGAAGCTCGGCCAAGGGCGGATCTATTACGGGTCGACCAGTCGACGGCTGATCGACGACGTGGCGCATCTGCTACTTCGCGTGGGTATCTACGCGAGGATCAAGCTCGCGCGAAAATCCGGCTACCGTGACGCATGGCATCTGCATATCTACGGTGCGGAGAATCAGGTGAGGTTCCTTCGCCACGTTGGCATGCATGGTGTCAAAGCGATAGCGGCTCAAGAGGTTTTGTCTCACCTCGAGATGGTGGTTCGCAACCCAAATCTCGACACCGTGCCGCAAGAAGTTTGGGCGCAAGTCCGGAAAGTCCTGTCCGACAAGAAGATGACCCACCGACAGTTTGCCGCCGCGATGAGCAGTCAGTTCTGCGGATCAGCCATGTGGAAACACGCGCCCAGTCGATCCAGGCTGCACCGTGCGGCCTCGGTCCTAGAAGATCGCGACATCCACGCATTGGCAACTAGCGATGTCTATTGGGACGCGATCGTCGAGATCACCAGCATCGGGGAACACGACGTTTACGACGGGACCGTCGACGGCACCCACAATTTCGTCGCAAACTTAGTTAGCCTACATAACTCGCTAGAACAAGATGCGGACATGGTCATTCTTTTGAATAGGCCCGACGCATTTGATCGCGACGATCCGCGTGGGGGAGAAGCGGATTTCATTCTGGCCAAACACCGTAACGGCCCGACCAAGACGGTGACCGTCGCGCACCAACTGCATTTGTCGCGGTTTACCAATATGGCGAGGTGAGTTCGCCACCGTGTGGGTTCTCATTCCCAGTGTCATATTCTCATCCGTGATGACATGTGGATGTCATATATAACTGAGCGGTGAGATTCGACTTTCATTGCTGCGGCGTGTCGAATGCCTTGAGTGGCTGCGTGGGTGGAAGATCATGGTGATTCGCTGAGTGCTTGGAGCCGTGATTGGGCTGCTTCGGTGGCTGTAGGTTCTCAACCTGCGTGTCATATTCCCGGCGGAGTTGTCATGTGGTTGTCATATGTCGCACGAACTTGTCACGGCGGACGCCGATGGGAACAAGACATACTGCTACTCCTCCGGTCCCTGCGAGTGGCGTTGTGTCGCAAGAACGTCGTGCCACACCGAGACACGCCCTTCCGCGCCCCGCGCGTCAAATGGCTGGATAGTAATCGCGGCGCTACCGTCCCCACGCCCTGTATGAGACTTGCGCGGCGATAGCATGTGCGAATGGGCTACGAGTATGAAGATCTGGACGACAGCCAGTTCGAGAGACTCGTGGTTCAGGTAATGCGGAAGTTGTTCGGCGCCGGGGTTCAGGACTTCGCAGCGGGCCGCGACGGTGGACGCGACGCCCTATTCAACGGGACCGCCGAGCGTTTCCCCAGCTCCACGAAACCGTGGACGGGAAAGACAGTCGGCCAGGCGAAGCACACAAATGCCCTAAATGCTCACTACAGCGATCCCGACTTCAGTGGCTCGGCGGAGAGTTCCGTCCTCACAAAGGAGCTCGTACGGATCAAGAACCTCGTCCAAGCCGGAGACCTGGATAATTATATCCTCTTCAGCAACCGTCGGCTCGGGGCCATCACAGCATCAGAACTTACGAAGCGGATCGCGACCGAGGTCGGAATCGCCGAGGAGCGTGTCTTTCTCGCCGGTCTTGAGTATTTGGATCAAATGCTTCACGAGCATCGCGACCTGATCACGCTAGCGCGAATCATCCCAGCCGATGGGCCGCTGATCGCATCCAGCCAGGATTGCGCCGAGGTGATCCTCGCTATCTCCGCGGTGCTCTCGACACCGCCACCTGTTGGCACTCAGGTGCCTGTCGAGCGGGTGTCGTATGCGGAGAAAAACCGACTCAACCAGATGACCTTGGAGTTCGCGGAGGCGCTTTCCAAGCGCTATTTGATCGAGACTCGCCAAATTGAATCCTTCCTAGCTGATCCTGGGAACAATGAAATTAGAATGCTCTATGAGTCTGCGGTGGACGACTTTCAGTTAAAGATTATCGCCATAGACAGAAGTATCAGTCTTTCGATCACGTGTATAACTACCTGGTTGACCTGTTGTTTAAGCGCGATGGGGTTCTCGCTCGCCATAAGCGGTTGACTCGGGCACTTGTCTTTTACATGTATTGGCACTGTGACATCGGAGATACGCCCGATGCTGCGGCCCAGTAAGCACTCACACCCAGATCAAACCACGTTGGCGGCCGCAACCGTGCTTTTACGGGAACTCCGCCGTAACCGCGCCGTCAAGTTTGACGATCTCAAAAAGGCCATCGATAAGCGGGCAATTGGCGCGGATTATTTGTTCGCCCCTGCCGTGAGCCTTCTCTACCTCTTGGGCCTCGTCGAGTATCGACCGACTGCAGACGTATTCGAGTACACGGGGCAGTGATGAAGTTACGACGCCTGTATTCGAATCAGCCGAATGTATTCTCTGCAATCGCGTTCAACCCCGGCCTCTCCACAGTACTGGCCGAGATCCGTGTTCCGGAAAACCAAATGCTCGATACCCATAACTTAGGGAAGACCACCGTAGGGGAACTAATCGACTTTTGTCTTCTTAAGGGGAAGTCAAATTCATTTTTCCTGTTCAAGCATTTTGATAGGTTTGCTCTGTTCACGTTCTATCTGGAAGTTGAGCTCGGAGACGGAAAATTCCTCACAATAGCCCGGCCGGTCGATCCCGGCTCGAAGGTAGATTTTCTCCGCTCCGATGCTCCGATCGACGACGCGTCCGTCCTCAAAATGTCTCACTGGGATCATGTGGGCCTTCCCTTCGGGCGAGCCAAGACTCTTTTGAACGGAATACTCGATTTTGAACGCCTTCAACCATGGCCGTACCGCAAAGTCGTTGGTTACCTCATTCGAGCCCAAAAGGACTACCTTGACGTATTCCAGTTGGGCAAGTTCTCCGGTAAGCACCAGGACTGGAAGCCTTTCGTGGCGCACCTGCTCGGGCTGACGGCCCAGCCAGTCATCGAGCTTTACGAGAAGCGCGAGGAACTGACTGCCGCCGAGGTCAGGTTGAGTGAGCTGACGCGGGAGTGGGGCGGCGACGAAGTCGACGTCTCTCTGATCGACGGACTTATAGCGGTCAAGCGACGCGAAGTCGATGCGAAATCAGCTGCACTGGAGAGCTTCCAGTTCGGCGAGGAAGACCGCCGCCGGGCGACTGCGGTTGTCGAACACGTTGAGAGTCAGATCGCCTCCCTTAACGAAGAGTTTTACAGACTCACCCAGCTGATCTCCAGAATCGAGGAGTCCCTTGGGGAGCAACAGATCCTATTTCGGCCTGCCGAGGCGGAACGCCTGTTCGCAGAAGCCGGTATTGTCCTGGGAGACCAAATCAAACGCGACTACGAACAACTCATCGCATTCAATCACGCAATCACGGCAGAACGCCGCGCGGCTCTCTTAGAGCAGCAACAGCAAGCGGCGACCCGTGTCGAGGAAATGACCTCGCAACTCGACGAACTCAACCAATCACGCACAGAGTCACTCGAGTTTCTCCGCGAGTCTGACTCACTGGCGAAATTTCGGGAGCTTTCACGAGAGGTTGCCCGTGACCAAGCGGAGCTGGCCACGCTCGACGCGCGCCGAAGCGCAGCCACCAGGCTGATGGAACTGAGGCGGGATAAGCGAACATTATCAGAGGAGTATGGCCAGCTAATGACTGCTGTAGAGGCCGACATCGAGGCCGTGAGCAAGGACGAGTCAAGTCGGTTCGCTGAACTTCGCCGCTTCTTCACCGAGATCGTCCACGAGGTACTAGGCCAAGACGCCATTCTGGCAGTCCGCATGAACACGGCAGGCGGACTGGACTTCACCGCAGAATTCATCGGCAATTCTGGAATTGCAACAAGCGGTGACCACGGGACCTCATATAAGAAACTTCTCTGCATTGCTTTCGACCTGGCATTGCTTCGTTCGAACCTCGATGTTGCCTTTCCTAGATTCGTGTATCACGACGGCGCTTTAGAGCAACTTGAACCCCGAAAACGCGAGAAATTGATCGGAGTGTTCCGGAGCTACGCGCAACTCGGTATTCAGCCGATCATCTCTGTGCTTAACACAGATCTGCCAGCTCCCCTCGGCGAGTCGCCAGGCACTCTAGAAAAGGGCGAAATCGTTGCACTTCTCCATGACGAGGGCGATGATGGTCGCCTGTTCAAGATGCCTGCGTGGTAACGAAGCGGTCCTTCGAGATTTGCCTGCGCGGCAGGCTAACGGTCGGGCACGGACATCGGTGCTTATTGGGCGTTTCCGCGCGTGGCTAGTCCTCTAGATGGAAAGCGATGACTGTCACGCTAATACGGTAACTGGCTGAAAATCCCCGTGGGGCGATAGCTCTGTCGATTGACCGTGCGTCGGGCTGAAACCGGCTCTTCGCAGATGAGGGTGTAGGGGTTGTCGGCGCGTCGTTGCCGGGATAGGGGTCGAGGTCTCTCGAAGATGGAGGTTCTCACGCCACCCATCCGAAAGACCTCGACGTGCCCAACGCTACCGGTGGGGCGGGCTTCGCCTGCGCTGACCTCACGACTTTCTGCCGCCTCGATGAGCTCGGGTTGGAGGTGACCGGCCAGCACCTCGCTGATGATCGCGCGGTGCTGGCGTGCAGGCTCGTCGAAGAGGATCGGTGGTGCCGGCGCTGCGGCGAGGAAGGCAGTCCGCGTGACAGCATCACCCGTCGGCTTGCCCACGAGCCGTTCGGGTGGCGGCCGACCACGCTGCTGGTGACGGTCCGCCGCTACCGGTGCGCCGGATGCGCTCATGTGTGGCGCCAAGACACCAGCAAGGCCGCCGAACCACGCGCCAAGCTGTCCCGGCGAGCGCTGCGGTGGGCACTGGAAGCCCTTGTCTGCCAGCACCTGACGGTGGCCCGGCTCGCCGAAGCCCTGGCGGTGTCGTGGAACACCGCCAACAACGCCGTGCTCGCCGAAGGCCAGCGGGTGCTGATCGCCGACCCGACCCGCTTCGACGGCGTGGCGGTGATCGGCGTCGATGAGCATGTCTGGCGCCACACCCGCCGCGGCGACAAGTACGTCACCGTCATCATCGACCTCACCCCAGTACGGGATGGGACTGGTCCGGCCCGGCTGCTCGATATGATCGAGGGCGCTCCAAGAAGTCGTTCGCCGACTGGCTGGCCCAGCGGCCACAGGACTGGCGTGATGGCGTGGACGTCGTTGCCATGGATGGCTTCTCCGGGTTCAAGACCGCCACCGCTGAAGAGCTACCTGAGGCAGCCACGGTGATGGATCCCTTCCATGTGGTGCGCCTGGCCGGTAACGCCCTCGACGAATGCCGGCGTCGCGTGCAGTTGGACACCTGTGGGCACCGCGGCCGCAAGACCGACCCGCTGTATGCCTGCCGACGCACCCTGCACACCGGTGCCGATCTGCTCACCGACCGCCAGAAAGCCCGACTGGCGGCGTTGTTCGCCGTCGACACCCACGCCGAGGTCGAAGCCACCTGGCAGATGTATCAGCGCACCGTAGCCGCCTACCGAGAGCCCGATCGTAAGAAAGGCCGCACCATGATGGCAGCGCTGATCACCACGCTGAGCACCGGCGTTCCCAGGCCTCTGCAGGAACTGATCACCCTCGGGCGCACCCTGACCAAGCGCGCCGCCGACGTGCTGGCCTACTTCGACCGGCCCGGCACCAGCAACGGCCCAACCGAAGCCATCAACGGTCGCCTCGAACACCTGCGCGGCTCCGCCCTGGGCTTTCGCAACCTGTCCCACTACATCGCCCGATCCCTGCTCGAGACCGGCGGATTCAGACCCCAGCTCCTTGGACCTCGGCAGTGAAGAGTCCTCAACGCGTATTCAACACGGCCAGAGCGTCATTGGTCTCGGCCACCGAGAAACGATCGGGGTGCCAGTCTCGGGGCAGCCAGTCCCGCATCTCCTGCGCACCCAGCCCCATCGGCGTTGCCCGCGGGTCGTACCCGCCACGAACCCACGCAGCCAATTCCTCATAGCCGCCCAGCCCACCACAATCCTCCGGCGGGCAGGCCATCCTGCCCGTCAGGCACACAGGAGCCGAAGGTGGATCATCGAGAACGTCTTCGACCACCAGCACGTGCTCCCATCCATCGCCGAAGTCGTAGTCATAGAACAACCGCTCACCCTTATCGGAGACCACCTGATCGAGCCGCACGCTGTCCTCGACGACACCGTCGTCGCCTTCGCTGAGATCAAACCCAGTGACGAAGTAGGCACGCCTACGCCGGTCCCCCCCCCGACACCGAACTTATGCAGATGACCGTCCTGCCAACCCATCGCCGCCTGCAGCACGACATGCAGCTCATCGAGCATGAGATCGCCCGGCAGGACCAGACGACGCCAAATCGGCGGCTTGGCGTACATCAGGTCCACCCGGACCCGGAAACCCCGCACACGCTCCGGCACAGCCCGCACCTCGGGCGTTGGCTCATCGAACACTCCCGCGAACACATCCCGGCCAGCACCGGCAATCAGCTTCTGCAGCATCGACAGGTCCACAATGCCCCCCGGCACCCCGCTCTTCCTCTTAAGCTTCCGCTTCTTCTCCGGCACGCCCCCAGTCAACCAGACACCCCAATCACCGGCCGAAAACAGTTGACCGTCCTACACCCTCAACTGCGAAGAGCCCTGAAACCAGGGAAATGACACGAACGTGAGACCTGACTTCGGACACTATCGGTCGAATTTTGGATTTCTAGTTCGCTGACCTGCGCTTTCGCTCGCTTAGTGCCCCGTTTGGGGCACTAAGGCGGTAGTTTCGGGCGGTGGCGTACGTGCGGAAAGTACGCACGGCCTCGGGCGCGGTGGCTGTGCAGGTGGTTCGCAAACATCGAGGTCAGCGCACGATCTTGGCGCACGTGGGGTCGGCACATACCGATGCCCAGCTCGGGATCCTGCTGGAACAGGCCCGTCGGATCGCCGCACAGGACCAAGGCGTGTTGGACATCGAGGCGCCCGCACGGACCCAGTCCATCGACGCCATCGCCGACTGGCGAACCGGCACCTTGCCGGTGTCGCCGGGTGCGGCCAAAGGTGCGCCGGCGCCGGCAGGGCGTACCGCGGCGACGCATTCGCGTCTGCTCTACGACGTCCTCGGCGCGGTCTATGACTGGCTGGGGTTCGACATTGTGGCCGATGCGGTGTTCCGGGATTTGGTGATTGCGCGCATCGTCGAGCCCACGAGCAAGGCCGATGCCGCCCGCGTGCTGGCCGATCTGGGCGCAGACCCTGTGTCCTACAGGACTATTCAACGTCACCTCGCCAAGATCAACACCGCCAACTACCGGGACAAGATCGCTGCCAAGTGCTTTACCCATGCCGCGGATCGGGGTGGGTTGAGCTTGCTGCTCTATGACGTCACCACGTTGTATTTCGAGGCTGAGAACGAAGATGACCTGCGCAAGGTGGGGTACTCCAAAGAGCGTCGCATCGACCCTCAAATCGTGGTCGGCCTGCTGGTCGACCGTAGCGGATTCCCCTTGGAGGTGGGCTGTTTCGAAGGCAACACCGCTGAGACCACCACGCTGGTGCCGATCATCAACGGCTTGGTGGCCCGCCATGATCTCGGTGATACGCCGATGGTGATCGCCGCCGATGCGGGCATGCTCTCCGCATCGAACCTGACTGCCTTGGATGAGGCCGGGTTGGGGTTCATCGTCGGATCGCGGATGACGAAAGCCCCCGGCGATCTCGAATCACATTTCCACTGGCATGGCGATGTTTTCACAGACGGGCAGATCATCGACACCGTCACTGCACGGCACGCCAACAGCACCGTCAACGATATGGCGCAGCGGGCCGAGCCGGTCTGGAATCCCGACGATCACACCAACGCATGGCGGGCGATCTGGGCGTACTCAGCCAAACGGGCACGCCGCGACCAGAAAACGCTCTACGCCCAGGAAGCCCGCGCGCGGGCGGTGGTCAACGGCGACCGCGCCGCCAAATCCACCCGGTTCGTCAAAACCCGGGCCGGGAACCGCGTCCTGGACGAGGCGTCCTTGGCGCGCGCACAATCGCTGGTCGGTCTCAAGGGCTACGTCACCAACGTGCCTGCCACCGTCATGCCCGCCGACGAAGTCATCGCCCACTACCACGAACTCTGGCGAGTCGAACGCTCATTTCGCATGTCCAAAAGCGACCTTCGCGCCCGACCGATGTTCCACCGCACCCGCGACGCCATCGAAGCCCACCTGACCATCGTCGTCACCGCCCTGGCCGTAGCCCACAACATTCAAGAACGCACCGGCCTCGCCATTGCCAAAGTCGTCAAGCAACTACGGCCACTGCGCTCAGCCACCATCGCCATCAACGGCACCACCGAAACCTTCCCCCCAGCAGTCCCCGAACCCCAACGACAAATCCTGACCAGCCTCAACATCCCCGAACCGGGGCACTAAGCAAAATGTCCTAACTCAGGCGGCAGGCTAACGGTCGGGCACGGACATCGGTGCTTATTGGGCGTTTCCGCGCGTGGCTAGTCCTCTAGATGGAAAGCGATGACTGTCACGCTAATACGGTAACTGGCTGAAAATCCCCGTGGGGCGATAGCTCTGTCGATTGACCGTGCGTCGGGCTGAAACCAGGGAAATGACACGAACGTGAGACGGCAATCTGATGACATGACGTGAGACGGCCTGTGTAACCGCAGGTCTGAACGGTGGGATATGACACGCAGCCCGAGAACCTACACGCCAGCTGTAGGTTCCGTTTTTCGTTGGCAAAGTTCCGCTGCTGATGCGGCGATCCTCGGGCGGGCGCGACTAGGACTGACCCAAACTCGGCCGGTGTTCAGCCGCCTCGGCCTCAGCAGCAAGCAGTGCACCCAGCTCGCCCTCCTGCTGGGCAACGAACACTCCGATCACCTGCCGGCACACCTCCGGCACGCTCACCCCACGCATATCAGCAATACGTTTCAGCCCGACCAGCATTGACGTGGACACGTGGAACTGCACAGCGAACTGACCGCACGAACCATCCTCAGGCGGCAACCCTGGACCCACCACCACAGGTTCATCTACCCCGTATTCGCCCACCTCAGCACGTCGAGCCCGTTCAACAACCCCACCACTAGCGCAGCCTTCGCCGTCGGCCGGGTGCCGGAACTCCTCATGACTGAACAAACCCATCCGGCCACGATAGACCTCGCAGAATTTTCAGGCCGTTAACTAAGGGACGCCGTTTGAGGCAGATCTAGGCAGCAAAGGCGCTGGGAGTGGCAGACGTCGCCGGTCGGCTCAGTCCGGCTGGAAGGGGCTTTTGACCCAGCCCGCGACGACGGCGAGGCGGCTGGGCCGGTGCACGGCGAGGAAGCCGAAAGGGCGGTCGAAGTCGACGCTGGCGTAGGTGACGTCGTAGCGCGCTTCGGGTGGTGCACTGCCCGCTACCGCGAGGAAGGCGGTGACGGCGGCGGCTTCGAATCCCTCGGCGAAGAATCGGGCCAGCACCTCTTGGGCGCCGGCGGAAATGGCGAGCTGGATCGGGCTCAGCCGCGGCAGGTGCGATGTTGTGGTGTCGGTCAGAAGGCCAAGCCCATCCGTCTGCGCGTGTCTGTCCAGGTGTCGCCGCCCTGCGCAGTCAACCGATTAGAACGGCCTAACGTCGTCGGCGGCGGTTGTGTACAACAAGGTAGGCGCTACTACCCGTCATCATCGCGCCGGCAAACATCAGGATTAGCGGCGCGATGTCCGAGTAGCTTCGCCATTGCAGCCATCCGAGAACGAGCAATACGAGCCCGCATCCGAGTTGGACCCGCAGAACTACTTGTCTGTACTGCTCTGCGCCACAATGTAAGTCGGCCTCTGCGTCGCGTGCGTCGCGTGCGTCGAGTTGCGCTGCGACCCGCTGCATGACCGCCAGAAACGGTCCAGCGCACACCGTCAGCGCTAACACGAATGCCAATAGGGTCATCTCAAGGCTGCCCGGGAACCGGAATTTGCGCGTATCCAGGGTCGGCGACGGCGAGCCGGTACCCGGATATCAGCAGATTAATAGCCGCCGCAGCCGTCACGGGAGCGCCCTCCGGAAGAATCGGAAGAGCAATGATCAGAACTTGTGGATGAGCCTCGGCGAGGCGGCGTAGGAAAGGGCGCACCTTCCCGAGGATGATCTGAAAGTCCAGTAGCTCTGATCAAGACCGGCGTTGGCGCGCTGGTTGGGAAGGTACGCCCATGCTCACGGTAGTTCACGATGCCGATGAGGCCAACGGCAGCGAGGCCGGCCGGCGCTCGTTGTTGGATGAGATCGTCCGCGATGGTGCTCGGCAGATGCTGGCGGCGGCGTTGCGGGCCGAGGTTGCCGCCTACATCGACGCCCATGTCGGTGAGGTTGATGAGAACGGGCGCCGACTGGTGGTGCGCAATGGCTATCACCACGAGCGCGAGGTGCTGACCGCGGCGGGCGCGGTGACTGTAACTGCGCCGCGGGTCAATGACAAGCGTATTGACGTTGATTCGGGTCAGCGGCAACGGTTTTCCTCGGCGATCCTGCCGGCGTGGGCGCGGAAGTCACCGCAGATGAGCGAGGTGTTGCCGTTGCTGTACCTGCATGGGCTGTCCAGCGGTGATTTCGTTCCGGCGTTGGAGCAGTTCCTGGGCTCAGGTGCCGGTTTGTCGGCCACCACGATCACCCGGCTTACCGGTCAGTGGCAGGACGAAGCCAAGGCTTTCGGGCAACGCGATTTGTCGGGGACTGACTACGTCTACCTGTGGGTCGATGGCATCCACCTCAAGGTTCGCCTGGAGCAGGAGAAGCTCTGCTTGCTGGTGATGTTGGGCGTGCGCGCTGACGGCCGCAAGGAACTCGTCGCTTTGGCCGATGGGTACCGGGAGTCCACTGAGTCGTGGGCTGATCTGCTGCGCGATTGCCGTCGCCGCGGGATGACCGCCCAGTGTTGGCCGTCGGTGATGGGGCACTGGGCTTCTGGAAGGCGGTGCGCGAGGTGTTTCCGGCTACCAGAGAACAGCGATGCTGGTTTCACAAGCAATCGAATGTTCTTGCCGCACTGCCGAAGTCGGCGCACCCGGGCGCGTTGGCTGCAATCAAAGACATCTACAACGCCGAGGATATCGATAAGGCTCAGGTCGCGATCAAGGCCTTCGAGGTCGGCTACGGTGCCAAGTACCCCAAAGCGGTCGCCAAGATCGTCGACGACGCCGATGTACTCCTGGAGTTCTACAAGTACCCCGCCGAGCACTGGATCCACCTGCGCACTACTAACCCGTAGTTCCCCCCGCTGAGTGGGTTCTGAATCCCCGATGTTGTTCGTGAGCAGGTGTTTGGCGTTCATGCGGGCGTACTAATGTAGTCATGTATTATCATGGCATTGCTCGGCGTGTTAACTTGGCATATCGTAGATATAGCGCGGATAAGTTGATATAAAGTAATCATGTACGTGACTCGGGTTCCCAACCGTGGGTCACCGCCAGCGGTGCTGTTGCGGGAGTCCTACCGCGACAACGGCAAAGTCAAAACACGCACCCTGGCCAACTTGTCACACTGGCCCGAGCGCAAGGTGGAAAAGCTACAGCGTGCCCTCAAAGGCCTGCCGGCCACGCGGGATCTGGCCGAGTCGTTTGAGGTCTCCCGCAGCCTGCCCCATGGGCACGTGGCCGCAGTGCTGGGCACCGCCCGGACCCTGGGCGTCGAAGATCTCATCGACGCGACACCATCGCGGCGGCGCGACCTGGTCACCGCGATGCTGGTAGCCCAGGTCATCGCCCCGGAATCCAAGCTGGCCACCGCACGCGGTTTGCGCACCCAGACCGCCACCAGCTCACTGGGCGAGGTGCTGGGGGTCAGTGGGGCCGATGAGGACGACCTGTACGCGGCGATGGACTGGGCGCTGGCCCGCAAAGATGCCATCGAAACCGCGCTGGCCGCCCGGCATCTGAACGATGGCACCCTAGTGCTCTACGACGTGTCCTCGGCGGCCTTTGAGGGCCGCACCTGCCCCCTGGGCAAGATCGGACACGCCCGTGACGGGGTCAAAGGACGTTTGCAGATCGTCTACGGGCTGCTGGCCACCACCGCCGGGATACCGGTTGCCATCGAAGTGTTCGACGGCAACACCGCTGACCGAAAACGTTGACCGCCCAAATCAATAAGCTGAAAAACCGGTTCGGACTGTCGCGGGTGGCCCTTGTCGGCGATCGCGGCATGATCACCAGCGCGCGCATCACCGAGGAACTACGCCCTGCCGGTCTGGACTGGATCACCGCGCTGCGCGCCCGCAGATCAAGGCCCTTGTGCAAGCCGACGCCCTGCAGCTGAGCTTGTTCGACGAACACGACCTCGCTGAGATCAACTCCCCGGACTATCCCGGCGAACGCCTGGTCTGCTGCCACAACCCGCTCTAGCTCAAAAGCGCACCCAAAACGCCAAGACCTGTTGGCCGCCACCGAAAACAACTCACCGCCATTACCGACGCCACCACCCGAACCCGCCGACCCTTGCGCGGCAAAGACGATATCGCGCTACGGGTAGGCAAGGTGATCAACCACTACAAGATGGCCAAACACTTCCACATCACCATCACCGACAACTCATTCACCTTCACCCGCAACGAAGACGCCATCGCCGCCGAAGCCGCCCTCGACGGCATCTACGTGCTGCGTACCAACCTGCCCAAATCCGCCCTGGGCCGTGACGATGTGGTGTTGCGCTACAAGGGACTCGAAGACGTCGAACGCTTCTTCCGGACCCTCAACAGTGAACTTGACGTGCGACCCATCCGCCACCACCTCGCCGACCGGGTCCGCGCCCACATGTTCCTACGCATGCTGTCCTACTACATCAGCTGGCACATGAAACAAGCCCTGGCCCCCCCTGCTGTTTCGCGACCACGACAAACCCGCAGCCGCCGCCAAACGCACCAACCCCGTTGCCCCCGCTCAACGTTCCGATGCCGCCCTAGCCAAAGCCTCCCGCAAACGCACCACCGACGACACCCCGGTGCACAGCTTCACCAGCCTGCTCGCCGACCTAGCCACCATCTGCGCCAGCCACATCCAGCCCGCCGACGACATGCCCACGTTCACCAAATTCACCACCCCCACCGCACTACAACACCACGCCTTCGAACTACTCGGCCTCACCCACCGCCTGGGCTACAAGTAGTCATGCAGACAACACAAAACCCCAGGTCACGGCACACTCATCACCAAACCAGGGGGAACTACGGACTAACCCGATCGAAAGCACTTTTGCCACAGTGCGTTTGAGGACCAAAGTCACCAAAGGACCCGGATCGCGCGCCGCCGGAATCGCCATGGCCTACAAGCTGATCGACGCCGCACAGGCCCGCTGGCGGGCCGTCAATGCACCCCATCTGGTGGCTCTGGTCCGCGCCGGAGCCGTCTTCCACAAAGGCAAACTCCTCGAACGACCAACCGACATCACCCCGCCAGAACCATCCGCCGTCGAGGCCGCATCAGCCGGATCGGAGGTCGCCTGAAACACGCGGATCCACAACTATTGACAATTCCTCGAATCGGAAGGCTGGTAGCGACTCCTATCGCGGCGGCGTCAAAGGCTGCGATACGTTGAAGTAGCTCGGCTTGGCTGACATTGCCCCCGTAGGTCGTGTTGAACCATTCCACAAACTTGTCGTAGTCAATCCGCTGCCGCAGAAGAGCCAGGCGCAGTTCGGTGGCCGTGACGTTTGGCGCCGGCGGATTGGGGATCGGATGACCATTTAGTTGGTATCTGGTGAAGTCTTCCAGCGGCTTCGGCACTGCTGTGAGCGGCGCGAGCGGAACTCTGTTCGTATCGCCGGTGAACGCCGGTGGTGTTCCATCAGGGATGTCCCACGGGGCAAACGGGGGTGGGGGTCCGCCGCTGCCGTCCTGTGTCCAGTCGACTTGACGGAAGTTGCTCTTGCGCTTGGCGTTAGCGGCCGACGAGAAGTTGATGTTGTCCACATCACCAGCAGCCGCGGTGAGCCTTTCGGCGATGGCTTGCTCTATGCCGACTAGGTGCCTGGCGTGCGAGCCGATGCCTCCGGCGAACGCTTGGGCCTGTGCTTGCCGGGCGATTTGCCCTGTCGCAGTCCTGCTTTCGTGGGTGTCGATCACTGACAAGTCATCGCCCACGTCGAAGCCGGCATTCTGGGCATCTTCGACGGCGTATATGACTCTTCGCAGTGCTGTGCTGATGTCCCCGGCGCCCGCGCGTGCGAGCGCTGCTGCGTTACGCAATTGGGTTACCTTGCCGTCAACGATCGACAGGTCAGCTGTAGTCCGTTCTCGTATCGCGTCGCCGCCGGCTCCACTCCAGGCAACGGAGTGGGCTTCGTTGCGCAGCTGTATGAACACTTCTTCCCATTGATCGGCGGTATCGGTCCAATAGTTGGCCGCGTTGATCAAATGGTCGGTGTCCCAGGCGCGCAGTTGTGCAAGGGTTGGCAGCATCACACCGAGACCGTTTGCCGCAGAACGGCGAACGCCGTCGCAGCAGCGTCGTCGTTGTCGCTGTAGCTGAACTCGGACGTCGCCACCGCGACTGCGGTGTCATGTGTCCGGGCTGTAAGCGCCGCGCCGGCGGTGCCGATTGCCGTGTTAATTGCATCGACCGCGGCGGTGGTGGGCTGACATGACGGACCCAACGCCGGTTGTGCCCACATGTTGCGTTCAGCGCTAAGTCCTTCCCATCGACTGGCCACTATTCGTAGCTCGTCAACAGATATCCGCAACTCACCCCATTCCGTCATCCGCGGAAGTGTAGGCGGGCACCGCCTGGCATGCTATTCACTCGTAGAGGACCTGACCCTCGATGACGCTCGGATCGCGGTGGCTATGCGGCGACGCGAGCGGCAGAAGCGTTACTCCGTAGTCGCGGGCGTCACGTCGGTGCTAGCCCCCTTGATTGAAGCCTTCGCGCGCTTCTCCGCACGCACCGGCTTCCCGCGGCGCAGGAACCCAGCCACGGAAATCGACGCCGACAGCAGCGCATCCTCGCCGCTGACGAACGGGTGGAATCCAACGCCGGCACCGCCGCGGCCCTTCACGGGGATATCGGCGACTTCTGTTACCTTCCAGCCCTTTTCGGAAGTCGACAGGATAGCCTCCCCGTTTGCACAGGAGACCGGCAACGCGGCAATGACCTCGTCACCAGGATCACCGGCCGTCAATCTCACTCCGGCCACGCCGTTACCGGCCGCGCCCTGCGGATTCACCGCCGCGGGGTCGATACGCAGCACCTTCCCGCGCCGGGTCACCAGCGCCAGATGTGACCCGGCTGCGAGCACACCCGACCGCAGAAGTCCCGTGATGTCCGGTGCCACCGGGATATCGCGGATCTTGAACGGCAGACCGGCACCGGTGGTGAACTTGACGCGCCCGTCGGTCCACACCGCCCAACCCAGGCCTGACGTCAGCAGGTCGCCATGGCTGTCGGAGAAGACACCACGGTCGTCCAGGCGCCAGCCGGCATTGACCTTCCGCTCGCGCGGCCCGTCGTCATCGGAACCCGATGCCGTCGGCGTGGCCGAGGAATCCAGCACCGTGCGGCGGTCGAACTCGGGACCGTCGAACAGCTTTGCCGTTTCCTTCAGCTCGTTGTTGATCACTTTGCGGCGCGCGCTCGGATTCGACACCAGATCGGTCAACACCGCGAACTCGGCCTCCAGCTTCTCCGCCTCGGCCTTCAGCTCGATCACGTCAAGTTTGGTCAGACGGCGTAGCTGCAGCCCCAGCACGTAATCGGCCTGCTCCGCGTCGATCCCGAACCGGGCCTGCAAGCCCAGCCGGGCTTCATCGACCGTGTCGGAGCCGCGGATCACCGCCACCGCGGCATCGATGTCCAAGTGGATGATCATCAAGCCGGCCACCAAATGGCGCCGCGCGGTGACCTTTTCCAGCCGATATTCGCTGCGCCGCACCACCACTGAGTCCCGCAGCGACAGGAACGCGGCGATCAGTTCGCGTACCGACCACCAGCGTGGGACTCGGTCCTCGTCCAGGGCGACGAGGCTGGCAGCGAACGTCGACTCCAGCGGTGTCAGCGCGAGCAGTTGCTCACGGATCGCTTCGGCGCTGTGGCCGCGTTTGGCGGTGACCACGATGCGCAACCCGTTGCGGCGGTCGGTCAGATCGGACATGTCGGCCACGCCGGACATTTCGCCAGATTCGACGAGGGCCCGGATCCTTTCCTGCACAGTCCCACTGGCCACACCGGGAGGTAGTTCGGTAATGATGCAGTTCTTCCCGTCGACCGAGATCGTGCCGCGCACCGTGAACGAACCGCGGCCCGTGGTCAGGTAGTCACGCAGCCCGGTAGTGCCGACCACCGTGGATCCACATCCCCAATCTGGGCCGGGAATCAGTTCGCACAAGGCGTCATCGGACAGGTTCGGCTTGGCCAAGAGCATCCGGCAGGCGGCCATGATCTCGCGGGGATTGTGTGCCGGCACCTTGGTGGCCCAACCTTCGGCGATGCCGACGGCACCATTGCAGAGCAGCACCGGCCACCGTGCCGGCAGCACCGTCGGTTCCATCCATTCACCGTCGAAGGTTTGCACCATGGGCACGGCGTGATCGTCGAGTTCGGCGGTCAGCGCTGCGCCGGGGGCGGACAGTCGCATTTCGGTGTAGCGGTCGGCGGCGGGAATGTCTCCTTGGATACGGGGGAATGCGCCTTGTCCGTCAATGACTTTCACGCGCTGGAACTCCGCGGCCATGAGCGCCGCGGCCCCGTACATCGACGCGCCACCATGGGGGTGCAGGTTGCCGGTGACCGCCGAACACACCTTGGACGACTTCTGCGGTTTGTTGCCGGGCAGCAGCCTCGAATCGTGCATCTGGTAGAGCAGACGTCGCTGGCCGGGCTTGAGGCCGTCGAACGCCGAAGGGATGGCGCGGTCGCTGACGCTGTAGAGCGCGAAGGTCAGCTGGTAGTGGTTCCAGTAGTCGTCGGCGCTCTGGTCGAGCACCAGGTCCGGGTTCTGTTCGGGAACTTCCAGGGTCGCGGTCACGGTGCTTCTCCTACGTCTTTTAAGTCAAGTCCAGCGCTGAGGTGTCCACGCGGGAAGCGACATCGGCCATCCACGTACGCCGCCCTTCCGGCGGCCCGCCGAACAGAGAGTGGTGCAAGTTGGACTTGCTTTCGTCGATATGCACCCGAATGACGGTGCGCCGCTGCGGATCCAGCACGGTGTTCCAGAAGTCGTCGGCGTCCATCTCGCCGAGACCCTTGTTGCGTTGTACCTCCACTTTGCGTTTGGACGTAGCGCGTAGCTGGGCCACCGCGGCGTCGCGCTCGGACTCGTCCTGACAGTAGATGCGCTGCGTGCCGTCTTTGACCACGAACAAAGGTGGCAACGTCACGTAGACCATTCCGGCTTCGACGAGGGGCCGGTAGAAGTCCAGGAACATTGAAATGAGGCTCGAGTTGATGTTGCCGCCGTCGGGGTCGGCGTCGGAGGCGAACAGGATCCGGTCATAGCGGCACAGTTCCGGGTCACAGTGGTCTCGCACTCCGCAGCCCAAGATGCGTTCGATCGAATCGAATTCGTCTTTGAGCCGCGCCTTACTCAGGGCGAACCCATAGACATTGGGCGGCTTGCCTTTCAGCGGGAACGCCGCCTGGAATGTGGCGTCGCGCGCCGCTTTGATCGTGCCCAGCGCGGAATCACCCTCGCACAGGAACAATTCGGCACCCGACCCGCGGCCGGTCTCCCGGCTGGGCAGCAGCTTCGGTGGCAGCGACAAATTCGTGCCCAGCCCCTTGGCTTTCGACGCCGCGCGCGACCGGGCCTTGGCGCCCTCGGCACTGCGCCGGGCCCGCGCCGACTCCAGCGCCAGCTTGGTCCACAGCGACACTGTGTCGCCGTTGGCGGGGTTGGCCGCCCAGATGGTGACGCTGCGTGCGACGTCCGGCGCCATCGCTAGGTTCAGCGACCGCGACGACACTGCGGTCTTGGCTTGCGAGTCCCATCCCACATCGGGGGCGCGGGTGTCGACGGCCAGCGCAGTGACCGCCGCGAAATCCTGTGCCTCCGGGCCGTCCTCACCTTTCGCCAGACCCAGGTCACGGATGCGCGAGGCGCGATCGGCCAGAGCTTCGGACAGACCCTTGACGGCAGCGGTCAGATGAGATCCGCCACCGGGGGTGCGCACGGTGTTGCAGAACGCAGCCACGGTGGCGGGTTCGGCAGGACCGGCCGTCAACGACCAGCGGAACGGGGTGGCGCCGCGTCCGGTGGTGTATTCGCCGCGGCCTTCTACGACTGCGCGCACCTCCGGTAGTGGAGTGCCGGCGGCGGTGCACATGAGGTCCAACAGCGCGTCGGTACCCCATGGGCCGCTGAACGGTTCGATCAATGCGGGTGCGACGTCCTCGCCGGGCCAGCCCTCGTCGATGACGTGCAGGTGCACCCCCGGCGACATCCGTGCGGCAGCGTGTGCCCGCAGCAATACCTCGCCGATATCGACGGTCGAATCGGGCACCACGGCCGGATCGAACAGAATGCGCACCGTGGTGCCGTGCGCCTCCGGCTTCCGATTAGCAGAGCCGCGCAGTTTCTGGGTATCGGCGCGGGTGAATTCGGCGTTCGGATCGAACTCCTTGCCGTCGAACACGCCGGGGTAGCCGCCGCCGAAACTCTGCAGAAAGGTCTTTCCGCCCCGGCGCACCGTCACGTCGGTCCGCGCGGAGATGAACACCGCTGCGGCAGCGCCGATCCCATTCAGGCCGGCCCCTGTGCTCGTCGCATCCTTGTGTGCGGAGAACTTGCCGCCTGCCCGCGCCGTGCCCAGTGTCTTGACGATGCCGTTCTTACCCGTGACCGGGTCGGAATCGACAGGCAAGCCGCGGCCGTCGTCGGCGACACTGACCGATCCGTCGGCGTGCAGGGTGATGGTCACGGTGGAACCACCGTGGCTGGGATCAGCGACCTCTTCGATCGCGTTGTCTACCAGCTCGCGCAATGCGGTATTGAGCACGTCGAGACCCAGGTTCACCGCCGGCCGCAGGCGCGTGTGCTGCACATCGTCGAGTTCGGTGATGTCCGCGGCGTTGTAACTCACTGTCGGTCCTTTCCCTGAGGCCTCCCCGAAGGCCGCCGCCGCAGCGATCGGATCCCGTTGGAGTGTCGCGCGCCGCGCGACGGGATGGCTCCCGCCGCGCCGACGCCCGAGTAAGCGGTGTACCGATTCTGCCTCGCGCCACTGACATCGGGCCCCATCGACGCGGCTTAGTCCGAGGATCGTGAGCCGCTACGGACACGTCGCTCGAGAAGCCACGGACAGGGCAGCGCTGCCCCAGTTCTGGCTGCATGCAGGTCTGTCCGACGTGCCCAAAATCTCACGAAAGACGGCGCAACCGAGGAAGATTCGCTTAGGTCGTGAGACACGCTACGTGATGATGCCAAGCGGGCGCCGCAAAGGGTGAGCGCTCACACGGCCGCGGCGGTACCGCAAATGCCGCACACCTCGAACTGCCGGCGCTTCCAGCGCGCGACCGGGATGAAGAACACCGAGAGTTGGTTGAATTCGCGCATCCGCGTCCACTGCGTGGTGTTGTTGCAGTTCGGACAGGTCCGCGTTTCGCCCGGGCCCAGGTACTTCTGCTTCTTGCCGAAGCTGAAGAAAAGCAACACGGTCAGGTTCCCTACGTACGGGCGACCGACACGTGTTCGTTGGGAACACAGTGCGTCATGGTCAGCCCCTCGACGTCGCGCGGGCCGTTCTTGCCAAGGTTGGCGCGACGCTGCTCTTCCTCCTCGGTGAGGGTCTGGGATTTCAGCGGCTCCAGGTGACGGACGTCGTCGGGCGTGATGCCCAGCCCCTCGCCGACTCGGATCCCCAGCTCGTCGTCGCACATCAGGAAGTGCCACACCATGCGCTCCTGTACCTCGCGCACGGCCTCGGAGATGCCGTTGACCAAGTTGAGCACCAGGTCGTCCTTCTCCCATTGCTCCAGCAGCTGATAACGCTGACCGGCCTGGGTGTAGTCGTTGGTCAGCGGAATCCGCTTGCTGGTCAAGCGCCCGGAAATCTCGGGCCCCACTTCGTCCGTCCGCCGACTGCTCGCTTCGCGTAGGCCGCCGGTGATGGAGGGCTCGTAGTTCACGTGCGGGTTGGCGCCGTTGTTGTCCACCCGATACTGCATCGGCCCACCTTGCTGGTTGGTCGACACCTTCGCGTTCTTGGGTTGATTCACCGGGAGCTGCAGGTAGTTGGGCCCGACCCGGTAGCGCTGCGTGTCGGAGTAGGAGAACGTCCGCCCGACCAGCATCTTGTCGTCGGAGAACTCAAGGCCGTCCACCAACACGCCCGTCCCGAAGGCGCTCTGTTCGTTCTCGTTGAAGTGATTCTCGACGTTGCGATTGAGCACCATCTTGCCGACCAGTTTCGGCGGGAACTCGTTCTCCGGCCACACCTTGGTGTCGTCGAGTGGGTCGAAGTCCAACTCGGGGTGGTCTTCGTCGGTCATGATCTGGACCAACAACTGCCATTCGGGGTAGTCGCCCGCCTCGATGGCCTCGTACAGGTCCTTACTGGCGTGCCCGACGTCTTCGGCCTGGATCGCGGCGGCGTCAGCCTCGGTCAGGCTCTTCACTCCGATCTTCGGCATCCAGTGGTACTTGACCAGGTGGGTCTCCCCGTCGGCGTTGACCCATCGATAGGTGTTGACGCCAAAGCCCTGCATCGTGCGGTAGTTGGCCGGGATCCCGCGCGGGGAGAACAGGTTTACCAGCATGTGCATCGACTCGGGGGTCTGAGACATGAAGTCGAAAATGCGGGCCGGCTCCTGCCGGAAGGTGACCGGGTCCGGCTTCAGCGCGTGAATGACGTCGGGGAACTTCACCGCATCGCGGATGAAGAAAACGCCGAGGTTGTTGCCCACCAGATCCCAGTTGCCGTCCTCGGTATAGAGCTTCACCGCGAATCCGCGGGGGTCCCGCGCGGCCTCGGAGGAGTCGCGCCCACCGATGACGGTGGAGAATCTGATGGCCAAATCGGTGCGCTTGCCCGGTTCGGCGAACAACTTGGCCCGGGTGTACTTCGCAATCGGTTCGTCGCCCCACTTGCCGGTGGCCTCGAAATAGCCGTAGGCCACGAAGCCGCGGGCGTGCACAACCCGCTCCGGAATCCGTTCCCGGTCGAAATGGCTGATCTTTTCCAGGTAGTGGTAGTTCTCCAGCGTCGCGGGCCCCCGCGCACCGATCGTGCGTTGATTCTGGTTGTCGTAGATCGGGTGGCCCTGCCGGTCGGTGAGGATGTCGCGAGTGTCGTCGGGATCGGGCGGGATTGAGGACACGTCAGTCATGTTGCTCCTGGGTTATCGAGGCAGTCGGGGCCATTGCCGCGTACGAGGCGGTCGGCCCCTCGGCAGGGTTCGTGATCGCCGCGTACCCGCAGGCGCGGTAATGAAACACCCGGGCGCTATGGCACCCGACATCAGAAGCGACGCAGCCAAGGTTGCGACGGGTCGACCCATACTTGGTCGACGGGCCCGATCCCAGTGACGGCGATGACGGCCGGTTCGTCGGCAGCGGGGTGCGCGCCGTCGTAGTGCGGCGTTCCTGCGACGCGTTTGACGAAGGAGCCCGGTCCGGCAGGGACTGCGGCGTGCGGATCGAAGTCGGCCCCGCTGTTGCACCACCAGACGCCTGAGACCACCACGCACAGCCGGTCGGTGCGATAGAAGTGGGGTGCGCTCATGTAGCCGGGGTACCACTTCATCAGCACCAGGTATTGACCGTCCAGGTTCTCATCGCCCGCCAGCATTGTCCTCTGCACCGATCGGGCCGGCACGTCCGGCGGTGATTCCCAGCGAATGTCCTCGGGGAGATTAATGATCGTCTCAGCAGGGTTCAGTCGGCTCATGTCGTCTCTCCGTTCGTCGTCCGCCGCCGGGTCGACCTGGGACAAGTAGAGCAACGACGGCGAGCTTTTGGACCCGGGTAACCCCCCGGGTCGCGTGGCGAGTGAGGTCGCCACCGCCGGGCCCGCAAAGCCAATGCTGATGAGCGCAAACACATTCCGAAACTCGGACCGATCCCCAACGGTGACGCGATTGGACGGCAAGGCTGGCGGTGTGATGTGTGGAGGGAGCCAAGCGTGTCGGAAGTCCGACCGGTACAGTCGTCGGGTGCTTCAGAACCCAACCGTCAAATCTGTAAACGCCCGTCTCGCTGAGGAACTGGCTGTCGAGGAGGTCCGGGTAGCCGCTGCTGTGCGACTGCTCGATGAGGGCGCGACCGTTCCGTTCATCGCCCGCTACCGCAAGGAGGCAACCGGGAGTCTCGACGACGGTCAGCTGCGGACCCTGCAGGAGCGGTTGCAATACCTGAGAGAGCTCGACAACCGGCGCGATGCGGTGCTGGCCTCGATCGAGGAACAGGGAAAACTCACCGACGAGTTGAAGGCCGCCCTGATGGCGGCGGAAACCAAATCGCGCGTGGAGGACATCTACCTGCCCTACAAGCCCAAGCGGCGGACCAAGGCGCAGATAGCTCGCGAGGCTGGACTCGAGCCCCTGGCCGACCGGCTGTTAGCGGACCCCACGCTCGTCCCGGAGCAGGTAGCGGGGGAATTTCTCTCCACCGAAGTAGCCGACGCGGGTGCCGCGCTCGAGGGGGCGCGCCACATTCTCGCCGAGCGTGCGGCCGAAGACGCAGAGCTTGTCGGCGTCGTCCGCGAGAAATTCTGGGCGTCGGGTTCGCTTCGGACCACCCCGACGTCGGACGACGTGGCGAAAAGCGATGCGGCGCAGAAGTTCCGCGACTATTTCGAGTACAACGAGCCGCTCGAGAAGATGCCGTCACACCGCGTGCTCGCCGTCCTGCGCGGTGAGAAGGAAGGGATCTTGTCGCTGAACTTCGACGGGGGTGACGACGAGGCGTACCTGGCCATGATCGCCCAGTCCCTGGGCATCGACATGAGCTCATCGGCGGCCGCGACGCCGTGGCTGGCCGCCACCGTGGATTGGGCGTGGCGTACCAGGCTGACGGTCTCTGCCAAGGTCGACGCGCGACTCAGACTGCGGCAGCGGGCCGAGGAACAGGCGGTAGCGGTGTTCGCGACCAACCTCAAGGACCTCCTGCTCGCGGCGCCCGCGGGCGCGCGCACGACGCTGGGCCTGGATCCCGGCTACCGAACCGGCGTGAAGGTGGCTGTCGTGGACGGCACCGGCAAGGTGGTGGAGACCTGCGCGATTTACCCGCATGCGCCACAAAAGCAATGGGATTTGGCCAAGGGGATTCTCGCGGCGCTGATCCAGCGGCACCGCGTGGAGCTGGTCGCGATCGGCAACGGGACCGCATCGCGCGAAACCGACGCCCTGGTCGCCGAGTTGATCGCCGATATCCGCGCTGCCGGCGGTGATGCCCCAACGAAGGCTCTAGTCAGTGAGGCCGGCGCGTCGGTGTATTCCGCCTCTTCGTATGCGGCCTACGAGTTGCCCACTCTCGACGTGACACTGCGTGGGGCGGTGTCGATTGCGCGCCGCCTGCAAGATCCGCTGGCCGAACTGGTGAAGATCGACCCGAAGTCGATCGGCGTCGGTCAGTATCAGCACGATGTGACGCCGGGGATGCTCGCCCGCAGTCTGGACGCGGTTGTGGAGGATGCTGTCAACGCGGTCGGTGTTGACCTGAACACCGCTTCAGTCCCGCTTCTGGCGCGTACGTCCGGAGTCTCGGAGTCGTTGGCCGAAGCGATCGTCGCCTACCGCGACAAGACGGGGCCGTTCCGTAGCCGCAGTGCACTGCTGAACGTTCCGCGCCTGGGCCCCAAGGCCTTCGAGCAATGTGCGGGCTTCCTGCGGATCCGTGATGGCGAGGATCCCCTGGATGCGTCCGGTGTTCACCCCGAGGCGTACCCGGTGGTCCGAAAGATCCTGGATCGCTTGGGCATTACCCTCGCCGAGATCATTGGCAACGAGCGGACGTTGAGATCCCTTCGGCCCGCGGACTTTGCCGACGACAGGTTCGGCGTACCCACCGTGACCGACATTCTCGCCGAGCTCGAAAAGCCCGGCCGCGATCCGCGGCCCGCGTTCTCGACCGCCACCTTCGCCGCCGGGGTGGAGAAGGTGGCCGACCTGAAGGTGGGCATGGTCCTGGAGGGGGTGGTGACCAACGTCGCGGCCTTCGGTGCGTTCGTCGATGTCGGTGTTCATCAGGACGGCCTGGTTCACGTCTCGGCGATGTCCGACCGCTACGTGTCTGACCCACACGAGGTCGTGAAGTCCGGCCAGGTGGTACGGGTGAAGGTGATCTCCGTCGACGTGGAACGTCAGCGGATCGGGCTGAGTTTGCGGCTCAATGACACCCCCCAGCAGGATCGAGCGGCGCGTTCCGACCGCACCGACCGCAAAGGTGCCGCACGCGCGACCGGCAACAGGGGCCAAGGGACGCGACCGAACCCGGGCCGTGGCAAGAATGCCGGCCGGGGCGCGCCGAGCCAACCCATGGGATCAATGGCAGAAGCGTTGCGGCAAGCTGGTTTTGGGAACTGACGACAACTAGCGCCAGCCGCCCGGCCGCACTGCGACGACAATTAATTTGGATTTGCGAGAAATTCCGGTTATCGTGTCCGCATGAGCGACGACGGCTACCAGTTCCAAGTACTCAACGGCGCGGGACTGATCGAGGCACAGGCGTTCGAGGTGTTCTCCTACCCGATGGGAGACCTCACCGTTCGCCCGATACGGGATACCGAAGCGATCCCGGGGACCGTGCAGATCCTGCAGATCCGGCGCAGCACCGCGGACTGGGCGCTCGTCAAGGCGTGGTCTGTACTGGTCGAGAGCTTGTTCCCCGAGCAACCGCGGGTGCTGGCGCTCGGATACCTGCCCAGTGCGCGCGGTGACAAAGACATACCCAGCCCGGCCGTCGTCAACGCAACACTGGCCGCGGGCGCCGGCATCACCGACATCGTCACCGTCGACCCGCACAGCCCCGTCTGGCTGGCGGCCATGCGAGCCCACGGACCGGAGATCCGTGAGCACGTCCTCCCACTCGGCGACATCGTCAAGAGCGCGCTCGCCGCGAACGGGGGTGCGTCGCAATACCTGGGTGTCATCAGCCCCGACAAGGGCGCGGTCGCACGAGCCACGGGCGTGGCCACGGCGCTGAACCTGCCGGTCTACACAGCGAGCAAGAACCGCGACCCAGAAACGGGACACCTCACCCGCTACTCACTCGACGCCGACCTTGCGCCCGGCAATTACCTGGTCGTCGACGATATCTTCGATGGCGGAGGGACTTTCGCACTGCTGGCTGGCGCAGCGCCGGAGGGTGTGGTGCTGGATCTGTGGGTCACTCACGGCGGATTCACCAAGCCGAATTTCTCCGCCGAAGCCCGCGCGCCATACCGCCGCATCTATACCACCGATTCGCTGGGCACCGCGGTGGCAGCCAGCCTGCGGGACAACCAGATTCACGTGATCACACTCCAACCCTGGATCGCCGCGGCTGTGAGCCGCCTCAACGGCGCGCAGCAGCTGACCTCAACCGACCGATGACCACACAACTACGCAGACAGGATTCCGACATGAACGACGCCGTCAACCGCGTTGTGGACACACTGCTGGCGACCGATGCGTACAAACTGGATCACCGGCGGCAGTACCCGGACGGCACCGAAGTGGTGTTCTCCAACCTCACGGCGCGTGGCACCCGAATTCCGGGCGTCGATGTGACTGTCTTCTTCGGGCTACAGGCTCTGCTCACCCAGATCACCGAGCGGTGGAACGAATTCTTCAGCCTCGACGCCAAGGCCTTGGATGCGGTGCTGGCAAAGTACGACAGCATCGTCACAGGACTGCTGGGCAGCAATGACGTTGGCACGGAACACTTCCGAACGCTACACGAAATCGGGCACCTTCCCCTACGGGTCAAAGCCTTCCGTGAGGGCGCCCTGGTCCCGTTGCGGGTCCCGTACTTCACGATCGAGAACACCGACCCGCGGGCGTTCTGGCTGACGAACTACCTGGAGACCGAACTCTCCGCAGAGCTGTGGCAGCCGATCACCAGCGCAACCATCGCCTGGCGAAACCGCACCCTGCTCGACGAGCGTGCCGAAGCCTCCGGTGATCCCGACGCCGTCGACTTCCAAGGTCACGACTTCTCCTGCAGGGGAATGGCGGGCATGTACGCCGCCGCCGCTAGCAGTGCCGGACATCTGCTGAGCTTCCGCGGCACCGATACCCTGTCCGCGATCCGATACGTCGAGCGCTTCTACCCGGGCGACAACGGCATCGTCGCCAATTCCTGCCCGGCCACCGAGCACAGCGTCATGTGCGCGGGCGGCCGTGACACCGAATTCGGCACATTCGAAAGGCTTTTGGATCTCTACCCCAGCGGCATCGTGTCCATCGTGTCCGACACCTACGACCTTTGGCAGGTGTGCACCGATTTTCTGCCCCGACTGAAGGAGAAGATCGCGGCACGGGACGGAAAGGTCGTCATCCGGCCCGACAGCGGCGATCCCGAGCTGATCCTGTGCGGTGACCCCAATGCGCCGGAGGGCAGCCCGGCACGTCGGGGCGTGGTGAACCTGCTGGCCGACGAGTTCGGCACCGTCGTCAACGACAAAGGATTTCGGGACCTCGCCCCGCAGGTTGGCGCGATCTACGGCGACTCGATCAACTTCGAGCGCGCCGATGCGATCACGGCCAACCTGATCCGACAGGGATTCGCCTCCACCGCAGTCGTATTCGGATACGGCAGCTTCACCTACCAATACCAGACGCGCGACACATTCAAGATGGCGATGAAGGCGACGTGGGTGCAGATCAACGGGGAAGGCCGAGACATCCAAAAGGACCCCGTCACCGACGACGGGACGAAGAAGTCCGCCACCGGCCGCTTGGCGGTCCGGCGATCCCCGGACGGCCTTCCGTACTTGATCGAGCACGCAAACGCCGACGAGGAAGCAAATCAAGAACTACAGCTGGTCTACGAAAACGGGAATCTGCTGCGGCAGTTGTCATTTGCCGAGGTGCGGGACGAACTGCAGCGCGAGACAAAGCTTTACCGCAGCCGCACCAGCTGACCGAGCGCGAACAGGGAGTTGTGATGAGTTCGCTACGAGAAACAAACCTGGTCTACAAGGGCGGGAACCACCCCCTCCACGGCACCTGGCTTTCGGTCGATTTGGTGGCCCTGACCCAGGATGTCGACGTTGTCCGCATCGCGCTGATCACCCGCGCGGGCGAGCCGCACCGAGGCGCGACGACCCTGCCCGGAGGCCTGTTGGCGGCCTGGAATCAAGAGACGGTGGAACAGGCCGCGCGCCGGATTGCCCGGGAGAAGGTGGGCGCCGAGATTGTCGGTGGCGTAGCGATTCTGGACGTGGTCAGTGATCCGGGCCGCGACGAACGCGGGCACACCGTCTCCATCGTGGTCGGAGTTCGGATTCCCGCCGGCACACCGGGCGCGCTTCGAATCGATGACGTCCCTGACGACATGCCGTTCGGGCATTCACCGATGGTTCGCGCCGCCCTGGCCAAGATCCGCACCGGGCTGTTTACCGATCCAACGTTGACCTACGCGCTGCTCGGCGAAAGCACCACCATGGCGGAGGCCATGGCACTGGCCAGGGCCTGCGACCCCGACGCGAGTGAGAGCACCATCGGGTCACGCCTCCGCCGCTGCGGCATGTATCACCCGGACCACAGTCGTCGTCGCGAAACCGGCGCCGGCAGACCAGCTCTCGTCTTCACCAGGACACTCAAGGCAAGTTAGACGCACGCGTCATCGGCGGGTGCAGCAGACGCAGGTTGCCCGGTCGGTAAAGCTGCGCCGGGCGACCACCATCGCGGGTGGTCGTCCGCCCGGTGGGTTCGAGGAACCCCGCGGTACCGGTGACCTTGCGGTGGAAGTTTCGACTGTCCAGCTTGGTGTTCCAGACGATCTCGTAGATCCGCCGCAAGTCGGCCACGGTGAACTCAGCTGGGCAGAAGGTGGTCGCGAGGGGGGTGTACTCGAGCTTGGCCCGTGCGCGCTCGACACCGTCGGTCAGGATCTGTCGGTGATCGAAGGCGAGCCGGCTGGTCAACAGTTCGGATACCGGTGCCCAGCGTGCGCCGGCAGCATCGCCGCCTGCGGCCGGCCGCGGCAGGTCGGGCGCCAGGCCCAGGTACGCGACGGTGATCACCCGCATCCGAGGATCACGTTGCGGCGCACCGTAACTGGCTAGCTGTTCCAGATGCAGGCGGGCAGCGGACACCCCGGTCTCCTCCTGCAGTTCACGCGCGGCAGCCTCGTCGAGATCCTCGTCAGGGCGGACGAATCCGCCGGGCAGCGCCCACCAGCCCGCGTAGGGCTCCTCTCCGCGCTGGACGACCAAGGCGCACAACTCGTCGTCCCGGATCGTCAACGCCACGAGGTCGACGGACACCGCGACCGGCGGATAGTCCTTCGGATCGTAAGGCACGCGGTCAGACTAATCGTCGTATTGACGAAAAGCCACTCCCGCGCTTATCGTCATATCGACGATAACTAAGGAGGTGGCCCCAATGGCCGTCATCACCCGCTACCCACTGCTACGTCACCTACGGGCCGAGCAGACGGCCCACGTCCGGGCGGTGCGCAGAGGCAAGCTCGCGCACGACGGGCCGGGGTTGGCATTCTGGTTTCTGCCACTGACCGCGGCGATGTCCGAGATTCCGCTCGACGACCGAGAACTGCCGCTGTTATTTCGCGGCAGGACAAGCGATTTCCAGGAAGTGACCATCCAGGCCACCGTGACGTATCGCATCGTCGATCCGACGCTGGCCGCGCAGCGTATCGACTTTTCCATCGACACCGAAACCGGCAACTGGCGGTCGGCGCCCCTGGAACAGGTTGGCGGGATACTTACCGAATCCGCTCAGCAGCACGGCCTGGACTTGCTGGCACGCACCACGTTGACTGCGGTTCTGGCGGACGGGATCAGCGCGGTACGAGATCGAGTGACGAACGGCCTGGCCGGCGACACCCGGCTCGCCGAGACGGGCATCGCGGTGTTGGGTGTTCGGGTGGTGGCGATACGCCCCGAGGCAGAGGTGGAACGCGCGCTGCAGACCCCGACCCGGGAACAGGTGCAGCAGGAGGCGGACCGCGCGACGTTCGAACGCCGCGCGCTGGCCGTGGAGCGCGAACGGGCCATCGGTGAGAATGAAATGCAGACCAAGATCGAATTGGCCCGTCGCAGGGAGGAATTGGTTGCGCAGGACGGCATCAACGACCGCCTGAAAACCCAGGAAGTCTGGGCGGCCGAAGCGATCGCCACCGAAGCTCGTGCCCGCCGAGACGTACAACTGGCCGAGGTGAAGGCCCAAGCCATTCGGCTGGTCGGCGACGCGAAGGCCGCGGCCGAATCCGCGCGACTGGCCGCCTACCGTGACTTGTCCGAGGCCACCCTATTGGGCCTGGCGGTCAAGGAGCTCGCCGCGAGCCTGCCCAAGATCGAGCACTTGGTGTTGACGCCGGACCTGCTGGCGCCGGTGCTGGCCCGCCTTGGGGGAGCTGCCCAATGACATTGCCCCCGAGAGCGATCCTGGTGCACCGACGTACCGAGCTCGACGATGCGCTGGCCCGACACGGCACCCATGGGCAGGCCGCGTTCTTTCTGTCCAGCCGGGGGCGCAGCATCGATGAGCTCGAAGCGCGGCACCGGCGCACTCAAGCGGCCCTTGCCACCGTCGCCGCGGCGATTCCGACCGACTGGCGTCGCGGCCGCGTCGAACGCCAAGACCTGTCCCGATTTCTGTTCGAGCCCAACGACGTCGTCGTCGTGGTCGGCCAGGACGGGCTGGTGGCCAATGTTGCGAAATATCTCGACGGCCAGCCGGTGATCGGCGTCAACCCCGAACGGGATCGCAACGCCGGCGTGCTGGTGCCACACACGCCCGACAACGCCGTTGCGCTGATCCGGCCCGCGGCGGAAGGTGCCGCCGACGTTGAGCCGCGCACCATGGTCGCGGCGGACACCGACGACGGGCAGCAGCTACTGGCCGTCAACGAGATCTTCGTCGGTCATGTCAGCCATCAAACCGCGCGCTACACAATCAAATTGGCCGACGGACGGGCCGAGCGGCAAGCATCGTCGGGACTGATCGTCTCAACCGGCACCGGCGCGACCGGCTGGTGTCGGTCGGTCTGGGAAGAACGCCATAGCAGTATCGCGTTACCGGGCCCGACCGAGTCCCGGCTCGCGTGGTTCGTTCGTGAGGCCTGGCCGTCGCCCGCCACCGGTACGTCCCTGGTGGAAGGGGAGTTGGCCGCGGCGACGCTGACCGTCGACGTGGAGTCGGACCGCCTGGTGGTGTTCGGCGACGGCATCGAAAGCGACGCTTTGGCGGTCTCGTGGGGACAACGGCTCTCGCTGAGGCTGGCCCAACAGCGGCTGCGCCTGGTGCGTTGACAATTCTGAGTTGGGGCCTCGATTAGGCTGCCACCGTGAACACCCGTATCGACCTCGGCCCGCAGTCGCTGTTGTGGCGATGGGCCGGTGACATGCGGATCGGTTTCGAAGGCGGAACCGCGGGACTGATGCAAACCATGCACCCGGCGATCGGCCAGGGACTGATAGACCACTCGAACTTCTTCGACGACCCGGTGGATCGGGTATTCCGTTCCCTGCCGGGGATTCTCGGAGCTGTCTATGCCGGTCCCACCGCTGACGCCATCGGGATTGAGGTGCGTGACTTTCACCGTGACATCAAGGGTGTCCTGCCCGACGGGCAGCGCTACCACGCGCTGAGTCCCGACACCTACTGGTGGGCGCACGCGACCTTCCAGGTCATGGTTCATCGGCTTGCTGAGTATTGGGACAATCACCGGCTCACCGATGGTGAACGCGAGCAGCTCTACCGCGAAGGGTGCGAGTGGTACCGCCGCTATGGCATGTCAGACTCGGTGTTGCCGCCGACGCTGGCGGAATTCAATCGCGAATATGAGCGCTACTGCGCAGAGGTGTTGCAGCCCAACGCCGCATCTGACTACCTGATCGAGTTCATCAAGCGCCCGGCGATTCCCGATATGAGCGCCTCGCGCGACTTTCCCAGCCACCCGCGCCTTCGGCCGCTGGCAAATTGGCTGTTGCCCACGTTGCCGGTCCGGGCCGCGCTGGCACCCCCAATGCAGCTGGTGATCTTCGGTGGCCTGCCGCCGATTGTGCGGGAACGCTTTTCGATTCGGTGGACCAAGGCCAATGAGAGAAGCTACCGGGCAATCCGCGCCGTCATCCGTAACACCTGGCCGGCCGTGCCGGCGTCGCTGAAATGGCATGTGGCAGCGCGCAAAGGCTGGCTGCGTGAGTTGGGCACCGTGCCGCGTCGCGTCTAGTTGCACTGCTGACGACGCTCACCCGTCATCGGCTTCGCGCGTCAATTGAGGTATGAGTCCACCGGCCAGGATGTAGTCGACCTGTCGGGGCGAAAGCCGCTGACAAACTTTGAAAGTCGTGTCCTTGGTGACGTTCTTGATGGTGATGGGTTCATTTTCCGCCAGGGCCTTCTGCAGGTTCGTGAACGCGAGAGTGTCGTCTTGCTCGATGCTGTCGTAGTCGTCCGCATCGACGAACTCCAGCGCCAGCACTCCGAAGTTCGCCAGGTTCTGCCAATGGATGCGGGCAAACGACTTCGCGATCACCACCCGCAATCCCAACTGGCGCAACGCGATCGCCGCGTGCTCGCGCGAGGAGCCCTGGCCGTAGTTGTCGCCACCGACGATGACGTGGCCGGTCTCGTCCGCTTCCTGGGCGCGGTCGGGATAGGACTCGTCGATCTGGGTGAAGCTGAACGCCGCGAGCTTCGGAATGTTCGACCGGAACGGCAACGCGCGAGCACCGGCGGGGGAGATCTCGTCGGTCGAGATGTTGTCGCCGACCTTCAACAGCACGGGCGCCTCGAACTCGTCGGGCAGCGGTTCCAGGTCGGGTAGTCCAGAAATGTTGGGACCCTTCACCGGTTCGACGTCTTTGGCCTCGTCCGGTTCCAGCGGGGGCACCAGCATCGCGGTGTTGATGCTGTTCTTCTCGGGAATGCGCAACGTCGGATAGTCGACGCCTTCGGTCTTGGCCCACTCGCGCGGGTCGGTGATCACCCCCGTCAGTGCAGATGCGGCCGCGGTCTCGGGCGAACACAGCCACACCTTGTCCTCTTTGGTGCCCGAGCGCCCCGGGAAATTGCGCGGCATCGTGCGTAGCGAGTTGTGTCCCGTGGCCGGGGCCTGGCCCATGCCAATGCAGCCCATGCAGCCCGCCTGATGGATCCGGGCGCCAGCCATCACCAGCGATGTCGTCGCGCCCATCGACATCAGGTCGGCGAGGATCTGCCGCGAGGTGGGGTTGATGTCGAAGCTGACGGCCGGTGACGTTTGGCGACCGTCGACCATCGCCGCAGCGATCGCGAAGTCACGCAGACCGGGGTTGGCGCTCGATCCGATGACCACCTGAGCTATCGGCTCGCCCACGACTTCCCGCACCGGCACCACGTTGCCCGGCGACGACGGCTTGGCGATCAAAGGCTCCAGCTCGGAAAGGTCGATGGTTTCGTCGATGTCGTAATCCGCCCCGTCGTCAGGCAACAGCTCGACCCAGTCGTCCTCGCGTCCCTCGGCGCGCAGGAATTCCCGCACGGCGTCGTCGCTGGGGAACACCGATGTGGTGGCGCCCAGTTCGGCGCCCATGTTGGCGATGACGTGCCGGTCCATCGCGGTCAAAGTCGCCAGGCCGGGCCCGTAGTACTCGATGATCCGGTTAACCCCACCCTTGACATCGTGGCGCCGCAGCATTTCCAGGATCACGTCCTTGGCCGAACACCACTGCGGCAGTTCACCTTCCAGCCGAACCCCCCACACCTCGGGCATGCGAAGGTGCAACGGCTTGCCGGCGATGGCGACCGCCACTTCCAAGCCGCCGACCCCGATCGCGAGCATGCCGAGTGAACCCGCCGCGGGGGTGTGCGAGTCGGAGCCGACCATGGTCTTGCCGGGAATGCCGAAGCGCTGCATGTGCGTCGGATGCGAAACACCGTTACCGGGCTTGGAAAACCACAGCCCGAAGTGTTGCGCGGCGGTACGCAGATACTCGTGATCCTCGGCGTTCTTTTCGTCGGTCTGCAGCAAGTTGTGGTCGACGTACTGCACGCTCACTTCAGTCTGGGCGCGATCCAGGCCGAGCGCCTCCAGTTCCTGCATTACCAATGTGCCGGTGGCGTCCTGGGTCAACGTCTGGTCGATCCGGATGGCAATTTCGTCACCCGGTTTCAACTCCCCCGACACGAGATGCGACTCGATCAACTTATGAGTTACGTTGGCCGCCATCGTGTCCTCCTCAACTGGCCTCACACCGCCCGCAGCGGGTCGACAGCTGTGGTCCCGAAGTTGCGACGAACCCGCTGTAGGGCATTAATTCGAGCGTTTCCCGGCTAGGCCCGATCGAAACAATGCAGTGCGTTTGCGGACTGACTTTCGTGTCGCCGGGGATCCAGATCGATCGACGGCGCACCATGCCGCACACTGTTGCCATGGCGATGTTCAGGGGATCGGGTGGTGACGACGACCAGAGCGAGCGACTCGCACAGCTCGAAAGGCGCGTGGAGTTGTTGGAGCGGGCGGTTCGCGGTTACGGGATTCCAATCCCCGTCGCACATGAAGGCTCGTCCACCGAGACTGTGGTGAGTTCCGCGGTGCGACAGCTGGTGTCACAGGGGAACAAGCTCGCAGCCATCAAGGCTCTGGTGCAGGAGACCGGGATGGGTCTCAAGCAAGCCAAGGACATCGTCGACCGGCTCTAGCCGTCGATCGCGTGCACGCTGCCTAGCTGAAGCGGACGTTCAAGGTCGCGAGACCGAAAATCTTCCGCCCCGCCGACTTCGCGCCGAGGATGACGACTCCGGTGCGCGTTTCCGGATCCAATGACTTGATCCGGCCGCTGAACTCGATGTCTGCGCCCTCGATGGCCGGCACGACGGCGGGAGCTGACAGCCGCACCGCATAACGGGTGACCGCACCGGGGTCGCCCGACCACGCGGAAACGAACCCGGCACCCAACCCCATGGTGAGCATTCCGTGCGCGATAACGTCGGGGAGCCCGGCCACTTTGGCGAGATTTTCGTCCCAGTGAATCGGGTTCGCGTCGCCGGCTACGCCGGAGTAGTTCACCACGTCGCCGCGCGACAGGTGTGCGTGCCGGACCGGCAGCTCGTCGCCGACCGCAACGGCGTCAAAGGACGGCGTCCCCGGCGTGCGGGTAGTGCCTTGCTCGGCGATAGGTGCCTCGTCGTCGGGCCGCACCGTCTTTTCGTAGGCGGCGTCGGCTGCGTGGGGTTCGAGGAACCGGACGTCGTGCATCATCGCGCTCTGCACGGCGGTCTTGACCGCGGGATCAATTTCCTCGCTGGTGACGCCGATGACGGTGGTGTGCAGCGTGTGTACCCGCTCACCCGCCTGGTCGGTGAAGGTGTTCGTCACGGTGATCAGATCCCGGCCGGCGGCCCTACGCACCGATGTCAGTTCGACATCGACCAGCAGTTCGTCCCCCGCGACGATCGGGCGGTGCTGCTCGAAGACTTCTTCGGTCTGTACGTAGGTGTCGTAACCGACGACAACCTCTTCGAACATGCGGCGATTGCACGCCATGCCTGGGACCGACGTGAACGTCAGTGGCGCCACCACGTCGGAATAGCCGAGTTCCGCGGCGGCCGCGACGTCCCAGTGCGCGGGGTTGTAGTCCTGCACCGCGCGGGCGTACTCGCGCAGCTTTTCACGGCCCACCAGGTACGTGGTGTTCATCTGGTAGTAGTGGCCGACCCGTGATTCGAGCGCCGAAGTCTCTGCTGTCGTCATGAATGTGTCCAACTTTTCTATCGGCGTGTTCTCTGCCGCCGACCCAAGCACACTAACGGCGGGTGCAGCGGGCAGCACACGGCGGGCATCATTTGGGCGTTTGGTTCCAAAACGAGGCAAGTGATCGTGACAAGCTGTCACACCTGGCGCGATCGAACGGGTATAAGAGCTATCAGACCGCCAAATCGATAGCCAAAGGAGCCCACCAATGGAGTCCGTCAAGGGGACCAACGTCCTAGTCACCGGTGCCGCTATGGGCCTTGGCAAGCTGTTCGCCACCCAGGCCGTCAAGGAGGGCGCCGCTGCCGTGGTCCTCTGGGACGCCAACGAGGTCGCCCTGAAGGAGACCGCGGCGGAGTTGGAAAAGGCCGGTGGGACCGTCCACTACGCGACCGTCGACGTCACCTCCCAGTCCGCGGTTGCCGAGGCGGCCGAGCGGGTGCGTAACGACGTCGGCACGATCCACGTGCTGTTCAACAACGCCGGGATCGTGCGCGGTAACGGCTACTTCTGGGAGAACTCGACGCGCGACTTCACGCTGACCATGGAGGTCAACTCCATTGGGCCCATGCTGGTGGCCCGGGAGTTCCTGCCGGCGATGATCGAGTCCGGGGCGCAATGTCGCGTCGTCAACATCGCCTCGTCGGCCGGGCTCAACGCCATTCCCCGCATGGCCGCATATGCCGCCTCCAAGTGGGCGGCGATCGGCTTCTCGGACTCGGTGCGACTGGAGCTGGAGCAGGCCGGGCACGACAAGGTGAAGGTGACGACGGTCTGCCCCACCTACATCAACACGGGCATGTTCGAGGGCGCCAAGGGCATCTTGTTCACGCCGATGCTCGAGCAGGAAGAGGTTGTCCAGCGGACCTGGGCGGCCATGTTGAAGGGCCAACCGTTCGTCATCATGCCGTGGACCTCGAAGATGAACAAAGTGCTGTCCGCGGTGCTGCCTATCGGGCTGCGCGACTTCTACCTCCGGCGCGTCGGTGTCTACAACTCCATGGACGAGTTCTCCGGGCACGGCCAGTAAGCACCGTCGGTAACCCCGGGCGGTAAGCCCGGGCATGAGGTCCGGGCGCGTCGCTTAGCGTGAAGCGATGACGCCATCGGACAGCCTCCTCACGGAAATGCTCGACGAGTACCAGTTGCGCAGGCTGGTCCATGCGTACTGCCGTGCCGTCGACCGCGGTGACACCGTCCAACTGCGCAGCCTGTACCACCCCGACGCGGCAGACAACCACGGCCGCTTCTCCGCGGGTGGCACCGACGATTTCTTCGCCAACCTCGACGCCGCCCGTCCATACCTTCGGGCGATGCAGCACAACATCACCACGGCAAATTTCGTCATCAGTGGACACCTCGCTGAGGGTGAGGTCTACAGCATCGCCATGCACACGTTCCGAGCGCGCGGACGAGACGTCGATGTCCTGATCGGTGGGCGGTACTTGGACAAGTACGAGAAGCGGGATGGCACATGGGGTTTCACCGAGCGGATGATCGTCACCGACTGGGCACGGGTCAGCGACCCGTCGGTCCTGGACTTCTCACATCCAATCGTCGAAGGGACGCCACGAGGCGCTATGGACGCGAATGACCCGTCCTACCAGTTCTTTTCGCTATTTCCCGGGCATCCAGTGGCGGATTAGTTAGGCGGTTAGACGTACCCATCCTCATTGCGCGGCCGTGGACCTGGGAGCTGCAGCAGCAGCCTCGCCCCACCAAGGGGACTGGCGTGCAGGGACGCGGTGCCGCCGTGCAGTTCGGCCTGCTGGGCTACCAGCGCCAGTCCGAGGCCGGAGCCGGACTGTGATGCGGTGGAACCGCGGGAGAACCGGTCGAAGACGGTGCTGCGTTCAGCTTCGGGAACGCCGGTGCCGTCGTCATCGATGGCGATCTCTACTCCGTCCCGAGAGCTGTTGGCGGACAGTTGCACTCGCGTGGCGTGCCCGTGCTTGACCGCGTTGGCGATCGCGTTGTCCACCGCTAGCCGCAGACCGGCGGGTAGGCCCAGCATCAACACCGTGGGTGACGGGAGGAGCGAGACCGACAGGTCGGGGTATATCCGCACGGCGTCGTGCGCGGCGCGGTCCAGCAACTCGACGATGTCGACGGGGACGAAGTCGTCGGTGGTGATGGTCTGGTTCTGCGCCAGCCGTTCCAGCGCCGACAGGGTGGCTTCGATGCGGTTCTGGGTGCGCATCACGTCGGCCAACACCTCATCGCGCTGCTTGGCGGGCAGTTCGAGCGTGGAAAGCACCTCGAGGTTGGTGCGCATCGCGGTCAGTGGCGTGCGAAGTTCATGGGAGGCCACGGAGGCGAAATCGCGCGCCGTTTCCAGTGCGGCTTTCGTGCGCTGCTGTTCGTCCCCGATGCGGTTCAACATCCCCTCCACCGCCTCGGCGATCTCCACCGCTTCCCATACCCCGCGAACCTTGACCTCGCCGGGGTTGGATTGCGCGTTGATCGCGCGTGCCTGCTGCGCCAGCAGCCGGAAGGGATTGATCATGATCAACCACATGGCGCTGCCCACGATGAACGTTCCGACGATGACGCTGCCGCAGATGAGCAGCACCCGTAGGTGCAGCTGGTCTATCCGGCGTTCGGCTCCGGCCAGCGGAGCGCCGAGCGCGACGGTCGCCGGACCGGCGGTGAACGTGCGCACTCGATAGGGGGCACCGTTGATCGTGGTGGTCGCATAGCCGATCGGCAGCGCCGGCAGGACGATGTCGCTGGGCACGGACACGGTCGAGTTACCCACCCGCACGGTGCGGACCAGGCTGTCGTCGGCGGGAACGGTTTGGTCGGTCGCCGAGCGGGGCGCGCTGAGCAGCAACGTCCGCACGTCGCCCAGACTGCTGACCGAGTCCAGCCGGCGGTCCAGCTGGCTGTACTGGTCATTGGTGACGCCGATCCAGACCCACGCGCCCAGCGCGATCACCAGCACGATGACCGACAGCGCGGCCACGATCACGATGTTGCGCAGGGATACCACCGGCAAGGGCAGGCGCAACAGCCGATACAGCCTGTCGTTGATGGTCATGACATCGCCGCAGGGGGTATCACGGGACTTTCGCCGAGCACGATGAGCAACACTAACCTCTGCCGTCCATCCCGACCGCCCGCGCGCTCGCTCACGCGGTCCGACCTGGCTCCAACTCCTGCTCGCTGTGGTGCTCGGGCGGGGTCATGACCCAGCGAATACTGCCCACGAGCACCCTGCCGGCCATCCGCGTCACCGTCGCCTCCAGCGGGGGAGCGTAGGGAAGCAATAGCGGCAGGCGCGCCCATCTGGGCAGCATCGCAACCGCCGTAGCGGCCAGCACGCCGTAAACGGGCCTGGCCGGCAGCGGCAACGGGGGAGTCAGCAGCAAGAATCGCGCAGCGTCCCGGGCGGCCGCGGTTCCACGCAGTTCCGGGCGGTAGGCGCGAATGCGCTCTCGAAGTTCGTGCTCCGTGCGCGGCGGTTCGGGCACGCCGAGCGCCGTAGCCACCACGGCCATGTCCGCCACGTAGCCGTCACGTCCGGCCTTGTCGAGGGGTGCCGCACCGTACAACTGGTAGGCGAGCAAGAAGCTGTCCACTTCGGCGATGTGAACCCACTCCAGCAGATGCGGATCCGACGCGTCGTACCACCGGCCGTCCGGCGCCACGCCATGCACGTAGGTGTGAATGCGCTTGACGTTGTCCACGGCCCGTTGGGCATCGGCAGCGCAACCGAAGGTGGTCTCGGCCAGGAAGGTGCTGGTGCGCTGTAGCCGTCCCCACGGGTCGCCGCGATAGTCGGAGTGCTCGGCGACTCCGGCCATGGCCAGCGGGTGCAGCGACTGCAGCAGCAGCGCGCGCAGGCCACCCACAAACATCGACGCGTCCGCGTGCACCTGCCGGATGGGACGGTCTTCGGCGAACCACCGGTCGCCGGGTGCGTGGTGGATGCGCTGACGGTTAGCGGGTCCCTCGGGCCCAGCCACCATCGAGAACAGCCTGCTGCCCAGGTCGCGCCGCACCGCACCCACTGCTTTCCCAACAGAACCCGGAACAGGCACAGAAACGGTCATGCCTCCACGTTACGAGTGGGCCGGACGAAAGATCAGGGCCAAGATCCAAAGATCAGTTGACAACATACAACCAAATGGTTGTATGTTTGGGATTGTGGCGGTGGATCTCGAAGACCGGGCGGACGCTCTGTTCCAGGCGCTTGCCGACCGGACCCGGCGCGACATCATGCGCCGGGTGTTGACCGGCGAACACTCGGTTTCCGCGCTCGCCATGAAATACGAGATGAGCTTCGCGGCGGTGCAAAAGCACGTCGTCGTCCTGGAGAAGGCCGGATTGCTCACCAAGCGACGCAGTGGTCGCGAGCAACTGGCCAGCGGCGACGTGGAGGCAGTGCGTTCGGTGGCAGCAATGTTGGCCGAGTTGGAACAGATTTGGCGCGGTCGCGTCGCGCGCATCGACGAACTCATCGCAGCCGACTCAACAAAGGAGAACTGAACCGTGCCCGTGACCGACGTTCAACAGGATCTCGACAACCTGACCCTGACCATCACCGCCGACTTCGCCGCACCGGTGGAGCGGATCTGGCAGATCTACGCCGACCCGCGTCAACTAGAGAAGGTGTGGGGTCCGCCGGACTGCCCGGCGACCTTCGTCGACCATGACCTTAGGCCCGGCGGCCGCGCGAACTACTTCATGACCGGTCCCAACGGCGAGAAGTACGCCGGCTTCTGGCGGATCACCGCCGTCGACGAGCCGAGGAGCTTCTCCTTCGAGGACGGCTTCGCCGATGAGGACTTCAACCCGAACCCGGATCTACCGGTCTCCCAGAACGTCTACACTTTCACCGAGCACAATGGCGGCACCCGCGCGATCTTTGTGGGTACCTTCCCGTCCGCCGAAGCGCTGCAGCAGGTGCTGAACATGGGCGTGATCGAGGGCGCCACCGCGGCGATCAACCAGATCGACGACTTCGTCGCGGTCGCCTCCTAAGGCACCGCGTAACGTTACGCCACAAGCGATTTCGGGGTGTCTACCACCGAGTACTCACTCGCGTCGCCCTGGATCGCCCGGCTGCGCTCACCGTGTACGTTCACCGGGATGTCGCCGGCAAGCGTGATCCGGTGCATCCGGCGGGGTTGGTCGCCGAAGTCCGAGACCGCATAGTGCTGGGTGGAGCGGTTGTCCCACACTGCGACGTCGCCGAGTTCCCAGTTCCACCGAATCGTGTTCTCCAGCCGGGTGATTCGGTCCTGAAAGATGCGGAACAACGCCTGGGACTCGGCGACGTTGACCTCGAGGAACGACTTGACGAATGACCCTAGGAGCAAGGACTTTTCGCCCGACTCCGGGTGCACCCGCACCACGGGGTGGTGTGTTTCGAAGTGCGTGGAGTGAAATTCGGAAGCGTACTTCAGCAGCGCTTCTGGTGCGACCTGGGCGGCCGCCAGCTGCGCGGGATCTACTTGGGCGTAGTCGAATGCGTTGTTGTGGACGGCCCAGAGGTTCTCCGCTAGCACCTTCAACGGCTGCGGCAGTTGTTGATACGCAGCCACGGTGGACGCCCAGGTGGTGGTGCCGCCGTAGCTGGGCAACTCCACGGCACGCAGGATGGACGCTTTGGGTGGACGGTCGACGAAGGTGACGTCGGTGTGCCATTGATTCGCACCGCTGCCCCCGATCGCCTCGAGTCGCATCACCTTGCTTCCGTCGAACTTCAGGGTGGGGTGCGGAGTCGTGGGCACGCCCAGGCTCTCGGCGAATGCGTACTGCGAGTCGTCGTCCAGATGGTGCTGGCCGCGAAAGAACACCACCTTGTGCTCTACTAGCGCCCGATTGACGGCGGCGGCGGTGTCGGCGTCGAGCGCACCGAGTTGCACACCGTCGATGCGTGCACCGATGTTCTCGCCCAATTTCACTACGCGGATTTCGCTGCTCATGGCGTATGCCTTTCAGATCTCCCGCATGTAGTCGACTGTGTACATGCGGCCGCAATCGACCGTATACAGATGACTACACCAGTGCAATGTCTGGTCCGCGCTGCGACCGCGGCCGACCCCAAGGGTGGCGTGCTTAAGCCGGCAAAACGCGCAGCTCTACCAGCGCTTATCCGGGACACGCGGCTGCGGTTGCGACTCGGACCCGTTGCGATCAGGTGGAAGAAAATGCTCAGGCCAAGACCGCCGTCAGGTAACCAGAGCCGTTGCCGAATGACGCGAGCTCGTCGTCGGGCAATGCGAATCCGTTTGCGGCAAAAGCGTGTTCGGTAGTCAGCACGTCGACCTGCCAGCCGTGGCCGGCGAGGTACTCGCCGGCCGTGTTGCGATCACCGGTGTAGAACAGCTCGGCCAGGTTGATGTTGGAACCGATGCGCCGGGACCGCTCGGTGAGCTTCTGCGCCCAGTCCGCCGGGACGCTGCGTAGATCCATGTGTTCGGTGGCAATTCGACTGCCCGGCGCCGACAAGGCGACGATGTTGTCGAACAAGCGATCCTGCGCCTCGGGCGGCAAGTAGACCAGAAGGCCTTCGGCGATCCAGGCGGTCGGTTGGCCGGGATCGAATCCTGCACCGTGCAATGCCAGCGGCCAATTGTCACGCAAGTCGATTGCCACGGTGTTGCGTTGTGCGGCGGGTTCGGCGCCGAGGTCGGCCAACGTGCGCGTCTTGAAAGCGATGACGTCGGGTTGGTCGACCTCGTAGACGACGGTGCCGACCGGCCACGGCAATCGGTACGCCCGGGTGTCGAGCCCGGAGGCCAGGATGACGGCTTGGCGGATGCCGGCGTCGGTCGCCTTGATGAAGAAGTCGTCGAAGAACCGTGTGCGTACGGTGATCTGCTCCTTCATCGTCCGACGGTTCAGCAGCGGATCGTCAGGATCGCCGATCTCGCCGTCGATCAGCTTGATGAAGGTGTCGATGCCTACCGCACGGACGAGTGGGTCAGCCCAGGGATCGTTCAACAATGCGTCGGGACCGTTCGAAGCTATCGCTCGCGATGCGGCGACGGCCGTCGCGGTGGCTCCCACGCTGGACGCGAGGTCCCAACTGTCGTTGTCGGTGCGGGCCATTGGTCCGTCTCCTCTCGGCGGGCAACGAGCGATACTTAGCTCATTTAACTTATCCCCGACTGTACGCCCGGTGCGGTCGCCATAGCGGCGGTCAGTGGCGGAGTTCACCAAGGCTCGCACTTACCGACGTTGAACCAAATTTATGTTCCGGTCTAGGGTGCCCTATGGCCCGATCGAAGACTCGCCCCATTGCGGCCACCAACGCGGCACTGCGCATGGGCGTCTTCGTCCTGCCGCGGCTTCCGGATCGGGTGAAACGAGTCCTTGCCGGCGGCAAGCCGATCACGATCGATGGGAACACCCTCGATGCCACGGCCCAACTCGTACTGACGGCCCAGCGGCTCACGCGTACCGGCGGGCTGGGCGCATCCGGCGATCCAGCCGTCGCCCGTGCCCTGATGCGTGATTCGCATGTGGCCATGGCGCCCCGGATTGCCGTCCCCACGACCGACTTTTCGATTCCTGGCCCGGCCGGTGAATTGCGGACGAGGCACTACCGGCCGCCGGTCAAGGCTGAGGCGCCGCTGCTTGTCTTTTTCCACGGCGGCGGTTTTGTCGTGGGTGACATCGAATCTCACGACGGGCTGTGCCGAATGATCTGCCGTGACGCCGCCATCCACGTGTTGTCGGTGGAATACCGGCTGGCGCCCGAGCACAAGGCCCCGGCCGCGGTCGACGACTGCGTCGCCGCCTATCGGTGGGCGCTCGGCCACGCCGCCGATTTGGGCGCGTCGCGGATCGCGATCGGCGGCGACAGTGCGGGCGGAACCCTGACGGTCCTCGTCGCACTGCGCAGCCGTGACGAAGGGTTGCCGCAACCCGCGCTGCAGGTGCTGTGGTATCCGGCCGTCGATCTCTCCGGTCAGACCCGATCACGCGAACTGTTCTCCGACGGATTCTTCATCTCCAAGCAGGAAATCGACTGGTTCACCGACTCGTTCCTTGGCGGGACCGACATAGCAACCGACGACCCGCTGGTATCGCCGTTGCAAGCCGACCTGGCCGGCCTACCGCCCGCGTTGGTGTTCACCGGCGGGTTCGACCCGCTTCGGGACGAAGGAAACGAATATGCCGCCGCGTTGCGTCGGGCGGGCATAACCGTGCACCACCGGCAGTTCGATTCGCTTCCGCACGGTTTTGCCAGCCTCGCCCCGTTGGGCGGCGACAGCGCCGACGCGATCGCGGCGACGATTTCGGCTGTCGGCACTTACCTCTCGGGCCGCTCCTTGGCTGACGACCATCCCCCAGAACCGAGTGGGCTAAGCTCGCGCCGACGCTCCCAATACGACGCTTAGACCGGGAAATTCATGGATCTGCAATGGACGCAGGAAGAGCTGGACTTCCAGACCGAGGTCCGGGAGTTCCTGGAACAGAAGCTCACCCCCGAACTTCGACGCGCGGGACGGTTGATGACCAGCGTCTACGCCGACCACGAGGCCAGCATGGCCTGGCAGGCGATTCTGCATGAGCGGGGATGGGCGGCGCCGGCCTGGCCCGTCGAATACGGCGGTTGCGACTGGACCCTGACCCAGCACTACATCTTCACCCGTGAGTCGACCTTGGCTGGTGCGCCATCCCTGTCGCCGATGGGGATTCGGATGGTCGCGCACGCGATCATCAGGTACGGAACCGACGCCCAGAAGGACTTCTTCCTGCCGCGGATTCTGACCGGCGAGGTGTTCTTCTGCCAGGGGTACTCCGAACCCGAAGCAGGGTCGGACCTGGCCAACCTGTCCATGTCCGCCGTCTCCGACGGCGACCACTTGGTGTGTACGGGCAGCAAGATCTGGACAACCCATGCCGCTGAAGCGAATTGGATATTCGCGCTGGTGCGCACCTCCCGGACGCAGAAGAAGCAGCAGGGCATCACCTTCGTGCTCATCGACATGACCTCGCCCGGAATCACGATTCGCCCGCTGGTGATGACATCGGGCGAACAGGTTCAAAACCAGATCTTCTTCGACGAGGTACGGGTACCGAAAGCCAACGTGCTCGGTGAAATCGACGACGGCTGGACGGTCGCGAAGTATCTCTTGGGCGGCGGTGCGGTCGCGCCGGGTCTGCAAGTGGCCGCAGAGGAAATCGGCGAAGCGGCAAAGAGCCAACCCGGACCCAACGGGGGAAAGCTCGCCGACGACCGGGCCTTCGTGCGCAAGTTGGCCGATGCACGGATCCGCGCCGAGGTGTTGGAGATCCTTGAGTACCGAGTGCTCGCCGCGGTGGCGCAAGGCCGCAATCCGGGTGCGGCGTCGTCGATGCTCAAGATTCTGAGTACCGAACTCAGCCAGGCGCTCACCGAACTCGCGCTGGAGGCGGCCGGGCCGTGGGGCCGCGCCTACCAGCCGCACGCCACGGCCCCGGGCGGGCCCATCGCCGATTTCGAGCCGCCCGCTGATGGCTACGCCTCGGGGGAGCCGTGGCAGGCCGTGGCGCCGCTGCGCTACTTCAATGACCGGGCCGGCTCAATCTACGCCGGCAGCAACGAAATTCAGCGAAACATTCTCGCCAAGGCAGCATTGGGGCTGTAAATGGACTTCAATCTGACCGACGAACAAGAACTGCTGCGTGACGGGCTGACGAAATTCCTCGCCGTCCGCTATGACCTCGAGAAAAGCCGCAGGGCGGCCAAGACGGGCATCGGCTGGCAGCCCGACATCTGGCGCGGGTTCGCTGGCGAATTGGGCATCCTGGGCGCCACGCTGCCCGAGGATTTGGGCGGAATCGGTGGCGGCCCAGAAGAACTCATGGTTATCACCGAGGCGCTCGGTCACGCGCTGGTGGTCGAACCTTACGTCGAAACGGTGGTCGTAGCCGGTGGGCTGTTGCGCCGTGCCGGCGGTTCGAGGGCTACATCGCTGCTGGAACAGATCATCTCGGGCAGTGCCGTTGTGGCGTTGGCTGCCGCCGAACCCGAATCCGGTGATCGGTGGCAGGACATCTCCACGCGGGCCGGACGTGAGGGTGACGGTTGGGTGCTGAACGGCCGCAAGATAATGGCAGTGGCGGCGCCACTGGCGGAACACCTGCTGGTCACCGCCCGCACCCCAGACGTCGACGGAATCTCACTCTTTCTTGTTGATGTCGACGCAGCCGGCATCGAGATGCACTCGTATCGCACCATCGACGACCGGCGCGCTGCCGACATCGAGTTCAACGACGTACGGCTTCCGGCCGACGCATTGCTCGGCGAGCAGGGCCAGGCGTGGCCGTCGCTGAGTCGAGCGCGTGACGAAGGCGCTGCGGCGGTCTGCTCCGAAGCGGTCGGGTGCATGCGAAAAGTGTTGGCGGACACCGTCGAATACTGTAAGCAGCGCCAGCAGTTCGGACAGCCCATCGGCCGTTTCCAGGTGCTGCAGCACCGCATGGTCGACATGTACATGGAGCTCGAGCAGTCCGTCGCCGCTGTCTATCTCGCGATCCTGAAGCTCGACGCCGACGAGGCGACCCGCGCCCGCGCGGTGTCGGCCGGTAAGGCGACCGTCGGCCGTGCGGCGCGGTTCATCGGCCAGCAAGCCGTGCAACTGCACGGCGGGATGGGGATGACCGAGGAGTTGGCCATCGGCCACTACTTCAAGCGGCTCACCGCCATCCAGTACGAGTTCGGAACCACCGACCATCACATCGCTCGATACGCCGAGCTGACCAAGACGTAACCCCGGCCCGCGCACCGCAACCGCCCGTCTTCTTCGCTGTGACGCATGGGACTTGAGGGACATTGCTATCGGCCTCGGTCACGATGGTCACGACCATTGAGGTCGTGGACGGTCAGGCCTGCCGGTAGAACACGTCGCCGTAGACGGAAATCGTCGTCTGATTTATCCACAGCACGTTGAAGTAGACGGGCGACGGCGTCCGAGTCTGGCTGCTGAGGATCGTGAGGATGCCGCCGCGGGACGACGGGTTCCACGAGCAGGGACCGGAGGTGGTTGGCATACCTGCCCCATCCGCCAGGGAACAGCCGTTCGCGCTCACCAGCAGTTGCTCGGATCCAGTTTGGTTGACCCAGAAGCCAACCGGCGCCGCGGCATCCGCGTGAGCGATACCGGCAGAAGCCGCGAACAAACCGGCGGCCAAACCCGCGACCCAACTCGCGACAGTGACCAACTTCTTCATCATTTCTCCCTTGGCAGCGGTGGACACGCTTAGATTCGCCAACGCTGCTCGACGGATGCTTGATATTTCCTTGGCGAGGACGGTTACCTCGCCCACGTTGCTGGCATGATGTTTGACCATGTCGACCGAGGTCGCTTCGCCCGTCCTTGTCCGGTCCGATCGGATCTTGCTGATCCTCTCGGTGGCGTTGACGTTGGGTGCGGGGTTCGCTCATTACGGCGAGTGGAACTCGGTGCTGAGGTTCCTTCTCGCAGCCGCGGCGGTCGGTGTACTCGCGTCGGTGGTGGGCCACAGCGTGGATCAACTCGGCGACCGCTTCGGGCCGGGTGCCACCGGCGTTCTGCAGTCGGCCCTCGGTAATCTTCCGGAGCTCTTCATCTGCATATTCAGTCTCAAGGCCGGACTTGTCGACGTGGTTCGCGCTGCGCTGGTCGGGTCGATACTGGCCAACCTCCTGCTCGTGCTTGGGCTTGCCTTCGTGGCCGGCGGCCTACGCCACGGCACCCAGCAACTCGGTTCGGCCCGCGCCCGCTCCATCACCGTGCTGATGCTGTTGTCGGTCACGGCGATGTCGATCCCGTCCGTGGCGCACTGGATCCACACTCCGGCCTCCGAACATGAGGACGCCTTCTCGCTGATTGTGTCGGTGCTGTTGCTCGTCCTGTTCGCCCTGAACCTGCCGGCCTCGCTGCGCCGGGATACCGACGAGGCCGGCCCGGCCGACGAGGCCGATCCCGGCAACGGGACCACCGAGCCCGAAGAGGGCGCACACCCAAGGTGGCCGATCTGGTTGGCCATTGGCATGCTGGCCGTCGCCAGTCTCCTCGCCGCCTTCGTGTCGGAGTGGTTCGTCGATGCGCTTCAACCGGCGATGGACTCAATGCACATCTCCCAGGCCTTTGCAGGTCTGGTCGTGGTCGCGATCGCCGGCAACGCCGTCGAGAACGTGGTCGGTGTCCAACTCGCCGCCAGTGGCAGGTCGGCCTACGCCTTCGCGGTGGTACTCAACTCGCCGATTCAGATCTCACTGGTGCTGGCCCCGCTGCTCGTGCTCATTTCGCAGATCGCCGGCCTGACCACGTTGACGCTGGTCTTCAGTCCGATGCTGGTGGCCGCCCTGATGTTGTCGGTGGTGCTCGCCGCATTCATCTACTTCGACGGTGAGTCGAATTGGCTCGAAGGCGCCACTCTCGTTGTGCTGTACGGGATCATCGCGACGGCGTTCTGGTGGGGCTGACTTGCAGGGCAAGATCGCGTTGGTCACCGGCGCTTCGTCGGGCTTGGGCGCGGAAACCGCCCGCTTGTTTTCTCAAAGGGGCGCAACCGTTTTCGGAATAGCACGAGACGCCGATCGGCTGGCCGAGGTCTTCGCGGACGTCGACGGCGGTGCATACGTCTCGGTCGACGTGAAGTCCTCGGGGGCCTGCCGCGCCGCCGTCGCGACGTGTGTCGAACGGTTCGGCGGACTCGATGTGCTGGTCAATATCGCTGGGCGGCACCAGATGCGCCGGACCGAGTCGATGAACGACGAGGACTGGGAGGAAGACCTGGCGGTCAACCTGAGCGGACCGTTCTATCTGTGCCGAGCCGCGCTGCCGCATCTGCTGGCCCGCGGCGGCAACATCGTCAACGTCGCCTCCATCGCCGGTGTGGAGGGCCAGGCGTATTCGGCCGGCTACTGTTCCGCCAAACACGGGCTGATCGGGCTGACCCGGGCCTTGGCCGTTGAATACACCGCAGATCGGTTGCGCGTCAACGCAATATGTCCCGGGGGCATGCTGACGCCACAGATCGAGAATTTCAGCGCCCCGGAGAACCCGAACTACGACCTGATCATGCGCTCGGCCGCACCGCGCGGCATGATGCGGCCCCACGACGTCGCCAATGTCATCGCGTTTCTGGCCGGCGACGAAGCCGCGGCGATACATGGCGCCGTGTACCGGGTCGACAACGGCAAAGGTGCGGGCTGAGCCGGGTGCTACTCGTCGGCGACGAGAACGTCCATGCAATAGGTAAGGGGCGGTTCGGGGAAGTCGACCGTCTGTTGCTCCTCGCTGCACAGACTGGGGTCGTCGACGCCGTCTTGCCGGAGTGCGACCCTGAAGGTCGGTTCGGTGCTCAGAACCGAGGGTTTGCATTCGGTCGCCTTGAACATATGCGAGACGAGGTCCTGGGTGTAGCAGCTGCTGACGGTCAGGTTGTCCTCCAAGCAGAGACCGCTGCCGCCACCTTCCAGGGTCCCGTAGTTGGCGTTGGGGCAGTTCTTGGTGCCGGTGTACTTCTTCGCGACTTTCGACAGCGCGGTCGGTGACGAGCACGGTTCGACCTTCACTTCGTCGGGCGTGACGACGATGCCGGTCTTGGAGAGATTCAGGCAGGTGCCGACGGCGTAGTCGAAGCCGTGGCTGTGCGACCCGTGGTGGCTGGGCTTGTTCAGCACCAGACGCGCGCCCACCTTCACCGCAACCGCCAGCACGATCACGGCTAGCGCCGCAAGGACTTTCTTGCCCACCGCGCTCTTCTTGGGCGCCGGTGCCGGCGGGGGAGGGGCGTATTGCGGAGGTGGCGTGTATTGCGGAGGCAGCGGGTAATTTCCCGGCGGAACCGCCGACGATGCGGGGACGTTCTCGTCGTCGTCAGACATCTGAACCTTTCGCGCCATGGTCGGCGCACTGCGGTTCTCGCGCCTGCCGGGAAGCAGCCTAACCGTCGAAGCCGCGGAACGCAGCTATCTTGCCGAACGGATGCCAGGGCTCGCCACGGCCGTGGCGCAAGTGCTTTGCTCACCCGACTTCAGCTGTGGCAGTAGATACTCCAGCTGGCCGACTTCCTCGATGTTGTGTTTGACCCAGGCCCGCAACATGTCGTCGGGCAAGCGGCGGCAGGCGATTCGGTTGACCGGCGCGTAGAGCGGTGTGCGCGCCCCGACGTCGAGCACCGTGACGTAGTGCGTGCCGTCCGAGCATGCCGACCAGGTGTGCTCGAGCTGGAAGACGATGACCCCGGCGACCCGTTCGACAAGACGGATGCCCGTCTCGTCCAGCTTCTCCACTCGGTCCACGATGTCTACCTTGTATTCGGGTCGGGCGCCAAAAGCTTCGACGATGTGGAAGCGTGCGCCCTCGCCCGCACCGCCGCCCGGCGCCTCGCTGGCCAGGTCCCAGTGAATGTGATCGAGCGGATGCCACGCGAGGTAGCGGGGAACGATCTCACCGCCGTACGACATCGTTCCGCCGATGTGGGTGAACCAATCGAGCAGCATCTCCGGTGTGACGCCGGGCAGCATCCGGTGGTCGATCGTTACCCGACGGCGGTGATGCGGAGCCTTCGTGAAACGCACCGTCGCGGTGTCGACGGAACGCAGCGGATACAAGACGGGCAAGCCGGACATGGCGACCTCCAAGATACGGTACCGTTTCTCCAGAGCACGTTACGATGTGGCTCTAAGAAACGCAACCGTTTCTCGGAAGGAACTTTGATGCGGCGGCGGCATGGTGCGGAATTAGATGCGGCGATCAAGGATGCGGTACTGCGTCTCGTGGGCGAGCACGGCGCCGCCGGCGTCACGATGGAGGCCGTCGCCAGTGCCGCGGGCACCAGCAAGGCGGTGTTGTATCGGAGGTGGCCCGACGGTCGGGCGCTACTTCGCGACACCTTGTTGGGCATCGCCGTCGGGGCGATTCCGCACGAGGACACCGGCAGTTATCGCGAGGATATGCTGGCGATCCTGCGCGGTTGGGCGGACTTGTTCACCGGCCCGCAAGCCGCTGCCATCCGTGCCGTAATCGCAACGGCCGCACACGATTACGAGCTCGCCGAGTCTTTCCGTACCGAGGTCATCGGCTGGCGCAAGAAGGAGATGTCAGAGTTGCTCGCTCGGGGAATCGCCCGCGGCGATGTGCGTCCGGACGTACCCATCGAGATCGCTCGCGAGTTGGGGCAGAGCGTGCTCTGGCACCGCCTGCTGGTGACGGGCGACCCGATTGACGACGAGCTGTGCGTGAAGCTCGTCGACGAGGTGCTGGTGCCTTTCGTCAGGCCGCGTCCGGTCGGTTGACGCACCCGGGCGCGCGCGACCGACGGGAGCATATTCGGCCCCTGCCGTCGTGATCCCGATCACAGTTTATAAAATGAAACAAGTCAATCATATCTGACGTGATAGTTTCATACCTAGGTCGCAGGCGCCGCAGGAGGGGAGTCGGCGCCGCGGCCGGGGACGAATCGACGGGAGGTCAGCGTCATGAAGCCCAGGCCCGACGAGAATCGTGTGACGCTAGGCCGACCAGTGGGAACCCGCC